>NZ_LZRW01000031.1:0-416 GCF_001974945.1 Bacillus sp. I-2 | reverse complement strand
GGCGAGATCATCGAGGAGTATCAAGCCGCCGCCGCAATGGTGGATTACCTCAGGAGCGTGGGTGGGCCCGTGATCAGGCCCGAGATGCTCAAGCGCTACAGCGCGCAGCTCGATGCCCTCACCGACGCAGCGGAGCACGCCCTGAGTGCTGCGTTGCGTGAGCAGGAGTGGAACGTGCCGCAGGTCACAGTGCCTTCGGGATATCCCGCACGGCAGGTGCCGCGACGCCTGGCCAGGACCCGGGGCGGACGCGTCACGCTGGCCGATGAGGTCACGGTGGACGGCCAGACCCAGGTGCTCCAGCGTGACCCGGTCAGCCATGCACGGGCCAAGACCTTTCGCCAGGAGGGCGACCAATGGGTGGAGGCGCCGGTCGAAACGCCGCCGCCTGTTGCGCTCCCGCCCTCCCCAGACCT
>NZ_LZRW01000030.1:0-423 GCF_001974945.1 Bacillus sp. I-2 | reverse complement strand
TGCTGGTATCGCACTGAAGAAATAATCAGGTAATCATAGGAAGGTTAGCCAAATGGCCAAAGGAACAGCGAATAACCGCGCACGCAAAAAAGTCAAAAAGAATATTTCTGACGGTATTGCGCACGTACACGCCTCATTCAACAACACCATCATCACGATCACAGATCGTCAGGGCAACGCCTTGGCTTGGTCTACATCGGGTGCACAGGGCTTCAAGGGTTCACGCAAGTCGACTCCTTTTGCTGCTCAGGTGGCTGCTGAAGTTGCAGGCAAGGCCGCGCAAGAATGCGGTATCAAGACAGTTGAAGTACTTATCAAAGGACCTGGCCCAGGCCGTGAGTCTAGCGTACGTGCTTTGAATGCATTGGGTATCAAAGTGACCAGTATTTCTGACATCACTCCGATCCCGCACAACGGATGTCG
>NZ_LZRW01000029.1:0-431 GCF_001974945.1 Bacillus sp. I-2 | reverse complement strand
GTTGGCCGCTGAAGGGCAGCAAGGTGCGCATGGCGGTATCTGCCTGCAGCAACAAGCGGTCGAGCGGCGAGTAGTGACGTTGGGTAGCCATCGGGCACCTCCGCAAGAGTGTGCCCGACAGTCTAACCCAATCGGCGGTTCGGGGCTTGCCCCGGATCAGCCCGGTGGCCAGTGCATCTGGCGCTGGCCGAGCACATGCATGTGGATGTGGTAGACGGTCTGTCCGCCCAGCTCGTTGCAGTTCATGACCACGCGGAAGCCTTCCTCGCAGCCAAGCTCCCTGGCCAGCCGCTGGGCAGTGAGCAGGATATGGCCGGCCAGGCCCTTGTCCTCTTCGGTCAGGTCATTGAGGGTGCGGATCGGTTTTTTCGGGATGACCAGGAAATGTACCGGTGCCTGGGGGGCGATATCGTGGAAGGCCAGAACCTGGT
>NZ_LZRW01000028.1:0-456 GCF_001974945.1 Bacillus sp. I-2 | reverse complement strand
GGTTGTAGAGGGTCTGGCCATCGACGGCATGCACCGTCAGCCAGGCGACCGTCAGCAGGCTGCTGACCAGCAAGCGGCTAAGAAGGGTCATCACGGGACTCCATTTCCTTGTCATAAGCTCAGGCTTGAACTATTACCCCACGCAGAGTAGGGCTATCACCTGCCCGAAACAACGCCGGGCAGGCCAAGGAAATGGCAAAGAGCCTGCTAACTGCTCACTTGCTGAGCTGGATCAAGAACCGGAGATGCACTGGGTTGCTGCGGTACGCACATCACCCAGGCGCAACGGGAAGTTGTTGAGCCGCTCGAACACCTTGATGCTGCTGCCACTGCCGCGCTTGTCGATATCCACCAACGCAGCGGGACCCGCTCCCAACTTTTGCGGGACGATCAGACGCAGACCGTCGCCGCGGACCTCTTCGTCAAGCGTATCGCGTGTCTTGGCAAGGTTCTGCT
>NZ_LZRW01000027.1:0-465 GCF_001974945.1 Bacillus sp. I-2 | reverse complement strand
AGCCCAGTACACACTCGCGCGCCAGGCTCATGTCACGCGTGTGCTTGAGCACTGCTCCCGCCACCACCTCCCCCAGGCGCAGGCCGTGCAGGCCGTAGCGCTCGACCAGGCCTTCGAGGGCCGCGGTGAGCATCGCCTGGTTGCTGGCAGTGGCGTAGGCGCCGTTGGAACGAGCGAAAGGTATTCGATTGCCGCCTATGATCGCGACCCGGCGCGCTGGACGCATGTGATGTCCTCCTGCTATCAATGATTCGTACAGCCTAGGTGTTTTTTTCGCATCCGAACGACCGTAATGCAAAGTTGGTCCACACTTGCCAGCTTGCCATCAGGGAGAACCGTACATGAGCGATCGTTATCTCGGCTTTGCCAACTCCAACCTCGGTCGACGCGTGGTCGATGCCGTCGGCCTGCCCCGCCCCGCGCACCTGGAGCGCTGGCCAGCGGGCCGCTTGCGTCCGGTGGAGG
>NZ_LZRW01000026.1:0-468 GCF_001974945.1 Bacillus sp. I-2 | reverse complement strand
GGCATCCACCGTGCGCCCTTTCTAACTTAACCATTTCTTACTTTAGAAAGAATCACTATGTGTGATGAACTTTGCATTGCATTCAATGTGAATGTATTACTTATTGTTATCTAGTTTTCAAAGAACACGTTGGTGGAGCCTAGCGGGATCGAACCGCTGACCTCCTGCGTGCAAGGCAGGCGCTCTCCCAGCTGAGCTAAGGCCCCGATTTAATAGAAGATGGTGGGCCTGAGTGGACTCGAACCACCGACCTCACGCTTATCAGGCGTGCGCTCTAACCAGCTGAGCTACAGGCCCATCTTTCATATCGAAGATATGATGTTGTAGGATCTTTTGCAAGTTCCTTCAAAACTAAACAAGACGAAAACGTACGCTGCTCCATATATCCTTAGAAAGGAGGTGATCCAGCCGCACCTTCCGATACGGCTACCTTGTTACGACTTCACCCCAATCATCTGCCCCACCTTC
>NZ_LZRW01000025.1:0-468 GCF_001974945.1 Bacillus sp. I-2 | reverse complement strand
GGCGCAGCCCGGCCACCTATTTCCAGGACCGTAACGGCGAGACCGGCTTCGAGTACGAGCTGGTCAAGCGTTTCGCCGACGACATGGGCGTGGAGCTGAAGATCGAGACCGCCGACAACCTCGACGAGATGTTCAACCAGCTCGGCACGCCCGCAGGCCCCGTGCTGGCCGCGGCCGGCCTGGTCAGCAGCGAGCACCGCCTGGCCCAGGCGCGCTTCTCGCACTCGTACCTGCAGGTCACCCCGCAGGTGATCTACCGCAACGGCCGCCCGCGCCCCACCAGCGCCAAGGGCCTGGTGGGCAAGAAGATCATGGTGCTCAAGGGCAGCAGCCACGCCGAGCAGCTGGCCGCGCTGAAGAAGCAGTATCCGGCGCTTGAATACGAAGAATCCGACGCGGTAGAAGTCGTCGACCTGCTGCGCATGGTGGACGAAGGCCAGATCGACCTGACCCTGGTCGACTCCAACG
>NZ_LZRW01000024.1:0-478 GCF_001974945.1 Bacillus sp. I-2 | reverse complement strand
CGCCCATCCACCTGGATGCACACATCTTTTCCGTTGATCGTCTTGCATGGCCAGTTGTCGTTGATATAGCGGTCCGGCTTGAAACAGACACGATCATCGTTGACCCAGAACAGTTGCCAGGCGGAGCCCGAAACAAGGAGGTTGGGGCAGGGGGAATAGCCTCTGGCCAACAACGCCAGGGTGGTCAGGATCATCAACGCTGGGACCACGTACAGGATGATCTTGATCGACGAGCCAATCATCAGGTTCTGGAATCTGAAAAGGCTTGAATGGGTAGGCGGATCAAACTTCTTGCCGGTCCAGAATGCGATGGCTCCGCCCACGGCACAGATCAGGACAACAGGGGGTGCCATGAGCAGGCAGAATGCCAGGTACGGCGTTTCCACGACTGGCGCATTTCGCAAGAGCCTGCCGTACAGCGGGAGAATGTGAGTCCAAAGCCAATACAGGGAAAATGCGCCGACAAGAAGCATGAACG
>NZ_LZRW01000023.1:0-482 GCF_001974945.1 Bacillus sp. I-2 | reverse complement strand
GAATTAACCACGCCATGACTTCCACCTATTACACCGGCGAGGAGCGCAGCAAGCGCATCTTCGCGATCGTCGGTGCTTCCTCGGGCAATCTCGTGGAGTGGTTCGACTTCTATGTCTATGCCTTTTGCGCCATCTACTTCGCGCCGGCGTTCCTCCCCTCGGACGACCCCACCGTGCAGTTGCTCAACACTGCCGGGGTATTCGCGGCAGGCTTCCTGATGCGCCCGATCGGAGGCTGGCTTTTCGGCCGGGTGGCCGACCGGCATGGCCGCAAGAATTCGATGATGATCTCGGTGCTGATGATGTGCGCCGGCTCCCTGGTCATCGCCTGCCTGCCAACCTACGCCAGCATCGGCGCCTGGGCCCCGGCGCTGCTGCTGGCGGCACGGTTGTTCCAGGGCTTGTCGGTGGGGGGGGAGTACGGCACCACGGCCACCTACATGAGCGAAGTGGCCCTGCGCGGCCAGCGCGGTTTCTTCGCC
>NZ_LZRW01000022.1:0-524828 GCF_001974945.1 Bacillus sp. I-2 | reverse complement strand
TATATTGATTATTATAACAATATCCGAATTCAATTGAAATTAAACAGCCAGTCACCAAAAGAGTTTCGGCAACTGGCTGTTTTATAAAGGTGTTTTGATCCCTGTCTCAAAAACGGGGGTCAGTCCCATCTCTGCTGGTTTTTAAATTGCTATTTTGCACCTCAAAAAGATTGGAAAATAGATTTTCCCTCATTGTGTGCGGCTTTACTTTTACGAGTGCTGTGATAAGATCAAATCATTCTTTACCAGCTCGATTTTTTCACTCCAGGGATATGACCCTTATAGGCAAGCTCACGAAAAGCAATCCTAGACATTTTGAATTTTCGTAAATAACCTCTGGGACGGCCCGTTAATTCACAGCGGTTTTTTAAGCGGGTAGGGGAAGAGTCTCTAGGTAATTTTCGTAAAGCTTCATAGTCACCTTTTTCTTTTAATTCTTTCCTTAATTCTGCATATTTCAATACAAGCTGCTGTCGTTTTTTTTCTTTAGCAATCTTAGATTTCTTTGCCAATTAAAACCCTCCTGGCCTAATTTTGTATTTTCCATTGAAAGGGGTCCTCAAATGTAGTCCAATCTTGATCAAATTCCTCAGGTGTGAGCAAGCATTGATCAAGAGTACGAATAATTTCTGCTTTAGGCAAATCTACACCGATAAACACAAGTTTTGTATGGCGATCACCAAACTCTGCGTCCCACTCATCTAGAAGCTCTGGTTCCTGATTTAATATCCGTGCTTTTTCTTGTTCAGGCAAAGCAGCAATCCAGTATGCAATTGGTTCAATCGCAACAGATTTCCCAGCTTGTGAAATTAAAATGGTTAAATCATGATGTGTGGCAAGCCAAGTAAAACCTTTCGCACGAACGATCTGCTCAGGCATTTGATCTAACCAAGCATTCAGTCTGCCAGTATGAAAAGGGAGTCTTCTTTCGTAAACAAAAGATGAAATTTGGTATTCCTCTGTTTCCGGTGTATGCTGACCATGTCCTGCGTTGATTTCTTTGATCCACCCAGCAGAAGCACTTGATTTTTCAAAGTCGAATAAACCAGTATTCAAAATGTCATCTGGCTGTACTATACCTTTTGAGGTTTTGATGATAGATGCTTCTGGTTGTAGTTTGTTCAGCACATGCTCAAGTCGATCTAATTCAGAGGGAGATATTAGATCACATTTATTGATAATAAGCACGTCACAAAATTCGATTTGATCAATGAGTAAATCGGAAATTTCTCGCTCGTCGTCATCGGAAACCGCTTCTTTACGATCTAATAAACTCTCTCCTGACTGGAAATCAGTCCAGAAACGATTTGCATCTACTACTGTGACCATCGTATCTAGACGGCAAAAGCGGGTCAAATCTATACCCATTTCTTCATCAATATAAGAAAACGTTTGAGCGACGGGAATTGGTTCACTAATTCCGGTTGATTCAATGACAATATAATCAATATTACCCGCTTTACAAAGGCGTTCTACTTCGATTAACAAGTCTTCTCTCAAAGTGCAGCAAATACAGCCGTTAGATAATTCAACGAGTTTCTCATCTGATCGAGAAAGCTCGCCGCCTTGTTTGACTAGTTCTGCATCAATATTAATTTCGCTCATGTCATTGACGATCACAGCCACTTTTAATCCTTTGCGGTTTTGAAGAACATGATTTAATATCGTTGTTTTTCCTGCTCCTAAAAAGCCGCTTAATACTGTAACAGGTATACGCTTATTCATTTGTTTTTGTCCTTTTGAAAACGATCATTTTGTTTTCCGCCTCGCTTAAAAAGTAATCATTGCGATTTGTAATCTAAAAAATTTATTTTGTTTCTCTATGAAGGGTATATTTCTTTAATCGAGGAGAATATTTTTTTAACTCCAATCGGTCAGGATTCGTTCTTTTATTTTTTGTTGTGATGTAGTTTCTGTCACCTGTTTCAGTACAGGCCAACGTAATATTCACGCGCATAAGTAATAGGATCCTCCTTTAATTCGTAATAGTTACGATTTGTATTTTAAAATGATCAAGACTGAATGTCAAGCATAGGAGAATGATCCAAGTCAAATGATAAAAACAAAAGGGGTATCTAATGACTATTGATACCCCTCTCCATTAATAAAAGTCACCGAGTTCTTGTTCGTAATCACCTTCATACTGCTGGACATCATAAGGAATTTCTTGGAGGAAGGCTAACCCGCCTAGTATAAGTATCAAAACGATGGCAATGAATGAAAGAATAACTGCGGCAATACTTGAAATGGCAAACAATGTTTGCATTTTCATCATCTTAGCGTACTGTTCTAATAATTCTTCGTAAGAAGTATCTGGAGCCTGAATCAAGTGTTCAGCTGCTTTTACAGATTTTTGTACATGAATGCCCATCATAATGAGGAAGACGCCAAGGGCTGCAGGAAGAACAAGCCAAAAACCAATAAGAATAGCCAGACCGCCTGAAATATAGAGAAAGATACTACCAACCTTTCCCCACTTTACGATTGAATGAAGAGATTGAATGATTTTCTCAGTTTGTTGCAATGGTGTTCACTCCTTTATGTATTCACTCTTTATCATACTTGAGTAAGTTGTGCTTTAGGAAGAGTGAATGTTGATTGATTATATTGTTTCTCTCTTTACTACACTTTTTACAGCTGTGACTTGCGTCATAAAAAAAGCGTCTCTTTTTCAAGAAGACGCTCGTTTTATAATTCTTTTCCTAGGATATCTAAATCGTATCTGCTGCCGTCCATTTCTGCGATGCGTGGCAGGTGGCCCCATGTCTCAAAGCCGTGCTTTTTAAATAGTCGAATGCTGGCTTCGTTGTGCCCGAAAATAAAGGCAAGTAACGTTCGAATGCCTAATGAGGGTGCTAAATCAATGGCTTCTTGCAAGAAAAGTGATCCTAAGCCTTTTCCTCGATAGTCTTGGTTTAAATAGATACTCATTTCAACGGTCCCGTTGTATGCAGGCCTTCCATAAAACGTTTCAAAGCTGAGCCAGCCGTATATATTTCCATCCTCATCTGTTTTCACATAGAGAGGCCTTTTCTTGGAATGATTCAAAAACCATTGCCGGCGGTCCTCGACAGAAACTGGTTCTGTATCAGCGGTCACTTCTCTTGAAGCAATGGTTGAATTGTAGATATCAACGATGGCTTTGAGGTCATCTTCTGTTGCTATACGGTTGAAAGTTTTCACAATTAAGTCCCCCATCTTTTTTTCATTTATCATACATATTATTGATGCGATTGCGCAAAATAAAAAGAAAAATGATTTCGTGTGTATATATTTTTTGAAAAGTGTTCAGAATGTTGCTGAGGTGATGAAAAATGAGAGAGGAAGAAAAGAAACGTACTTCCAAAATCACAAAAGTTCAGCAATTTTTCCGTAAGCGCTGGGTATTCCCTGCTATTTACTTGGTCAGCGCAGCGGTCGTGTTAACAGCCGTTCTTTGGTATCAAGCTGTATCAAAAGATGTGAAAGACCAACTATCTGATGGAAATCAAACAGGGCAAGAACAGCGCGATGATGCCGTTGAAGTTGGAAAGCCAATTGAAAATGTCGCAATGCCGGTCCAGAATTCTGATAATGTTTCTATCGTGAAAAAGTTCTATGAAGCAGATGCTGACCAAAAAGAAAAAGAAGCAGCACTTGTAAACTATAATAACACCTATACCTTGAGCAAAGGTATTGATCTTGCAGATAAAGATGGCAAAGTGTTTGATGTCACAGCTGCTCTTAGTGGAACAGTGGTTCAAGCGAAAAAAGATCCAGTTCTTGGTCACGTTGTTGAAATTGAACATGAAGATGGATTATCGACTGTTTATCAATCGTTGTCACAACTGAGTGTCAAAGAAGGCGATGAAGTCAAGCAGAATGATGTCATTGGTGCTTCTGGTAAAAATCTATATGGTGCTGAAAGCGGCAACCATGTGCATTTTGAAATTCGTATGGAAGGTTTAGCGCTTAATCCGCTTAGCTTCATTGACAAGCCTGTTTCTACAATTGAAAAAGCAGCGCAAGAAGTGACGGAACAAGCAAAAGAACCTGCTCAGCCAAAGACTGAGGAAAAAACGAAAGAACCTGCTGCTGAAGATAAAGCCAAAGAGCCAGCTGGAGAAAAATCTGAAGAAAAGTCTGATGAGAAGGGGAAATCCTCTGATCAAGAAAAGTCTTCTGATTCCTCTAAAGACAGCAGTCAGTCAGAAGAAACAAAACAATCTTAATGTCTTACAAGGTCCTCTGTGTATATGAATATGCAGAGGTTTTTTCTGCTTAAAAAGATCCTCCGCCGAGTGGCGGAGGATACACTATAGGGCGGCAGGTCCTTCTTCACCTGTCCGAATGTTGATTGTATTCGCTACCTCATATATAAAAATTTTCCCATCCCCTGGTTCGCCTGTACGAAGTACCTTTTGAGCTGTTTCAACGACCTGTTCGACAGGTACTTTGCTTAGGACGATTTCGATCTTTAATCGTTCGTACACGTTGCTTTCTTTTTTGACGCCGCGGTATAGCTCTGTATGTCCCTTTTGTAAGCCGCAGCCGTGTACATTTGAAAAGGTAATCGAGGTGACACCAATCTTTCCAAGCTCCACCTTTAATGTTTCAAAATTAGCTGGACGTGTGACAATCTCCACTTTATACATTTTGCTCATAGAGACACCCCTTTTTCTTTAATCTTGATAAGCTTTTTCACCGTGCATGGTTAAATCAAGACCCACTGATTCTTCTTCTTCGGTTGCACGAATTTTGAAGAAGACATTGACCACTTTGATGATCACGTATGTCACAACGGCAACAAAAGCGTACGTGGCAACAATCGCGACCACTTGCTTCCAAAGTAAGCTGGGATCTCCATAAAATAAGCCATTGGCTCCGCCGTCATTGACAGAAGTTGTGGCGAAAAGTCCTGTTGCAATTCCTCCCCAAGTACCGCCAATTCCGTGAAGGCCGAATGCATCTAGTGCGTCATCGTAGCCAAATTTGGCTTTGAGTGAAAAGACTCCCCAGAAACAGACGATTCCGCCAATGATTCCTATTATAATAGAAGCAAACGGTGTAACAAAGCCTGCGGCAGGTGTAATGGCGACAAGACCTGCGATGGCTCCAGAGATCGCGCCGAGCATGGTCGGTTTTTTGTTGATCATCCACTCTACTAACAGCCAGCCGATGATTCCTGCAGCAGCAGCTGTATTGGTGTTAATAAAGGCAAACATGGCCACGCTGTCTAATGTAAGAGCACTACCCACGTTAAAACCAAACCAGCCAAACCAGATGACAGCTCCGCCAAGAAGGGTGTAGATCAAGTTATGCGGAGAAGAGCTTGCTGCTTCTTTACGCTTCCCGAGCACAATCGCCACGACAAGACCCGCAACACCGGATGAGATGTGAACCACGTTTCCGCCTGCGAAGTCAAGCGCACCCATCTCGCCAATCCAACCGCCGCCCCATACCCAGTGTGCGACTGGAGCATATACAAATGTGACCCAAAGAAGTGTAAATACAACGACTGCTGAGTAGCGAATCCGTTCAGCAAAGGCCCCTGAGATGATGGCTGTTGTTAAGACGGCAAAGGTCATTTGAAACATCATGAACAATGAATGTGGAATGGTCTCACTATAGGAACCAGGCTCAAAGCCTACGCCTTTCAGGCCCACCCAGTCTAATCCTCCGATCCATGCATTGCCTGGTGCAAACGCTAAGGAATAACCGAATACGATCCATACGATTGAAACGATCGCTAGTGACGTTAAGCTGTGCATGGTTGTGCTTAACACGTTTTTACTTCTCACGAGTCCTCCGTAGAATAAAGCTAAACCCGGTGTCATTAACCACACGAGTAGTGCGCAGAAGAACATAAATACTGTATCACCCATTTGCATGCTGCATTCCCCCGAATCATTCAGAATTATTGTTTTCTTAATTCTTCATTATAGAGAGAAAAGTCATATATAACATATACATGTAAGTTTATCTGACATGGTTTTTTGGTTAAGATCAATATAAATGGATGAAAAGTTCGTGAAAAATGAGCAAAAACGTAAGTTAAGCACTAAAAATGAAGGGCGTTTGACCTATAAAATGGAGCTAAGAAACAGTTTTGTACGTTCCTCCCTAGGAGAATCAAACAATTCCGAAGGGACGCCTTCTTCGACGATGCGGCCTTCGTGCATGTAGACGACACGATCGGCAACTTCTTTCGCAAAGCCCATTTCATGTGTGACGATGACCATGGTCATGCCTTCTTTTGCGAGGCTTTTCATCGTTTGCAGCACCTCGCCTACAAGCTCTGGATCAAGGGCAGACGTAGGTTCGTCAAATAACATGACATCAGGCTTCATGGCGAGGGATCTTGCTATGGCTACACGCTGTTTTTGGCCGCCTGATAGTTTAGAAGGATATACGTTGGCTTTATCCGCAAGCCCGACTTTTTCTAGCAAGGCGCTGGCTTCAGCGATGGCTTGCGCTTTCTTTGTTTTTTTCACCATAACAGGCGCTTCGATGATATTATCAAGCACAGTTTTGTGTGGGAAAAGATTAAAATGCTGAAACACCATCCCTATTTTTTGTCTCATTTCGTTTAATTGATCGCGCTTTGGATGAACAGGACTGCCATCAATGATAATGTCTCCATCATTTTTTATTTCTAAAAAGTTCATACAGCGGAGCAAGGTGCTTTTTCCAGAACCGCTTGCGCCAATTAAGACGACCACATCATTTTCATAAACGGTGAGATTGATATCTTTTAAAACATGAAGCTCTCCAAAATATTTATTGAGTTTTTCAACACGAATGATTTCCTTTGATTCTGTCATGCTTCTCCTCCTATTGGTCACTGGCTGATAGTTTCTTCTCAAAGGTTTGGACAGCGAATGTTAACAGCAGGACAAGAACTAAGTAATAGACGGCTACAACAAGTAAATACGTCATATTGTCAAAGCTGTTGGAGCCTTGCGTGGTGGCGACATTAAATAGTTCATTGACACTGATAAAGGCGGCGAGTGATGAGTCTTTTAAGCCGATAATGAACTGGTTGCCAAGAGGTGGGAGGGCACGCCGCATCGCTTGCGGGAGAATGATGCGCCTCATTGTTAAAAAACGACCCATGCCAAGAGAGCGTCCTGCCTCTTTTTGCCCCTGATCGATGGATTGGATAGCACCTCTAAATATTTCGGCTATATAGGCCCCATTATGAAAGGCGAGCGCAATGGAAGCAGCCCAGAAGTCGGGTATATTCAATTCTGTGAGGCCGAAGTATAGGATGAAAATTTGAACAATAAGTGGTGTTCCGCGTACAAGAAAGATATAGGCATTGGCGATATAACCGAAAACGGCTATGCGGGATATTTTCAATAAAGCAAAGAAAAGCCCGATGAACATACCGATGAAGATGCTGATCACTGTGAGCTGTAAGGTGATCAGCATTCCTTCTAAGAAAATACCTCTTGAATCAATCAGTGTCTGAAAAAAGTGTGATAGGGTAGGCAAAACAATCATCTCCATTTGAAGAAAGTGCGCCTATAAAAAGGGCGCACAATCGTGGTTTTAATCTTGTTTGACCGTGATGTCTTCATCAAAGTACTTTTCGCTAATTTGTTTTAATGTTCCGTCTTTTTTTAGTGCGTCAATCGCATCGTTGATCTCTTTTATGAGCTGTTCATTTTCTTTTGATACAGCAATTGCCTGCTCACTTTGTCCGAGTCTTTCCTGCGCTGTGATGTTCAATTTTTTCTTCATCGCTTCTGCACCTGTGGCGAAATCTGTTACGACTGCATCGTGTTTTCCGTTGGCCAGTGCTTCTAAGGCGACGACATCACTATCATAATATTTTGGTTCTTGCCCGCTATGTTCCTTAGCAATATCAGCGTAGGACGATCCTTTGGATACAGCAATTTCTTTGTCTTTTAAGTCATCAGCATGCTGAATGTCTGATCCGGGTCTTGTGAAAATTTGCGGACCAGAGTAGTAATAGGGCTTAGAAAAAAGGACGTGTTTTTTTCGTTCCTCATTGATGGTATGACTTGCAACTGCCGCATCAAATTTACCTGCTTTCACGCCTTCGACGATGCCTGCGAATTTATATTTTTTCTGTATAGGTTCAAGACCTAGTTTGTCACTAATCGCATTGCCTACGTCGATATCAAAGCCGGACATCTGATTTCCATCCATGTAACTAAACGGATGAAATTCACCTGATGCTGCAAAAATAAATTTTCCATCCTCCAAAATTGGCGACCCTTTCGCTGTAGAATTACGTTTATCTCCGTTCCCATTTGTTTCATTTGAACCACACGAAGACAGAAGTAATACTGCAACCGAGAAAAGGGCTGGGACCCAAAACCGTCTTTTTTTAATAATAAGCTTCTCCTCCTTTTCAGCCGTTCTCCATATAAGGAGAAAGTAGGCTTTTCAATATGTGTAGCATCTTACCATTTGTTCCTCATATTCTCAATTTTATATGTGTTATTCCAACAATCGTCCTTTTTAGAATGTATGTCTTGCTTTTCTAAGAGAGAACTTGAATTGATTAGGGTAAAAAAGGGAAATGAATCTCATAATAACGAAAGGGTTGCAAAAAGGAGGTCAGTGTATGAACAAGTGGAGAGACAATCGAAAAGTTTTTTTAACCGCTATTGCCTTTGGAACGATGTTGAATCCGCTGAATTCATCAATGATTTCTTTGGCCTTGCATCAAATTCAGCATGAATTCGGTTTGTCGTTTACGACCGTATCTTGGCTTATTTCTTCTTTTTATTTAGCCAGTGCAGTAACACAGCCAGTGAGCGGCCGGATTGGGGATCATGTGATGAGCCGGAGAACCTTATTTTTATTCGGTCTGGTTCTTGTCGCACTCTCAGCCATTTGCGCGCCGTTTGCCCCAACGTTTGCGGTGCTGATTGTGATCCGTTTGTTACAGGCGATTGGAAGCAGTGCCATTTATCCTTCTGGGGTCGGACTCATTCGGGATCATATTCAAGAAAGACAGGCTTCGGCGTTAGCGGTATTGTCCATTTTTGCTTCAGCGATGACGGCGCTTGGACCGACGCTTGGCGGATTTCTGATGACCATTGGCGGCTGGCCGGCTATCTTCTTAGTGAATCTGCCGTTTATTTTGATTAGTTTCTTTCTCGGTCTATTGTTGTTTCCGAAGGAGCAGAAGAAGAGAAAGCTGCGCATAGGCGAAACTGTGCGAACACTCGATTTGCCAGGGATGCTTCTTTTTACCGTCTGCATTGTTCTCCTGCTTTCATTTTTATTATCACTGGGTGATGGCATTCAATATGTTCAAGGCATTCTTTGTCTCCTGAGTGCAGGCGCTTTTATCTGGTGGGAGTATCAGGTGGATGAACCGTTTATTCAAATACGGATGTTCAGAGAAGAGCAGCGGCTGTCACTTGTGTATGTGCAATTTATCATTTTAAATATCTTTTTCTATTGTCTCTTTTTTGGTTTGCCGAGTTATTTTCAGGATGAGTTAGGCTGGCGTGTGGAGATGACGGGTCTTTTTATGCTGTGTATGTCAGGGGTGAGCATTATTGTGTCGCCGCTGACAGGAAAGTGGGTGGATCGCGGGGATGAACGCCATCCAGTTTTAGCGAGTGCAGTATTGATGCTGGCTGGAGCGTCTGCCATGACTTTCTTTTTTATTCCTGCGCCATTATGGGGAAAAGGATTGGTTCTAGCGCTGCTCGGGCTCAGTTATGGGATTGGGAATGTTGCGCTTCAAGCTGCGATGCTCAAGGCAAGTCCTCAGCAAATGATTGGCACGTCCTCTGGACTTTTTCAAACATGCCGCTACCTTGGTTCTATTCTGTCGTCTGCTGTGCTTGGTATGCTGTTTGGGGATGAAATTGCTGGTGCTCATTTTGCGCAATTAGGCTGGACGTTGATCATCATTTCTCTTATTGGCATTGGCGTCAGTCTTTATTTTTCAAGTATGATTAGAGGGAGACAGCCAATAAAAAAAGCGGCGCGATAAGTGAGAGAAGAATCTTCATCACGTTATCGCAAGGCCGCTTAAGAGTTGGACAGGTCTGAGCCCTGATCCTTTGTCTTCCTTCTGAAAATTTTCCCTACAATTGTCTCGTAAAATGTTACGATGCGATCAATAGGAGAGTCAAAGAACTTCCATAATTTATTCATGATAAAGACAACCACAATCGATACGACCAAGCTGCCTAAAACATCAAATGGATAATGATGACCGACCCAGATGCGGGAGAATCCTGTAAGTAATCCAAAGACGAGCAAGATATTGCCGAGCTTTTTATTACGAGATCGAATGGCTAGTGAAAGAGCCAATGCACCTGTTGTATGGTCACTTGGGAAGGAAGCGTCTGCTGAGTGCGGGATGAGTGTGTCGACTTTATGCGCCACAAACGGCCGCTCTTCATAATGAAACAATGTAATGGCAAAGTTGACGATAAGTGCTGCAATGCCTGTTACACCGGAAAAGAAGACATGCTTCTTAAATTTGTGATTCCCTAAAAACCAGCAAATCAATAAGACAAGGGCGTACACAAGAATGGCCTTTTTCGTAATAAAGATCATGGCCTGATCTAAAAACTCAGAATGGTGAGCCATCCCGTGTATGACTTTAAACAATTCGTAATTCAAAACATCACCTATACTTTCGCTTAATGCTAACTATTTTTCAACAAAGCCTTTATGCTCTATTTGGAATATCCTATATTTTAGCATGTTTCCGGCGAAGTTTAAAATAGTACCCTTTTATTCTGAAAGGGAGATCTTTTGTGCTTTTGCTTCCTGGGGTTTTCGTTCGCTCCAATAAAAAACGCCCATACTCAGTAAGACCACAATACCCGCAATGAGGTACACATTTGAAAAGTCTGTGAAGCTGACAAGGAGTCCAAAGACAAATGAGCCGGCAGCAATACCTGTATCATACAGGGTGAAGAAAGTAGCCGTCGCATATCCCGTACGATGAGCTGGTGAGTGCTGAATCGCAAGTGTTTGTAAACATGGCACGAGCGATCCGTAGCCAAGTCCAATCACAGCGCCTGATAGAAGAAGCATTGTAGCGGAATGTGTCGCTGTCAGCATCCATAAACCAATGGCAAAAAGGGCAATCGAAGGATAGATCACAACGTGAGCTCCAACCCGGTCAAAAAGTCTGCCTGTAAATGGACGTGATCCAAGCATTGCAGCCGCAAATACAATAAAGAAATAACTGCTTGCACCCATCAAATGAAGTGAATTGGCATAAACTGAAATAAATGAAATAATCGGCGAATAACAGAAGGAAATAATAATGCCGACGGCCGCTGTTTTTAATGCGCCTTTTTCAAACAGATGCGAAAACGTGAATCGGAAGACAATGCTTCCACCGTTTTCAGGCTCTGGCTGTCTAATCAGCATCGTAAAAGCAGCTCCGATCGTCACGATAATGGAAAAGAGAAGAAATAAGGAATGAAATCCTATTTTTCCTACTTGATTCAGTGCGATAAACGGACCGATGACGACAGCGAGGTTCATAGACATCACAAAGTATCCGAGTCCTTCCCCGCGTTTATGTTTCGGGATCATATCAGCCGCAATGGCACTGGCAACTGTCGTCAAAATACTAAAAAAGATCCCTTGTACGAAACGCAGCACAAGGAGCGTTTGGAATTGATCAATCGGAATATATAAATAAGTGAGTAAGGCAAAGGCTGTAGAAGAGAAAATCGCCATCCGTTTTTTGCCGAATTTCTCAATAATGGCGCCAGAAAACGGTCTTGTCACAATAGCAGATAATAAGAAGACCGTCACAAGGAGACCTCCCTGTGATTCTGTTCCATTTAGTTCATCCATTGTGTAAATGGGCAGTAATGTCAAAAGGGCATAAAAAGAGGTGAACGTAAATAAATTCACCAGGACAATCATGATAAAATCTTTTGTCCATATGCGTTCGTTCATGATGTATGTCACTTCCTATTCAGTTGATAATTTGTGTAAAAGTGTATGGAGGAGTTGTTTTTCTTCGTAGGTAAAATCTGAAAGACATTCTTCTTCAAATTGTTCCATCGTGCGTTTGATTTCTTCAAATCGGGCTTTTGCATCATCTGTCATCACGATCAGATTCTCACGTTTGTCTTTGCCTTGTACACGTTTCACCCAGCCGTTTGCTTCTAAGCGGGTGACGGTTCTGGTGATGGTCGGTGCTTCGACGTTCAAATATGTCCAGATGTCTTTTTGGGTTTTTGGGCCGAATGTATCCAAACAAAAAAGCACAGTCCACTGGGACATGTACAAGTCATAAGCAGCAAGCGCTTCGTTCGCCTTTTTAGACAGCAGCCGTGCGCCTTGATGTATTTGATGTAAACACTCTCTATTTAACGTATCCATATGCTCACCTTTTTTAAATATTTAGCTAGGTAAATAAATTCACTTTTTCTATTTTACGTGCTGAACCCTTTCTTGTAAAGTAGAAATTTTCGCGCCCCGAAATGATTTTTTGTTTTGCCTTTTCTGATAAATCCCTTGTCCCATCTTCATTTTTAGCATATTCCCTATTCAATGCTAATACACTGTTACAAACCTGACAAAGAGAGTGTTTGAGGTGAGGGATCGTGTTTGGCATTTACTACCTAATGGATGAGAAATTACGACGAACAAGCGCCGCTGAAAATGGATAATCTTCATACGGATCTCATTTCACACTTCTCACATCCATTTTAGGGAGGTCGAGTGGTGTGCACGATTACATCAAAGAGCGAACAATCAAGATAGGAAAGTATATCGTGGAGACAAAGAAAACCGTTCGTGTTATTGCGAAAGAATTTGGAGTCTCTAAAAGTACTGTACACAAGGATCTAACAGAAAGACTGCCAGAAATTAATCCAGATCTGGCTAATGAAGTAAAGGAGATACTGGATTATCATAAATCAATCCGCCACTTGCGAGGAGGAGAAGCCACCAAGTTAAAGTATAAAAAAGAAGAAATTTTAGAAGGCGAGCCTGTGAAACAGTAAGCTTAGTTCTTTGTTCATAAACATGATATATATATCTTCCTCATATCGGTAGTTTCTAACCACAAATTTTGTAAAGACTTTTGTAAAGAAATATCTTTTTTTCTGCAAATTATGATAGAATATATAATTAGGGCAGAATGTGGTATTTGCTATGGAAACAGATTTTCAAGGAGGATATATATAGATGTTTGCTAGGGATATTGGAATTGATCTTGGTACTGCAAATGTACTGATTCATGTCAAAGGAAAAGGAATTGTGTTAAATGAACCATCTGTGGTAGCTCTTGACAAAAACAGCGGGAAAGTTTTGGCTGTTGGAGAAGAGGCTAGACGTATGGTTGGACGTACGCCTGGGAATATTGTTGCGATTCGTCCATTAAAAGACGGCGTAATCGCTGATTTTGAAGTAACTGAAGCGATGCTCAAGCATTTTATTAACAAATTAAATGTGAAAGGGCTGTTCTCTAAGCCGCGTATGCTCATCTGCTGCCCGACAAATATTACATCTGTTGAGCAGAAGGCGATCAAAGAAGCTGCTGAAAAAAGTGGTGGTAAGCATGTATTTCTTGAAGAAGAGCCAAAAGTAGCAGCGATTGGTGCTGGTATGGATATTTTTCAGCCAAGTGGAAACATGGTCGTAGATATTGGAGGCGGAACGACAGATATCGCTGTCATCTCAATGGGTGACATTGTAACCGCCTCTTCTATTAAAATGGCTGGAGACAAATTTGATCTGGAAATTCTAAACTACATTAAAAAAGAGTACAAGCTGTTGATCGGTGAGCGCACGGCTGAGGATATTAAGATCCAAGTTGCAACGGTATTCCCAGACGCACGTCACGAAGAGATTTCGATTCGTGGACGAGACATGGTGACAGGATTACCAAGAACGATTACCGTCACAAGCAAAGAAGTAGAAGAAGCATTGCGTGAATCTGTATCTGCGATTGTTCAGGCTGCGAAACAAGTTCTTGAAAGAACACCGCCTGAATTATCAGCTGATATTATCGATCGCGGCGTCATCATTACAGGTGGCGGAGCTCTTCTAAACGGGCTTGATCAATTGCTTGCAGAAGAGCTGAAAGTACCAGTTTTCGTTGCTGAAAATCCAATGGACTGTGTAGCAGTTGGTACGGGCGTGATGCTTGATAATATGGACAAGCTGCCGAAGCGTAAACTCAGCTAATGATTTCCCTCATTCTTTTTAGAAAGAATGGGGGATTTTTATTAAAGAACCCTGCTAATCAGCCGATATATTTCATAGAAGATTGTGTTTAGGTCGTGTGAAAGAATTTGAATGAGGTGAGCACGTGTTAAAAGGACTATACACCGCAACATCTGCCATGATCGCTCAAGAGCGGCGGACAGAAATGCTTTCAAATAATATCGCAAATGCGAATACCCCAGGCTATAAAGCGGATGAAGGGGCAATGCGTGCATTTCCAGAAATGCTGCTGAGCCGAATGGAATCAGGACGTTTCCAAACATCTTCAGGCAAAGGCTTTAGTGTTCCACTGCAATCGCCGATTGGTGGAATCAATACTGGGACATATATGCAGGAATTAATCCCTCAATTTACACAGGGAACTTTAAAAACAACAGATCAAACAACAGATGTAGCACTAGTTGAAAATAATGTGCCGATCAATCCGGAGACCAATCAGAAATCAGCGCTATTTTATGCGGTCAACACACCAGAAGGCGTTCGTTATACGAAAAGTAGCTCCATTACATTGAACGCACAAAATCAGCTGACGATTAATGGACGCGCCCTTCTTTCCGTGACAGGTCAGCCGATTACGGTTCAGAGTGAGAATTTCAAAGTGAATGCAGATGGTACTGTGTCTGAAAATGGCCAAAATCTTGGTCAAATCGATGTACGTGTTGCGATGGATACAAGAAACCTAGCGCGTGAAGGAAATGATTTATACCGTACAGCTGATAACCAGCCACTGCCAAGTGCAGTCAATAACGGTCAAATGTCCTATACGTTAAGCCAAGGCGTATCGGAGCTGTCGAACGTGGATGTGACGAAATCATATACAGATATGACAACGGCCTACCGAGCATTTGAAACAAATCAAAAAGTGGTTCAGGCGTATGATAAAAGCTTAGAAAAAGCAGTGAATGAAATTGGCAGAGTGTACTAATCAAGAAATGAAAAAGAAAGGAGGATAATTATGCTTAGAACGATGATAAACGCAGCTGTATCAATGAATGAAGTGCAAAAGCAGCTTGACATCATCAGCAACAACATCGCGAACAGTGAAACAACAGGGTACCGTGCGAAAAATACCCGTTTCTCAGAGCTGATCAGACAGCAGTTTAATCAGGTAGATGAAAAAAATGAGCAGGTGGCAAACAGTCGTCTGACACCTGCTGGGTTAAGGCTTGGAACGGGGACAATGGTCAATGCGTCCATTAACTCGCTGCAAGGCTCGATTAAAGAAACAGGACGTGATCTTGATGTTGCCTTCGGAGCGCCGTCGCAGTATTTGCAGGTCAACGCCGGCGGTAATATCCGTTATACAAGAGATGGCTCACTCTACTTGCAGCCGGGCAATAACCGTAACCAAGTGCAGCTTGTCACGAGCGAAGGCTATCCGATTCTTGATGAAAACGGGAATGCAATCGTCTTAAATGCGAATTTCCGTGATATTTCAATCGATAAAAATGGACGGCTTACGGCGATTTCAAGAGATAATCAACCGAATCAGCAAGTGAATCTAGGCGTTGTACAAGTCAATAATTCGTCAGCACTTGTCTCTGAAGGAGATAATTTGTTCTCGGTCGACGGAACCTATCAAGGCGCATTAACTGCACTAAATGGAGCAAACCGAGAGGCGATTCAGCTTCAGCAAGGTGCACTGGAAACGTCAAATGTGGACATGTCGAAAGAATTAACAGACCTCATGACAACACAGCGTTCCTATCAGATGAATTCAAGAACGATTACGATGGGCGATCAAATGCTGGGATTAATTAATACAATTCGATAATCAGCAGGCTGGTATCAGCCTCTCATGATAAAAAAGGCGGCTCGCTCAAAGTCGCCCTTTTTTTTATAAAAATCTGAGACATCAGCAAGCAGATCCTCAAGATCAATCCAGGCTTCTTTTCGTTCAAGACATGTGACGAGAGTGGCGATCTGCTCATCTGCCTTTGGCGTTTGGCTGTAGAGAAGAGATAAGATTTGAAACTTCATTCTTAATATATCAAACTGGGAAGCAACGGCTTCTTTCAGTCCTTTTTGAATATATTTCATCCCTTCATCGGTTAAATTTTCTTTAAAACAGGAACGCACAGTTTCGTATAGGCACGATACATAGGAGTGTGCTGACTTTCGGTATGCTGGAAGACGAAGCGCTTTTTTGAAGTATTCCAGCGCTTCCTTATGACGGTTTTGTCTTGACTGAATAAAGCCAGCATCATAATAAACGATACCGAGCAGCTCTTGATCATCAATTTTTTTCACATAATCAATAATTTCAATGAAAATATCTTCCGCTTCCTTATATTTTTTTTGGTCGCTATAGTTAAGAGCGAGCACAATTTTACACCGATAGATGCTATGGATATCTCCGTGCTTTGCAAAAATATCCATGGCTTTTTGAATATGACGAATCGATAACAACGAGTAACGGTTGTTATAATAAACACCGCTTGTACGGAAATGGAACTCTGCTTCCTCCAGCTCATCGTTAAGTAATGGCAGTCGTTCCTCTGCCTGTTCGAGATAATGAATCGCATCATTTTGATCACTTTTTAAAGATTCATATAATCCGAGAAAGAAATAAAAATAATATTGCAGTTCTTCGTTCATATCATCTTTGTGGGGCAGCAGTTCATGTTTGAGTTTTTCTAAGTCCTCTGTCTGATTCATCCAGAGCTGATGACGGAAAAGCATCAGCTGATAATGGAAATAGAGTTCCTGTTTTTTTGATAATTTGCGTTTATATTTTAGCAGTGTTTTTTTGATTTCTTCAGCCTTCGAAAAATGTCGATGCTTTAGCATTGTATACCAGGAATGGAGAAGTTTTTTTATGGATTTATCGCTCATAAAATTCATTTTTACCCTCTTATTCAATCAATGATGTAATATATATTACCATATTTGTGAAAAAACAATGAGTGTAGTGTGGATTATATTTGATGACAATTGGTAATGATAGATTCTATTTTTTACCATATGCATAAGGCGAATATTGAAAAATGCCAGCATTCATAATATACTTCTATAGGAATCAAATGAAGATCAGCGATATAGAAAAGAAGGAGAGATCAAGATATGCTTGATGCTCAGCAAATTCAAGACATTATTCCACACCGTTACCCATTCTTATTGGTCGACCGTATTTTAGAGGTTGATGGTGACAAAAGAGCGGTTGGAATCAAAAATGTAACAGTAAATGAAGAATTTTTTAACGGTCATTTCCCAGGATATCCAGTCATGCCGGGTGTGCTTATCGTAGAAGCGCTTGCTCAGGTTTTTGGGGTCATCATTTTAGGTAAAGAAGAGAACCAAGGGAGAATTGGTTTGTTTGCTGGAATTGACGGCTGCCGATTCAAAAGACAGGTCAAGCCTGGCGATCAGCTTCGTTTAGAGGTTGAAGTGACGCGCCTCCGCGGTCCTGTTGCAAAAGGAAAAGCCGTAGCCACTGTAGATGGCGAAGTGGCATGTGAAGCAGAACTTACATTTTCTATTGGTCCTAAAGTATCATGATTTGTTTGGCGATTCATCAAGGGTGAATCGCTTTTTTAGATGAAAACAACCAGTCTGAACGGATCAGGACTTGCATTTTTGACAAAAAAACGTCATATTAGACAAAAAAAGATGAAGGTGATAAAGGATGCTGAAAGAATTTAGAGAGTTTGCTGTCAAGGGCAATGTCATTGACTTGGCTGTAGGTGTCATCATTGGGGGAGCATTTGGCAAAATTGTCACTTCTCTTGTGAATGATTTAATTATGCCGCTTGTCGGTATTATTATTGGAGGGCATGATTTTAGCGGTTTATCCATTAAAATCGGAGCTGCTCAAATTTTATATGGGAACTTCATTCAAACAGTGGTTGATTTCTTAATTATCTCGTTTTCCATTTTTATCTTTATTCGTTATTTGAATAAGTTAAAACGGAAAAAGGTTGAGGAAGAAGAGGTTGTGGAAACGCCGGATCAAACGGAAGTTTTGCTAACTGAAATCAGAGATTTATTGAAAAATCAAAGCCAGTCTAAAGATGTGCAATAGAAAAAGAGCGGCTGATCCCGCTCTTTTTTATGTGTTTTGTTTAAAAGCATCCAGTAGTTTTTCTCCTGACAGCCCCTCTTTGACGAGGTCTTTTAATACTTCTTCAGTTTCTGTTCTGTAACGATTTGTAATCATTTTACCATCTAGTAACACAGAAATGTTTTCTTCTAAGGCAACGATGTTTTTGACTTGGACAGATAGATGAACAGGGCGGTTGTTTTCTTTAGTGATCGTTACAAGAATCTTCACTTCTGTGTGCTGCTGAAAGAGTACCTCAAACACCTGTCTATGTTTCTTTGGAATGAGTGCCTCGATCATCCAGTGATTTTCACCGTCTTCTTTATTAATGATTAAACCGTCACGAAGGGGAATGCTGGACATTTTATCTTGCTGTGGATCAAGTTCAATTTTTAAATCAATCAGCCTAAAGGTTTTCATATTTATCACCTCACAAGCGTTCATTATTCGTAAGTATTATTATAGCATACAACATCTGTATAAATGAAACCGCTGCCTGCTTAGAACTAGCTGCACATGAGTGAAAGGAGATGTTTTATGGAGTCCTATCAATTAAGAAACATTCATATTGGCGACGACAAGGCAAAGAGTGATATACGTGTTTATTCGTGGGGAGACATTCTTTCATTTTGTGATGTGTATATGGAAGAAGGAGAGTCACTCACGTTTCAATATGTCACCGAGGATCAAATGGACTGTTTTGAGTTTCAGCTGTCGGTTCATGATGGCCGGCTTTGTTTTTATTGGTTTGCGTGGGACGGATCTGATTATATTCACATGCCTTCTAGTAATTGGATTCATTCAGATATTTTTTATCAATTTATGAAAAATAAGTATTTCATCAAACAAAACAAGATGATGTTTTATACGCAAGCGGTAAAAAACAGAAATGAATGAGGATATAGAGAATTTGAAGGCCTATTTTGCTATTTTCCTGTTTTGTCACATACGGCCTTTCTCCGTAGACTAGGGGTAGCTGAAAGGAAAGGAGGCAAGTCCCGAATCAAAAGGTAACGTCTATCATCTGACAGCCCCCCCTCTAGCTAAAGCTGATAGATGCTGCCTTGTTCATATGAACACTGCGTAATATAGAACCAATGCTTCTTTGTATAGGTCTGTGTCCCCTTGTGAATCCCCTTTGTGTGTATCCGGTCATATTTGCGTGGCCGGATACCCTTTTATTCACTGTTTAACCGATCAGCTCTTGCAAATAGTGGATACTCATTTCATAATGATGATGGATTTTGTTAATGGTATGTCGGTTGAAAATAAAGACATAAAGGAGAGAACGATGACAAACATTCAATTAATCGCAACGGATTTAGATGGAACTTTATTGAACAGTGAACACAAAGTGAGTCAGGAAAACGAGCAGGCATTAAAGGAAGCAGCTGCGAATGGAATTGAGGTTGTCGTGTCAACAGGGAGAGCGTATTTTGATGTGAGATCTATTTTTGACCAGCTTGGTATGAATACATGGGTGATTAGTGCCAATGGAGCTGTAATTCATGATCCAACTGGACAAGTGTACCATTCAGCTGCTTTACAAGAAGAAAAGGCTAAACACATACTGTCATGGCTTGAAGAACGTGATTATTATTATGAAGTCTTTACAAACGAAGCCATTTTCACGCCAAATCGCGGCAGAGAGCTTCTTGCGATTGAAATGGACCGTTTAAAAAGTGCAAATCCAGAAACGGATCAAAATGTCTTAAAACAAGCGGCAGAAGTTCAATACAGCCAGTCGGGTTTTTCTTATATTGATACATATAAAGAATTGTTTCGTGAGGATCGAAAGCTTTCATTTTACAATATCTTAGGTTTTTCTTTTTTTCAAGACAGATTGAAAGCCGGATGGGATATGTTTGGTGATGATTCAGATGTAACATTGGTCAGTTCGGCTGATCATAACTTTGAAATTGGTTCAAAATACGCGTCTAAAGGGCAGGCTTTAACAAGGCTGGCAGAAAGACTAGGTATTCCTTTAAGCCGGGCAGCGGCTGTAGGAGACAGTTTAAATGATGAATCAATGCTTCGAGCTGCTGGTGTTGGGGTTGCGATGGGGAATGCGAGACAGGATATAAAAGAAATCGCTGATCACGTGACGTTATCAAATGATGAACACGGTGTCGCGCATATGATCCGGCACCTTTTGAAATAGATGAATCAGATGTCGTGGTATAAATCACATAGGATGAAGCGCATTCTACAAAAGAGGAATTCAGAACCACTTCTATTTACACATGATGTGGAACATCATATAATTTAATTATGAATATAACCCGCTTGTAAGGAAAATAAGGAGAGTAAACGAATGGCGCTGGAATCTTATAAGTCCGAAAATCTGCATTTAATCAAGGAAGCCTTGGACTATACTCAGGTTGGCCTGACGGTGACGGACCCGTCTTTACCTGATAATCCTTTAATATATGTGAACAAGGGCTTTTTAGATATGACAGGCTATCAAGAAACTGAAGTATTGGGGAGGAATTGTCGTTTCCTTCAGGGAGATGAAACTGAACAAATCGCTCTCAAGCAAATTAGAACAGCCATTGAGAACAAAGAGGCTGTTACTGTTCAGCTGAAAAATTATAAAAAATCTGGACAAATGTTTTGGAACGAGTTAAGTGTCGCTCCTCTTTGGATTGACGAAAAGGAAGGAAAACGTCTTTATTTTGTTGGTCTGCAAAAGGATGTCACGAAAGAGAAAGAACAGCAGGAGCTTCTTGAGCAATCAATTGATGAAGTGCTGAATATTTCTGTTCCAATCGTTCCGGTGAAAGATGGTATCTCTGTGTTACCGATCATTGGTACGTTAACAGCGCCAAGATTTGATAAGATCATTTCAACGGTCTCCACCTATATCTCTCAATCCAAGGATGATTATTTTATTGTCGATCTGTCCGGGTTATTAGAAGTGGATTCATTTGTGGCAGATGCGATCTTTAAGCTGAACGATTTGATTTTAATGACGGGTACTGAACTCATTGTGACAGGAATTAAACCGAATCTTGCAATGAAGATGGGAGAAATGAGAGAGGACTTCCGTGAATTAAATACGTATATGAATGTGAAATCTGCATTGAAAAAACTGAACATTTAGCATACGTTATATGAAATAAAAAAGAGGACTTTTCATGAAGCTTGAGAAAAGTCCTCTTTTTGCTGTGATTAAGATGATTGAGCGGCGGCACTTAAGGTAAATAAGTCTTCTAGTTCGTTTGTCGATAGCTCTGTAATCCAGCTTTCGCTTTGGATAATTTGATCATTTAATGTTTGTTTTGTTTCGAGCATTTGATCGATTTTTTCCTCGATTGTGCCCGTTGTGATCATCTTATGGACGTGAACAAATCGTTTTTGTCCAATCCGATAAGCTCGGTCTGTCGCTTGGTTTTCCACAGCAGGATTCCACCATCTATCGTAGTGAATGACATGGTTTGCGGCGGTTAGGTTGAGTCCTGTTCCTCCTGCTTTTAAAGAGAGAATTAAGATGTTGAATTCTTTCTTCTGGAAGCGGTCCACCATTTTGTCCCGCTCCTGTTTTGAGAGACTGCCATTTAAAAATTGGACTGGTTCTCCAAACATCTTTTCTGCCAGCTGCTTGATCATGTTACCCATTTCAATATACTGCGTAAAGATGAGGCAGCTTTCTCCTTGCTCATGTATCGCTTTTAACAGCTCTGCGAGTTTATCCATTTTTAACGAACGTTTCAGCAGTTTCACATCTGTTCCACTCTCTTTTAAATAGAGCGCAGGGTGATCGCAAATTTGTTTGAGTCTGCCAAGCATACTTAAAATAATGGCTTTTCGCTGCATCCCTGTTAATGATGCCATATGTTCAAAGGTATCCTTCACGAGCTGTTCATATAAAGATGCCTGCTCAGCGGAGAGCGGAATGAATTCTTTTTCTTCGAGTTTTTCAGGCAAGTTCAGGGCAACCTCTTCATCTTGTTTTGTTCGTCTTAATAAAAATGGTTTGATCAGCTGCTGGAGCTGTTCAATTCTTTTTTCTTCACGGTCTTTTTCAATCGGAAGGACGAACTTTTTATGGAAGCTGGTCAGGCTGCCGAGATATCCTTTGTTGACGAAATCGAATATGGACCAAAGCTCTGTCAAACGGTTTTCCATTGGTGTCCCGCTGAGGGCTATGTGATGCTGTCCTTTGAGCTGTCTAATCGCTCTCGATTGTTTCGTATGGGCGTTCTTGATGTTTTGGGCTTCGTCTAAGCAAATGGTATTCCACTTTGCTGCCGTTAATTCATCACGATCAGAATGTGAGAGTCCATAAGACGTCAGAACAATATCTGTTGACTCGTATGCTTTTGTGAAGTCCTCTCCCTGGGGACGCGATGGGCCATAATGCAGGGCAACCTTCAAATGTGGTGCGAACGTTTCGAGCTCTCGCTGCCAGTTTCCTAAAACAGAAGTCGGCGCAATGATGAGAGATGGAGCGGCATTTTGCTCCTGCTCCTTCAAATACGTGAAATACGCGATCATTTGAATCGTTTTTCCAAGGCCCATATCATCTGCTAAACAAGCCCCAAATCCATGAGATCTTAAAAATAACAGCCAATTCACACCATGCTGCTGATACGGACGCAGTGTGCCTTTGAAGGACTCACTCATTTCGTAAGAAGGCAGCTCGTGCGAATCATTT
This sequence comes from Bacillus sp. I-2, assembly GCF_001974945.1. NCBI lineage: Bacteria > Bacillati > Bacillota > Bacilli > Caryophanales > Bacillaceae > Bacillus > Bacillus sp. I-2. The sequence continues at coordinate 501,945 of NZ_LZRW01000022.1, read as the reverse complement.
AATTGGTGGACAAGCCCTCTTAATTGCGATGAAAGTTCAAATTGAATATGGGCAAATGCTGAACTGTCTAGTAGTTCTGGAATCGATTCAGAGGAAGCTTCTTGATCTGCCAGTTCGCGTGATAAAATATCAGACATGTGAAGTCCTTCATTTTCGGCACGCTCCATCCACTTTTTCATTTGCTGGATGAAGGTCGGGTCTATTTTGATCCATTGTCCTCGAATGTTGACAAGACGTCGTTTGCTTTGGACAAGTTCGTTGAACTCATCTTCTGTCAGCTCAATGCCGTTTGTGGCAAAGCGCCAATTAAAGTCCATTAATGCGTCCATTCCGACATGCGATTCGCCTCGCGGTGTAGAAGAAATCCTTGCTTTTAACATCATCGTGCTGTCTTTGACAATTTGCCACCACGATGGGAGCAGAATCTCAATGCCCATATTGACAAGTGTTTCACTTGCTTCAGATAGGAAGAGCCACGCTTCTTCTTCTGACATAAGTGTGGTGCCAGATGTGAAAGAAAGCCAAGGGACGATTTGACTGAATCGTTCCAGCTCTCTTGAAATTTTATCTTGATACGGATGCCAAGACCTTTTCAATGAACGAATGCCTTCAAAAAAGTGAAGGTCGCTGTTTTTCTTATCACGCAAAAACAATTCGATTTTCCAATCATCTCCGTCAAAATCCGGCTCGTTTAAGCGCAAGCCGACAGTGAACGGCGTTTCGTCATCAATCCAGCCAATCGTCTCCAGGAAATCCTGCTCATCTAGAAAATGTCCTTGGAAGGATGAGAGCGCAGGCGATTGTGCGGTCATACGGTTCCATTTGTGCTGCAAGGCATCATCATATTGAATGTAATCCTGTACAGCAAAGGAGAACCAATCAGCCGTATAGCCATCTAATAGCCCTTCTTTATCTTTAAAACGAAGCTCGCCTTTTGTCCACGCCTCGTAATCGGGAACGAAATCTTCGTCCTCGATGAATTCGTAAATGGTGGAGGCTGTTTTCATCAGTGGTTCCGTTTCATCCGTTAATGTCACATGACTAAACGTATTAAATGAATTTTTTCCCAGCAACTCAACGGTCATCCAAGGGCTTAACAGAAAGGCAGGTGTGCCAATAAAGCTGACATCTTCTAAGAATGTTCCGTAGAAAGAAGATTCGTGCCATTGGAAAAGCTGCCTCTTCATTTCATTAAGCGGAACAGGGTGTCCGTCCTCTGCTTGCGCTGAAATGGTGAAAGAGAAATCTTCAGTTTGTTCTGCATGAATGACAATTTGTTTATGGCGTGTCATCAATCAATTTTCCTTTCTTCATTTCCTCTTGGAACGCACGCAGCCTTTTTGTTGAATCTTGCAGCTGCTTTACATACCTTTCCCAGATCGCGGTTTTTTTCGTTTTATGATAAAGCGTGCGCAGTTTCTTCAGCATTTTCACAGACTCTCGATAAGCACTTCGATTCTTTTGATCGAGAAGCAATGAGATTTCGCGGTGGTACGATGGAATGAGGGCTTCCGGCTCCTCTTTTGCAATCTGCTTGATCAAATCCTTCTCCAGTTCACTAATGGAGAAACCTACAAGGCTGTGAATCTCAATCCATTCCGCATAACGCTGCTGTGCATACAAGAGCTGACTGTATTCTGTAAACGCATAGGGCATACAGATTTGTAGGTAGCGTTCATATAAATGATGATCCTTCGTCTGCTTAAAGTATGCATCTAAATAAAAGAAGAAATCACTGACGGCTCCCCGCAGTTCTCTATAGGAAAGGTCGAGCTGGCAATATTCCTCTAATATATAGGTGATTTCATGATACCAGAGCTTGAGCCGCTTCCAGTCCTTTCGGTTTGTGAGATCCTTTAGCCAATTGAGCACATTTGGCAGCATATCCGCATTGAGCAGCTGTAATTGCTGAAAGAGGCTTTCGTCTTCTTTCAGTAAATAATCCATGTGCATCAGCCCGATAGTACGTTCAACCGTTTGTTCTTTCTTTTGGGCGTTCTTTAGTAATTCTGTTTCTTTTTTGACCCATTTCCCTCTATTTAATATGGTGCCCCAAATCTCCATAAAGACCGCTACTCGTTCATGCTGGAAAGGTCCACTGATTTGAAGAAGTGTGCGAACGGCAGTTGGTGTGTTTTCAAGAAACGGATCGAGGGAAAAGGAAAGGGCGTATGTCTTCAAATGATCCACTGAATCGAAAATGGTGTTCATGAGCTGTTCTACATAGGGATTCATGGAATAAAAGTCTTTTTCGGCATCAAGCCGGCCGAGGTCGACGAGTTCATGAAGCCTAAGCCATACATCGATCGACGTATGAATCGCATACAAGCTCTTGAATTCAGGTGAAGCAGGTGCGTGTTTTTTTAGGATCGATAAATAGCCGTAATATAAATGCTGCGGCGTTTGCTGGTGCTTCGGTGTCCGTTTCAGCCAGAGGTTAAATTCCTCTTGGAAAAAAGTCAGCCAGCTTTGGAGTGATTGTTCGTCTGGGCGCTTCACTTGGAAGTGCTGGCGAATCAGTTCTTTGCTGCGCTGTAATTCATCTTTTTCTGACCAATTTTCTGTAAATCCGGTCACACTCTCTACTTGAGCGTATAGCGAAAAGAAGACAGCAAGAATGTGTTTACAAAGTCCATCTGCTGGACATGAGCAGCTGCTTCTCACAGGAAACAGCACATGAAGGTGGACCTTTGCTGCCACGACGTCATGTACATAAGCTGACCATTCGGTATCAGACTCTTGCTTGAGCCGATATACGCTGTCCTGTCTATAAGTAATCAATGCTTTTTTGATGAGTTGTTTGTTTTCATCTGTTGCAGGAAGAAGTTCTTTGATCTGTTCGGCTGTTTGTTTGATTTCTTCTTCGTTGATGTTGTGCTGAAGCATTTGATCCGCTCCTAACCAAGTAAAAGATTCCAATTCTTTTATTATAGCTCAATGGGGATTTATAAAAAAGTTTTTCATGAAAATGGTCATAAATTTCAAAAGCTGTCGAATGATGTAATAGAGTATTGCATAAACCAACCTTACAGCATATAATAATGAAATTAGTGGAATCGAAAGGATACAGACATGGATAATAAGGGTTTAAATCAAGAAGAATTTTTAAAGATTTTGATGTACGCTCATGATATTGGTGAAAATTCAAATGATGTCACAACAAAAGAAATGCTTGAAAATCTGATTGCTCATATTCGAAATGGTCTTGTTTCATAAAAGTGACCCCCTGCTAGTGATGGCAGGGGGTTTTTGTATGCTTTTAAGAATGGAATGAACGCTCCCGGCATACGATGTCATTACAAGCATAAGGAGTATGGGGAGCTGATGGTGTCATGAATATTGCGATTGCAGGCTGTGGGTATGTGGGGCTTGTGACAGGTGTGTGTTTATCGGAGGCAGGACATGATGTGGCGTGTATTGATATTGACCGCCGAAAGGTCATGCAGCTGAAACAGGGAACTCCCCCAATGTATGAGCCAGGGTTAAAAGAGCTATTGAAACGCAATCTTGAGCAGGGACGAATTCATTTTCACATAAATGGAGCGGAAGTCTACCCGCGGGCAGATGTGTTAATGATTGCAGTCGGCACCCCGCAGCAGGCAGATGGCCAAGCTGATTTACAGTATGTGTTTCAGGCTGCAAAAGAGATGGGCTTAAAAGCAAAGTCAGGGGCGATTCTTGTGGTGAAAAGTACGGTGCCTGTCGGAACGGGAGATCAAATCGATCAGTTGATCCATCAAGAATTAGGACGGAAGGAGCCACTAGCGATTGCATCTAACCCAGAATTTTTACGGGAAGGCTCTGCCATTTCAGATACATTGAGGGCGGATCGGCTTGTGATTGGAGCTGAAACAAAAGCCGTATTAGATCAGCTGGAGGACATGTATGCTGATTTCCACCTTCCAATGGTCAAAACAGACCGTAAAAGTGCTGAAATGATCAAGTATGCATCAAATGCATTTCTGGCGACAAAAATCAGCTTTATGAATGAGATTGCCTCCATTTGTGAAAAAACAGGGGCTGATGTTGAATGGGTGGCGCAGGGAATGGGGCTTGATCAGCGGATTGGTTCTTCCTTTCTCAGAGCGGGCATTGGCTACGGAGGCTCTTGTTTTCCAAAGGATACAAATGCACTTGTCCAAATTGCAGGGCATGTGTCCCATGATTTTGAACTGTTAAAGGCTGTGATTAAAGTAAATAATGAGCAGCGGACAGGTTTTATTCGAAATATTCAGGAGCGGCTGGGGGCAGCTATTGAAGGGAAGCGAATTGCGCTTCTTGGTCTGTCCTTTAAACCGAATACAGACGATATGAGGGAGGCACCATCTATTCCGATCGCTCATGAGCTCCATCAATTAGGTGCGGAGCTTGTGGCGTATGATCCTGTTGCTGCCCGGCATGCAGCTCGCGAGCTGCCGGATCAAGTTTTATTTGCTCAAACGATTGAGGAAGCGATCAAGGATGCCGATGCGGTCTGTCTATTAACAGAGTGGGCGGATATTCAGTCGTTTCCACTCGCTTCCTACAAGAAATGGATGAAGCGGCCGCTTATTTTTGATGGACGAAACTGTCATACACTTGAAGCGGCAGAACAAGCAGGGGTCGAGTATCATTCGATTGGGCGCAGATCAGTTTCTCCAATTTATATGTAAAAGAAAACCGATAACAGTGAATGTTATCGGTTTTTACGAATGCGGCAGAATGAATCCACCATATAAGAAAGCAGCCACAATAAGAAAGGCAGGGTGCAGCTTGAATTTGGTCATCAAGAAAAAGGAGATCGCAGCAATGGCGAGCGATTGCGTCCAGCCGATGGCTTTCACTGCATCTCCGCCGATTTCCCATGTTAATAAAAGCATCATCATCGCAATGACAGGCTGAACGGATAAGGTCATGCCTTTAACGACGGGAGATTGACGAAAGCGGTCAATCAGCTTGAGCAATAAAATCAGCCCAACAGCGGACGGCAGTACAGTGGCAAGCAGTGCCACGATAAAGCCTGGCCAGCCCAGGACGTCATAGCCGACATATGCTGCAATCTTCGTAGCGATTGGCCCCGGCAGTGCATTGGCTAAAGCCAGCATATTGGAGAATCCTTCGTTCGTCATCCAATGAAAATGATTGACGATTTCTTCATAATTGAGCGGGATAGATGCAGGACCACCGCCATATCCTAATAGATTGGATAAAAAGAATGCCCAGAATAAAAAGAGAATCAGGATCATGAAGACACTCCTTTCTCTTTATTTGACCGATTCCAATGATTTTTCAGTTTAAAATGAAAAGCGCCATAAAATAAAAAGATCATCACGATGATTCCTGGATGAATGGACAGCACTTGCAGTCCAATAAAGGCAAGAAGGAATAGAGCGACCCCGAAGATCATGCCGAAGCCTTTCAGCGCTTTTTGTCCAAACTCATATGCCATGATGCCGAGTAGCACGGCAATGACCGGGGTCACAGCACCTATCATATTTTGAATGATTTGTGAGGAGCTTAAAACGCTGACAAGTGTAACAAGGGCTACCATGGCGAGACATGTTGGTAAAATATGAGCAGCTGTTGCGACAATTGCGCCAGATACGCCCTTTAATCGATAGCCGAGGTATGCTGACATTTTTGTTGCGATCGGGCCTGGTAATGCATTGGCGATGGCGAGTGTTTCTCCGAATTCGTCATCGTTGATCCATTGATATTTCACCACCGCTTCATGGCGAATAAGCGGTATGACGGAAGGGCCTCCGCCAAAACCGAGAATCCCGGTTCGCACCATAGCGATAATGAGTTCGATATATGATTGCAAGTGGTTCAACTCCTGTCTACAATTTCATGCCCATGCGGCTTTTGTATCGTTTAATGAGCATTTGGCAGTCCACACTGACGACGCCTTCTAGCGGGTATAGCTTTTTTGTCAGGAAAGTCTCCATTTCCTGTTCATGTTGAAAAATGCCATGCATATGCAGCTTGCTTGGTCCTGTCATGTGATAAAGGCTTGTGACAGCCGTTTCCTTTTCTAGTTGAAGGGCAACCGCTTCTAAAAATTTCGGCTCTACCTCTACATTAAAGAAGACAGAGACATGAATGCCGACCTTCGCGGGGTTAATTACAGCGGTGAATCGTTCAATGACCCCTGCTTCAATGAGCTGCTGAATGCGGGCTTGTACGGCAACACGTGACAGACCGACCTGTTTGCCGAGATCTGTATAAGACATGCGCCCGTCCTCGTGTAATAGGGATAAAATTTGTTTATCTCTTTCGTCTAATGTTAGGTTTGGAATGCTATAGTCTTTTGACACCGTATAACCACCTTTCTTCTGTTGATATTCTATCATATTTTATTACGAATAGAATGTATAATTTGTTATTTGCTATCGAAAGGAAAATATTACGGGGTGAAAATCGTCTTTATGCATAAAAAAACACCCCGGGCTCACCGGGGTGACTTCATTTATTGATCTGGACTGCTTTCTGCACTGGCAATTTGCTGTGCAAGGTCAGCTCGATCAATGTCTGCTTGGAAGAATTCCTGCGTATTTGGCAGATGTAAATTCATATGGCGTTTTTGAGAAATGCGGATGGTGACTTGATCAACGGTGTAATCAAATACGTGTCCGCCAACACTTCGATCTTCATCAATAAAATGAAGATGATATCCACTCACCGCAATGCCGTGTGCATACTGCGGTGTACGGAAGCCTGCGATCGTACCTTGAATATCCTCAAAGTCGAAAATAGGCTGTGACTTGACTGCTTCTACCATTGGAACGTAAGGTTTTTCCTGTTTTTCAACCGTACGTGTTTGAACCTTTTTGAAAGATCCATCAATGCGGACCGCATAAAAGATATTCTTACTTGGTAAGATGCGGTCGATTTCTTCTTCCAGCTCTTTGGATGTCATAGGTGCATCAATTCGATGAACGATATCTGTTTCAAAGAATGCTAGAGAGCAGAATGGTGAATAATCTTGATTGGTGACCGGTGTCGCTGTTCCATCCGAGCGCAGCCGGTAGAATGCGCCGTCAAAGCCGATCAGCTCTCCATCTAATTGATTGAACGTACCGATGCCAAAATCACCGTGTTCAGGAATATGTGCGAGGGAGAAATCTCCATCATATACGGCTTCCAGCAGGGAGGTCATTGTCGATACTTGATAGACCTCTTGCTGTTTGTCATGCTGTCTTGTGTCATTCTGTTGATTCATTGGGTGCATCATACCCATAACCGCTCACTCCTTTAATGTAATGTATCGAAGTCTTATCTGACGTTCATTGCATGTTTCTTGCGAAAGACTTCTGGCCATTTTTGACTGGCGAGGTCAGGGTTGTCTTGATAGTCAATCGGAATATCAATAATCACGGGTCCTTCTATGTTTATACCCTTTTGAAGGACGGTTGAAAGCTCCTCAGGTGAGTTGACCCTTAGTCCAGTCGCTCCAAAGCTTTCCGCATATTTCACTAAATCGATCTGCCCGAATTCAACGCAGGATGTACGGTCATATTTCATTTCCTGCTGGAACGCGACCATGTCGTATGTGCTGTCGTTCCAAACAAGGTGAACGAGGTTTGTTTTCTTCCGGACTGCTGTTTCTAGCTCCATTGCGGAGAAGAGAAAACCGCCATCACCTGAGACCGAGATAATCTTTTCATCTGGATTCATGATAGAAGCCGCAATTGCCCATGGTAATGCGACGCCTAATGTTTGCATGCCGTTACTCACCAGGAATGAGTTCGGTTCATAGACGCGGAAGTGACGGGACATCCAAATCGCGTGAGATCCGATATCACACGTGACCTTCGTGTCATCAGGAATCAGACGTCTCAATGTATGAATGACATCCAGCGGGTGAGATCGATGACTTTCTCTTTCTGGTGTCTTTTCAATGTTGCTTAATAGCTCCTGTAATTCAGTGACTAATTCTATGTTCTCTTTGCTTAGAGAAAGGGGAACACTGTCATGCGCTAGATGTTTGACGGTTTCAGAAATATTGCCTACAAGCTCAAGCGCTGGCTCATAAAAATGGTCAATATCTGCCTGCATGTCATCAACATGGATGATCTGACGCTGCTGCGGCTGAAGGTTCCAATGCTTCGGATCATATTCAATTGGATCAAAGCCAATGGTCAAAAGGACATCTGCATGTTCAATGAGAAGATCACCCGGCTGATTACGGAATAAGCCGATTCTGCCTACATATTGAGACTCGAGCTCTCTTGAGAGAACGCCGGCTCCTTGGTACGTTTCAACAAATGGGATACCAAGTGTTTTTAATAATGCTCTTGTGGCATTTGCAGCAGCTGGACGACTAGCTTTCATTCCCACAATCGCAATAGGTAAGTGTGCATTTTGAATTTTGGCGATAGCCGAACTGATGAGAGCATCTGGTGCAGGACCTAATTCTGGAGAAGGGTGAGCAGACACTGGTGTTTGTGTGGTGTGTTCTGTCACGACATCTTGTGGAAAGCTGATAAATGCTGCTCCAGCCTGCCCTTTTTGTGCCGCGCGAAAAGCATTTGTTAATGCTTCTGGTATATTATGAACGTCTTGTACTTCAACGCTATATTTTGTGACTGGTTTGAATAATGCCGCATTGTCGAGTGATTGATGTGTTCGTTTCAGACGATCTGCACGAATGACGTTTCCAGCGATTGCGACAACAGGATCACCTTCTGTATTGGCTGTTAATAGACCTGTTGCTAAATTAGATGCACCAGGACCTGATGTGACGAGACAAACACCTGGTTTGCCCGTTAATCGTCCGACAGCAGCTGCCATAAAGGCTGCATTTTGTTCGTGTCTGCATAGGACAAGCTCTGGACCTCTGTCTTTTAATACATCAAATACAGCGTCAATTTTTGCACCTGGAATCGCAAAAACATGGGTCACACCTTGAGCAATCAGCGTATCAACAATCAATTCTGCTCCTCGTCTTGTTAGGGGTTGTGCTTGAGATTTCATTTACCCCGCACTCCTTTCGGCAAGTAAAATTTTTTATGAAAATATATTTTCATGATATGATTTACTATACATTTCATAAAATAAATTTTCCAATATATGTTTAACGTGGTTTTGATATGTTTCACGAATAAGTGTGTGAGGAGTGAAAGGATGGAACTGAGACATTTGCAGTATTTTGTCACAGTAGCGGAGGAGCTGCATTTTGGCAGAGCAGCCGCGCGGTTGAATATGACACAGCCTCCACTTAGTCAGCAAATTAAGCAGTTTGAGGAAGAATTGGGTTTTCCTTTATTTCACCGGTCGAAGCGGGTGGTGGAGCTAACAGCAGCTGGAAAGGTCTTTTTACATGAGGTTCGGGGAGTGCTGCAGCAGCTTGATAAAGCGGTTGATCATGCCCGTCATACAGCAAGAGGAGAGCTGGGGAAAATCATCATAGGTTTTGTTGGAACGGCAACATATGATATTCTGCCGCCCGTTGTACGTGAATTCAGGGAGCTGTATCCCTCTGTCAGTATTGAGCTGCAGCAGCTTTCTGTCCCGCAGCAGCTAGAAGCACTTTTAAATGGTGAGATTGATATCGGTTTTTTACATCCTACATCGCCGCATGAAGAGCTAGTTAGTCGTTTGATGAAGCAGAGTGAATGTATTTTTGCGATTCCAAAAAATCATCGATTGGCTCAAAAAGAGACGGTCACGATTGAAGATATCCGTCATGAACCGATTATTTCTTTATCACAGGAATCATGGCCGTCTCTTTATCAGCACTTTGTCCTGCTATGTGAAAAGTACGGGTTTTCTCCAAATATCGTGCAGGAAGCGGCGGAATATCAAATGATCATTGGCCTCGTCACAGCAGGAATCGGTATTGCAGTGATTCCAAAATCAGCCCGGCGTTTATTTAATCTGGATGTTGTATATCGGGCCATTGAGGATGAACAGCTTCTGGCGGAATGGACGATTTCCTATAGACGGGAAAATCATAATCCTGCTTTATTTCATCTTGTCCACCATATCCTGCATCGCACCGAGCTGGAATAAGAGGTATAGGGAACGGGTTATGGTATGATGTCGTTACATTAAAAGGAGGCGTTCCTGAATTGATTACATTGCAAATGGATCAGCTGTCACGAAAAGAGGCATATAAACTATTATCTGGATCTATCGTCCCAAGACCGATTGCATTTATTACAAGTCTGTCTAAAGAAAATATCGTCAATGCCGCACCATTTAGTTTCTTTAATGTCATCAGCGGACACCCGCCGCTCATTGCGGTTTCTATCGGACGACGTGATGGTCAGATGAAAGATACTGCGCAGCATATCATCGACAAGAAAGAGTTTGTCGTCCATGTGAGTGATGAAGACATGATAGAAGATATTAATGAAACAGCTGCTACATTGCCTCGGGAAGAGAGTGAGCTGGATCGCACCGGACTTCATCAAGTAGAGAGTCATGTCATTTCAGTGCCGGGAATCAAGGAAGCGCGCATTCGTTTTGAATGTCAGCTGGAAAAACATCTGACCTTTCAAAATGATGAAGGGGAGATCACAGTTGATCATATCATTGGCCGGGTTGTATGTGCACATTTAGATGAGGCTGTTTATGATGCAGAAAAAGGCTATGTTTCTACTAATGAACTGAAACCAGTCGCTCGCCTAGCAGGTAATGATTATGCCCATTTAGGCACGTCATTTGTGCTGAAAAGACCACAGTAATAGGAAAACCCCCGAGGGAAATCGGGGGTTTTCTGTTTATTTCTTCTGTTCTAGTTTGAGTGGAGCTGCGATGTTCTTTTGTACCTTTTTCCCTTTTAATACATCGTTTGCAGCACCGACTGCCAGTTGACCGATCAGCTCTGGCTGCTGCGCAACCGTTGCAGAGAGCTTTCCTGCTTTAATTGAGCTGAGTGCATCTTCGTTTCCGTCAAAGCCAACGACAAGAATGTTTTTCCCAGAGCTTTGAATCGCTTCTAGTGCGCCAAGTGCCATTTCATCATTGTGGGCAAAAACGGCTTTGATGTCAGGGTTTCCTTGAAGGAGGTTTTCCATGACATTCAGTCCTTTTGTCCGGTCGAAGTCAGCAGCTTGTTTTGCTGTCACTTTTAAATCTTTATCCGCTATTTGATGGAATCCTTTTCCACGCTCACGTGTAGCGGAAGCGCCTGGTACGCCTTCTAATTCAGCGACTTTTGCTCCTTTGCCAACCTTGTCAATGATAAAGTTAGCTGCCATTTCTCCGCCTTTGACGTTATCTGAGGCGACAAGTGCTTCTACCTTTCCACTTTCGGCTGAGCGGTCTAATGTGATGACAGGTATATCTGAAGCGTTTGCTGATTCGACAGCGGTTGATATGGCAGATGAATCCGCTGGGTTGATGAGCAATGCGTCGACGCCTTGCTGAATAAGGTCTTCTACATCACTTGTTTGTTTAGCTGAATCATTTTGTGCATCTGCAATCACGACTTCAATGCCTAGCTTTTTCGCTTCTTTTGTCACACCGTTTTTCAGAGAAACGAAGAATGGGTTATTTAACGTCGAGATCGACAGCCCAATTTTGATGTCTTTTTTCTTGCCATCCTTTGATGACTTGGCCCACTCCGGCGGTTCAAGTGAGCAGGCAGAAAGCATGAACAATGAGAGAGTCAGGATGAGAATAAGATATTTTTTCATAGCGGCTGCCTCCTTAAGCAGATTTCTTTCTGTCTAATAGGACTGCAATCAAGATGACAATCCCTTTCACAACAGATTGATAGAATGATGAAACGCCAAGTAAGTTCATACCATTGTTCAGGACACCGATAATGAGTACCCCGATGAGTGTGCCGACAATTCGACCTCTTCCGCCGGACAGGCTTGTCCCGCCAAGTACGACGGCAGCAATGGCATCAAGCTCATAGGATGTACCAGCTGTTGGCTGCGCTGAATTTAGGCGAGATGTTAAGATCGCACCTGCTAAGGCAGACATGAAGCCTGCTAATGAATAGATCATAATTTTCACGCGCGGTACTTTGATTCCTGAGATGAGAGCCGCTTTTTCATTCCCGCCGATGGCATATGTTCTTCTGCCGAAAGGTGTTTTATGAAGCAGTACCCAAAGTACGATAAAGGTGAGAAGCATCGTGATCGCTGGAACAGGAATGCCTAAGAAATATCCGCGGCCGAATAACTGAAATGCATAGTTAGAGCCAAGCCCAGTAATCGGGTTTCCGTCTGTATAAACGAGTGTCAAACCTCTGAAAATTGTCATCGTGGCAAGCGTTGCGATAAATGGAGCCATCTTGCCTTTTGTGATTAAAAGACCGTTGATCATCCCAAGAACGGCACCGATGATACAGCCGACGATAATGGCTAAAATCGGATCCATGCCAGAAACGATAAAGCCGGCAGTCAGGGCACTGGACAGTGCAAGAATAGCACCGACTGATAAATCAATACCTCCAGTTAAAATAACAAACGTCATGCCAAAGGCAATGAGGGCATTAATGGAGATTTGTCTCAGTAAGTTTAAGATGTTTAATGGCTCTAAAAAGGCCGGGTTTAAAATAGAAACAATGGCGACAAGGATGATGAGTCCTAAGAATGGCCCAAGCTTTTGCATGATGTGATCAAATCGTCCATTTGAAGTAAGTGGTTTCATGTTACTTCCCTCCTGTAGCTAGTGTCATAATTCGTTCCTGCGTTGCTTCTGCTTTGTCTAATTCTCCGCTGATGGCTCCTTCATGAATGACGAGCACTCGATCGCTCATCCCGAGTATCTCTGGGAGTTCAGAGGAGACCATTAAAATGGCAACGCCTCGATCGGTCAGTTCATTCATTAACTGATAGATTTCTCGTTTCGCTCCGACGTCGACACCTCGTGTCGGTTCATCTAAAATCAAGACCTTCGGCTGTATGCCGATCCATTTGGCAATGACGACTTTTTGCTGATTTCCACCAGACAGGCTTCGGGCAGAGATGTCAGAGGAAGCGGTTTTAATCGTCAGTCTTTTAATGAGCAGGTCGACAAAATCCTGTTCTGTTTTCTTATCAATCAGTCCCTTTGGAGAGAAGCTTTTTAAGTTTGGCAGACCGATGTTTTCTCGGATGGATGCATCAAGCATCAATCCTTCATCCTTGCGATCCTCTGTGATAAAGCCGATGCCGAGCTTGACGGCATCACTTGGTTTTTTAATAACAGCCTTTTTTCCATGAACCCAGATTTCTCCTTGGTCAAGAGGATCGAGGCCAAACAGTGACCGCATCATTTCGGTCCGGCCAGCACCCATTAAGCCTGCAACACCGACGATTTCTCCAGCCTTAACTGAGAAGCTGATATCTTGAAATTGTCCTTTTCTCGTTGCTTGTTTCACCTCAAGGACAATGTCTCCTGTAGAAGGCGTTCGCTCAGGATATCGATCTGTCAATTCACGGCCGACCATTTTTTTGACGACTTCATGGAAATTCGTTTCAGGTATGGCTTTCGTATCGACCGTTTTCCCATCACGCATGATCGTAATCCGGTCACAGATTGCAAAGATTTCCTCCATACGGTGAGAAATATAGACAATGGAAACGCCTTCTTTTTTGAGAGATTCAATGACCTGGAAGAGCTTCTCGATTTCCCGTTCCGTTAGAGCTGCTGTCGGCTCATCCATGATGATGACCTTCGCATCGGTCATTAATGCTTTTGCAATCTCAATCATCTGTTTTTGTCCAACAGAACAGCTGCCTGCCTCTTGTTCAAGTGAGAGATTCACAGACAAACGGTCCAGCTGCGTTTGGGCGAGGGTCTTCATTTTCTTAGTATCTAGCAGTCCGAGTTTCGTATAGATTTCTTTCCCGATGAATAGGTTCTCCAAGACGGTCATATCCGGCCATATGTTGAGCTCCTGATGAATGAAGGCGATGCCGTGCTGCTCCGCTTCCTTCGGATTTTTGAAAGCGGTTTCTTTTCCGTCGATTTGTATCGTTCCTTGATCTAAAGAATAAAGACCTGTAAGCAGATTCATTAAAGTTGATTTTCCCGCACCATTTTCACCCATGAGTGCGTGGACTTCACCTGTGACGAGGTCAAAGGAGACCCCGGAGAGAACGGTGTTTTTTCCAAAAGCCTTATGGATGTTATGCATCTCTATGTTCATATCTGGCTCCTCCTTTTAAAAGATGACACCGGCATGAAGAATGCAGTTTGCGTATGGGGTGGCTTCACCCGTTCGAATGACTGCTTTTGCCTGTTTGGTCATGTCTTTGAACGTCTCGTGGTCTACTTCATGTAATGGATTTGAGAGCGCTTTCTTGAGAAATAAATGATCTCGTTCATTGGCTTCTTTGATTTCACTAGCTACAGTGATGTTTTCAACGGCCATTTCCTGAAGAAGGAGGGAGGTGACCTCCTGAAAGGATGGTGTGCCGATTGATAACGCCAGGTCGATTTTGACTGGACCTTCTGGGATAGGGAGACCACAGTCTGCGATGACGATTGTATCTGTGTGGCCAAGGTCAGCAAGCACCTTGGCGATATGGCTGTTTAGGATGCCGTTTTTTTTCATTTCTTTTTCTCCAATTCTTCTCTTGTTGGCATGCCGCCTTGTGCGCCAAACTTTGTGACGGACATTGATGCGGCAAGATTGGCAAAGGCAAGTGCGTCATAGAGGGATTTGCCTTCTGTTAGAGCGACAGCCAAGGCTCCGTTAAAGGTATCACCAGCTCCTGTTGTATCGACTGCTTCGACAGGAACGCCTGGAACCAACACTTCTTTCGTTCCATCAAAATATCGAACCCCATTTTTTCCTTCTGTGATCAGTAATTTGTTAGGGTATTGACGCAAGGCATCTCTGGTTGGCAGCCCATCAAACATCAGAACAGCTTCATGTTCATTCGGTGTAATGTAAGCAGCCTGATCTAAAACCTGCTTCGATACTTTACGGGCTGGTGCAGGGTTTAAAATGACAGGGATTTCTTTTTCACTGCAAATGGTGCAGACCGCTTCGACCGTTTCTTCAGGTATTTCCTGCTGGATGAGAACCATCCCAATATCATCAATTGTAGAAAGAGCATCACTTACATAGTCAGGAGTGACCTCGTCATTTGCCCCTTTGACCACAACAATGCTGTTATCACCTTCTGCTAAAATGATATGAGCTGTGCCGCTCTCCATTTCGGTAACCGGTTTCATATATGAGGTACGGACACCTTGTGCTTGTAAATTGCTAAGAATATCATGGCCATAAGCGTCATCACCAACTCGGCCGACCATATATACATCTGCACCGAGTCTGGCGCTTGCGACTGCCTGATTGGCACCTTTCCCGCCTGGGACCGTTTTAAACGATTCGCCTAAAACTGTTTCACCGGCATTTGGCCGTTTATCTGAAGTGACGACTAAATCCATTGAACAGCTTCCTACTACAACAATATGACTCATTGTGAATCCACCTTTCTTGTGGTCTCTCGTTCAATAAAAGAGACGGGCATTTGAATAACTGGTTGATCTATCGGTTGTTTCTGAATCGCTTTGATTAACAGCTGTGCCGCTTCTTTTCCCATCTCATAGGCGGGCTGCCTTATGGTCGATAAGGAAGGGAAGAGCAACTCACTTTGCGGAATATCATCAAATCCAATGATTTGAACGTCTCCTGGAATCGCTTTTCCGATTCGAAGCGCTTCATGGATGACCGCTGTTGCGACGATATCATTGCTGGCAATGATTCCATCTGTTTCAGGGTACAGCTGGAAAAGGGCCTTGGCACTTTTTCGGGCTTCTTGAAAGGAAAAGGAAGCATTAGACATCACATGAAAGTCGACACCTGTTTTCGTGAGAACATCGAGTGCGCCTTTGAATCGCTGCCGCGCTGTTTGCAGATGGGCAGGTCCTTTTAACAGTGTGATCTGCCGGCTGCCGCGTCTGATTAATTCCATTGCCGCCATTTTCCCGCCAGCTGCAGCATCTGCAAAAACAGAAGGTGCATGTGGAACCGTTCGATCTAAAAACACAACAGGTAGATCATCATCATTGTATATATCTGACTCAGGTTCATTTGTGACCGCGATGACACCGACTACTTGATTTTGTTTAAAGGTTTGTAAGTATGCCATTTCTTTCTCTCGATCTTCATCACTGTTTCCGAATAATAACCGAAAACCGTGCGCATGAATCTCATCCTCAACGCCTCTAGCAAGCTGAGGAAAGAAGGGGTTTGTGATATCAGGCAAGATTAAGCCGATTAAGCGTGATTCTCTTTTGAAAAGGGATCTAGCCACTTCATTGGGAAAGTAGTTCAACTCCTGCATCGCTTGCGTCACGCGGGTTTTCGTATCTGAATGAACATATCCAGTATCATTGAGCACGCGTGAAACAGTGGCAACAGACACTTGTGCAGCTTTTGCAACATCTTTAATTGTAGCCAATGGAGAGCCTCCCTTCATAAATGTGTAACCGTTTACACACATAGATTATCACGAAAGCATCAAAATGACAATCTAAAAAAAATAAAAAAAGAAAAGAAAGAAGGCTTCTTCCTTTTCTTAACTAATAATACCTGTTTGTGTAATGTTCACTTTCACTTTTGGAATGATTTTCACCTTCGGATAATCGGTGACCCAGTTCATTTTTATATATTCATCATAGTGTTTTACCCTATATTTTCTGCCAAGGCTTAGGACGTCAGAATTTGCTTCTTGCAGGGCCGCAATGACTCTTTCGGCGTCTTTAGTCAAAATAGCTGACAGCTTTTTATTTAACATTTTAATTTTCTTGTCTGTATCTAAATTATCTTTCGGATATTCAATAATAGAGGTATTGAATTCAAACTCAAGAGAGAAGGTTACGTTTCGATGATCAGGATTGACGATTTTAATGTCTCTCTTTGTATCGGTAACTTGAATGCTGATGTAATTGTTCTCCTTTGATTTCATATCACTTCTTACTTTTTTTGTGAAGTTTGCATAACTGCCCATTTTTCCATCCATGATGGTGAGCAGAATGGCATCCTGCGCATAAAGTTCACCTTTCTTTTTCTCATTATCAAATAAGGCGACCCCCCTTACACTCGTTAACTTTTTTGAATTATCGTAGTAGAGTAATGGCAGTGTGAAATCCTCGCCGGTTTGCAGCATTTTGGACCGGATGTTTTGAATGTTCTTAGGTGCAACTTGTGAGGAGCGTGATGCAGAAGTGATCAGGTTGTTTAAATAGTCGCTCACAATCAGTTTTTCCTTGAGCAGAGAATTGATTAAGTCCACACAGCTCCCGCCTTGCACCACCGCCAAGTTTGCGAGCAAAGGGCTTTTGGGATCGCGATAAAACATATCTAAGTAAGGGAGCAGTCGGTTTTGGGCAAATTCATCACCGATTAGCAGCACCCGCATTTTCGACAAATCAATTTTTTGGTCTACACTCCGGCTAAAGTTGCTTCTTGCTTTTCTTAAAGTAGGCGCCTCGGTTGTGAGAACAGTAGTTAAATAACTGCCAGTATTCCCTTGCTGCATACTTTGAGATTGCTGCACCTTTCGATAGGTAATTGAATATTTCGCATTGTCATCTTCTCCTTGATCAACGGCTGAAGTTAAAACAAGAGAGATGTCTTTTAATAGGTTTTGATCCCAGCAGCCAGGCATGAAAATGAGAGAAACACACATAAGCAGCGTCAACATGTACTTATGATGCATATGATTTCACCTTCTTTTTGCGGTGTTTGATCAAGATGATAACGGCCATTATGATCGGAAGTGTGTAAATAAATGAATATTGTGCAGCGGTAGTGAAGTCGTTGAATCGCTGTATTCTAAAGTTATCAGTTGAGAGAAAACAGCTTGCAGCATAAATCAAAATGGCAAAATAATAGACATATTTTTTGTGTTTTTTTTTCTTCAGTATACTCGACACACCATTTGCACAAAAGTACAGGTAATTACTTAGTGTGGCTAGAATGACAAAGACCCAAAAGCTTAGGAAAATTAAATCTGTCCGCTCAATGACACCGAATGTAATGGTTTTTAACAGATACAAAACAGGATTCGGGATGACATCAAGCTCAGCCGGGCTGAAAAACATAAAACAAATTAATGTAATAAATAGGTAGTAAAGCGTCGTGCATATATTTGAAATGGTCATCACTTTATATCGTTGCTTAATGGTGCCCTTCATCAGTGGAGAGATGATCAAAATCATCTCGAATCCATTCATTGACAGTACCACGTCCTTCAATCCAAGCTGAAATTGAGAGATATCCGTTTGGAAAAAAGGCAGGAGGTAATCAATATTGGTTCCTTTCAATGAATAGAACATCAATAGAGAGAGCATGAGCAAAAAAGGAGTTAAGATAAAATTAAACCTGACAATGGCTGTAATTTGCTCCTTTGCGATATAGACAATGCATATCATCAGTAATAGGTTAATCACCCAGTTTGGTGTGAGCGGGAGCACCCATATGCCAAGAATCCTTGTGAATATAGAAAGGACCACAATGCAAACCGAAGCAAAGTATACCGTATAAAGCACGACCAAGGTGCGTCCAATCCATTTTCCAAAGACCTCAATCAGCGTTTGAAAGAATGACGTTTCTGGATATTTGTAGATGATATAAAGAAAAATGGTATTGATGATCTGGATGAAAAAACAAGCTAAAATAATTGCCATCCAGCCATCGTGTCCCATGTCTTTCATCAGCAAATGGGGGAGCGCTAAAATACCAACACCAATTTGAGACTGGATGATAAAAAAAACAGCTTGAGGTGGAGATATTTTATTTTTCATTTTTCTTTTCCCACCCTCTCAGTTCTTCAATTTGTTTTTTCTTCTGCGGATTTAAATAAACAGGGCGGTTTTTGTACATCCACATTGGGAGTCGAACTACAGTATCTTTTAAATCCTGCCAGTTAAAAGGAGTAACAGATGATAAATATGGTACCCCTAGTGATTCTAAGCGGCATAAATTCATGAGAATAATGGCGAGCCCAAATGAAATGCCAATAAAACCAAACATTGATGCCATAAACATGAGCGGGAAACGAAGCATCCTGATGGTGGACGTCATTTCAAACGATGGAAGTACAAATGAAGCGACAGCCGTCACAGCGACTACAATCACTTGGACATTCGAAATAAGTCCTGCTTGTACAACCGCATCCCCAATGACCAAACCACCTACGATTCCAATGGTCTGCCCGATTGGTTTAGGCAGACGTACCCCAGCCTCCCGTATAAGTTCAATCGTGATCTCCATCAGCATAGCCTCTATCAATGGAGGAAAAGGAATGCCAATAATAGAGTTCTTCATCGTAATAGCGAGTTCATCTGGGACAACCTCATAATGAAACGCAATAACAGCAATATAAAAAGATGGCAATATAACTGCGATGATGCAAGCAAGATAACGAAGAATACGAATAAACGTAGCAGGAATCCAGCGGCTGTTATAATCATCTGGTGACTGAAAGAAACTAAAAAACGTGATAGGCAGAATGATGGCCATTGGACTGCCATTCATGAGTACGACTATCCTGCCTTCAAGGATCGCAGATCTCACCTTGTCTGGACGTTCTGTGTCAATCAGCTGCGGGAAAATAGAAAATGAATCTTCCTCAATTGCCTCAACGATAGAGCCAGGACTTATCAGTGTGTCTACTTTAATAGAAGAAATCCGTCTGTTGACCTCTTCGACCTTTTCTGGATTGGCAATATCAGATATATACACCGTCGCAAGCTTTGTTTCCGATTTTGTACCGACCTTATGATATTGAATGGCGAGCTTCCGATCATTTAAATGCGAACGCAGTAAGTAGATATTGGTATCAATACTTTCAACAAACCCATCATGTGCGCCGGCGATAATACTTTCAGAAGATGGCTCCGAAATAGAGCGCAGCGGCGGCTGTCCGACAGCAAATAGCTTGATTTGCGAGGAGTTTTCATCAAGAAAGGCAATACTTCCTGCAATAATACTGTCTGTGATCAGCGTCAAGTCGCCTGTTTCAAGTGTGCTAAGAGATTTTGTATAATCCTGCTTTCCAGGAGGGCCTAACAAGTTTCCGATAATGAAATCATTTAGCTTTCCTTCATCTATTCTTGTTTTAATAAAAAACAGCGCAGATTTCGTTTCATTCACCATCAACTCTCGGTATTCAAAATCGCCGCTTTGCTGAAATGTTTTTTTTAGGATACGGATTTTTTCCTCAAAGCTTCCTGATAAAAAGTGCAGGCGTGTTTGCTCATTATTGTTTGGCATCTTTAGCCTCCTCTCACAGATTTTTTATCCATAGTGTAAGCGGAGAAGCGAATTTTATTCGTCACCTTTGGGGAAAGCATGACATGAGCTGACAATTTTCAACTAAATTCATATTAAAAATGTTAAGAAATGATGAATCTTGATAAAAACAAATGAATAATGTTTCATTGTTTAGGTCATAAGGTGCGAATCTCGTAAAGAGAAGGTACACCGAAACGATCAATATTTTACATCTTATCCCAATTTTTTGTGACCTGAAAATAAGCAGATGACTTGATTTTTTTAGATGTGACCTTTGTCATAGGTCAACGCGCAGCAATCTGACCAATGAGAATGACTTTCTAACCTGTTCATTCAAAAATATAAAACATTCCAAAACACGCACTATTCATTTAAAGCACTGATATGACTGTTGTTATAGAGAAGAGCGGGCTTTAAAACATTGATTCAAAATACATCTTAATAATTGTCAAAAAATTTAGGGAGAAAAGGACAAAAGATTTTTGGATCATTGATGGTAACGCTTTCTCATGAATTCAGCAGAAATTCAGACTGATTTTTGTCCGCCTTTTGACCTTTTCATTTAAAGGATGGATAGGCAAAAAAGCCTTCTGATTAGAGGAATTTGGCATACGAGGAAGTGAAAGATTATGTTACATAATACCGATTGTGATTTTATGCTGAACAGATATACTGTTGATTGAATTTACATATCACACTCATAAAAAAAGGAGATGTAGATAGCGATGTGGTTAATCGTTATAGCCTGTGTCATCATGTTAGGGATTGGCTTTATTGAAAAGAAGCGTCATCAGAAAAATATCGATGCCCTGCCGGTGCGCGTCAATATTAATGGTATTCGCGGAAAGTCTACCGTCACAAGATTGACAACCGGTATCTTAATGGAGGCAGGTTATAAAACTGTCGGTAAAACAACGGGAACGGATGCAAGAATGATTTATTGGGATACGCCAGAGGAGAAACCGATTAAAAGGAAACCGCAAGGACCGAATATCGGAGAGCAGAAAGAAGTTATGAGAGAAACAGTTGAAAGAGGAGCAAATGCCATCGTCAGTGAATGTATGGCGGTAAATCCAGATTACCAAATTATCTTTCAGGAAGAGCTGCTTCAAGCAAATATTGGCGTGATCGTAAACGTTCTTGAAGACCATATGGACGTCATGGGGCCGACACTTGATGAAATAGCAGAAGCCTTTACAGCGACAATTCCTTACAATGGACACTTGGTTATTACGGATAGTGAATATACAGATTTCTTTAAAGAGATTGCGAAAAAACGCAACACAGAAGTCATTGTTGCAGATAATTCCAAGATTTCCGATGAGTTTTTGCGGAAATTTGAGTACATGGTTTTCCCAGATAATGCTTCACTGGCACTTGGTGTTGCCCAAGCATTAGGGATTGATGAAGATACGGCATTCAGAGGAATGTTAAATGCGCCGCCTGATCCAGGAGCGATGAGAATTCTTCCATTAATGGACGCGAAAACACCTGGACACTTTGTTAATGGATTTGCGGCAAATGACGCAGCATCTACATTGAACATTTGGAAGCGTGTGAAAGAAATTGGATATCCAACAGATGAACCGATTATTATTATGAACTGCCGTGCAGATCGGGTAGATAGAACGATCCAGTTTGCGGAGGATGTACTTCCATATATTGAAGCAAGTGACCTTGTCTTAATTGGTGAAACAACTGATCCAATTGTGAAGGCATATGAGGAAGGGAAAATTCCGGCTGACCACTTACACAACCTTGAATATCAATCTACAGAAGAAATTATGAATATGCTTGAGAAAAAGCTTCATAATCGAGTGGTTTATGGAGTCGGCAATATCCATGGTGCCGCTGAACCGTTAATCGAAAAAATTCAAGAATACAAAATTAAGCAGCTTGTCAGCTAGGAGGAAATATAGAAAATGTTCGGATCAGATCTTTATATCTCGTTAATTTTAGGTGTTCTACTTAGTTTAATCTTTGCAGAAAAAACAGGAATCGTACCAGCTGGACTTGTTGTTCCGGGTTATCTGGCGCTCGTATTTAACCAGCCAGTCTTCATTTTAGTCGTCTTATCTGTCAGCTTGCTTACGTATGTGATCGTTCGCTTTGGCTTATCAAAATTCATGATTTTATATGGACGCAGAAAGTTTGCTGCGATGCTGATTACAGGGATTGCCTTAAAGCTGATATTTGATTTCTTCTATCCAGTGGTCCCATTTGAAATAGCAGAATTCCGCGGAATCGGAATCATCGTCCCTGGATTGATTGCGAATACGATTCAAAAGCAAGGTCTTACAATTACCCTTGGAAGCACGTTACTTCTAAGTGGTGCAACATTTGCCATCATGTATGTTTACTATCTATTTTAAGATAAGGTGTGTCCAATGATGAATAAAAAATTGAGCTTTCAGGAAAAGCTGCTGAAAATCACAAAGAATCAAAAGAAAAAGACGAATAAACACGTACTAATTGCTTTACCGATCGTCATTGCTTGTACATTTCTATTTACGTTTATCGGGAAAGCACAAGTGCCAACTGTACAAAAGAATCCAGAAAACATCCTGACCGCTTCGTTTGTCGGTGACATTATGTTTGGAAGAAACGTAGAGAAAGTAACAGACCGCTATGGAAAAGAGCATCTCTTTCGTTATGCCAAGCCATATTTTGATGTGTCAGATTATGTGACAGGTAACTTTGAACATCCTGTCGCATCAGATAAAGAACAGGCAGCGCAAAAGAATATTCATTTAAAAACTGATGAAGATTCTGTCCAAGCGTTGAAGGATTTAAATTTCTCTGTCTTAAACTTTGCGAATAACCATGCGGCAGACTATGGTGAAAAAGGACTGAACAACACGATCAATGCCTTTGAACAAAATGGCATGGATTATACAGGTGCAGGTCGTAACCTCCAAGATGCGAAGCAGAACATTTCGTACAAAGAAGTAAATGGTGTCAAAATTGCTACACTTGGTTTTACAGATGTGTATGGGAAAGATTTCAAAGCAACGAATCGCCAGGCGGGTATTCTGCCAGCCGATCCATCTATCTTTATTCCGATGATTTCGCAGGCTGCTGAAAAGGCAGATCTCGTCGTTGTTCATGCTCACTGGGGACAGGAGTACAACAATGAAGTAAACGACAGACAAAGAGAATTGGCAAGAGCGATGTCTAAGGCCGGAGCCGATATCATTATCGGTGCTCATCCGCACGTCCTTGAACCAATGGAAGTCTATAACGGAACGGCGATTTTCTATAGCCTAGGAAACTTTATTTTTGACCAAGGCTGGTCAAGAACACGTGATTCTGCACTTGTTCAGTATCATCTGAATGAAGATGGAAAAGCGACATTTGAAGTTGTCCCAATGTACATCAAAGAAGCAACACCTGCTCCAGTAAAAGCAGGATCTCTAGAATCAAAAGCCATTATCCGTATGCTGACCAATGGAACGAATGCGGATTGGAAAGAAAAAGACGGACACATTTTCTTTGAAGTAGATCACGCTGATAAAGTTAAAAACTTAAAAGAAAACGGAGGGAAAGAGAAGAAATGAAATTCCTAAAAGCAAGCTGGCCGTTTGTTGCGTTAATTTTAGTCTTTGTCTTTATGTCTGCTTTTAAATTTAGTGACAGTCTGACAGATCACGAAAAACAAAAGATTTCGGTTGAAATGCAGAAAATTGAACAGCAAAAGCAGTCAAAAGCGGAAGCAGGTAAATAACCTAAAAAGGATAAAGGGCACGCACATCGCGTGCTCTTTTTTTGTCGAAATACGGTGTAAAATGAAAGGTGTCATGACGAAACTATAGAAGAAAGGAGGGAAAGGATCATGAAATGGAAAGGAATGTTGATTGGAGGGTGTGCGCTCGTAGGGCTGATGTTCATGTCCCAAACAGTGGTTTCTGCTCAAACACCATCTCTTTTGGAGCAAGCGGAAAAGCTCATTGGAACACCTTATCATAAAGGAGGAACCGATCCAAAAACGGGCTTTGATGCATCTGGGTTGATTCAATATGTGTACAAGACATCCGAAACATTTGATTTGCCGCGGAAGGTAATCGACCAATATCAGATTGGAAAAAAGGTATCATGGGATAAAGCGCAGCCCGGTGACCTTGTGTATTTCCGAAGCCTTGAAGAAACGAAGGATATCCCAACACATGTGGCGTTGTACGCTGGGAACAATCAGGTGATCCACATCACGCTTAGTCAAGGTGTGGTGAAAACAGATGTCAGTAAAAGCAAATATTGGACTGATCGATTTTATGCGGTCAAACGACTGCCCGGTACGCAAGAAATTTCTGATGACCCTCTTGTGAAAGATGCGCTGACCTATTTAGGAATTCCTTATGTGTTTGGAGGAGCAGATCCAAAGAATGGATTCGATTGCTCAGGATTTTTACAGTATTTATTTGAAAAATCGCTTGGGATTTATTTACCTCGAAGTGCTGAACAGCAGTGGATCGTTGGAGAAAAAGTGGCATTAGGCGATATCCGCCCTGGGGATTTTGTCTTTTTTAGCAACACATATAAGCCCGGAATTTCTCATGTAGGTATGTATATTGGAGGCGACCGCTTTATTCATGCGAGCCGTTCTGAAAGTGTGACAATTTCTTATTTATCTGAATCGTATTGGCGCGAGAAATGGACAGGTGCGAAACGATTAACAGATCTGGAGCTTGCGAAAGAGGATCCTATCGTATCAAAAGCCGCTACGTATATTGGTGAAGTCCCTTATGTCAAAGGCGGTACGAACCCAAAGGAAGGATTTGATACAGCAGGGTTCACGCAGTACGTGTATCAAAAAGTGCTTGGCATTGAGCTGCCTCGCTATGCATCAGGTCAAGTTAAAGCAGGTACACCTGTGAAACGTTCTGAGCTTAAGCCGGGAGATCTTGTCTTCTTCAGCGGTACATCATTGATGCCGGCGATATATGCAGGATCAAATCAAGTCATTCATGTGACGGTCTCAAACGGTGTTGTTTTAACCAATATGAAAACAAGTACGTACTGGAAGGACAAATATGAAACGGCTGTTAGAATCAAAAAATAAAGAAAAAGCCCGATCAATACTTGTATCGGACTTCTGGACTTCTCTCTAGGCGCTGATCAGACAAGCGTCTTTTTTTCATGGAATTGATTTTGTAAAAGAAGATCAATAAAATAAGCGACACCGTCTTCATGATTTCCTTTTGTGATGAAGGTGCTCTTTTCTTTAATGACATCAACAGCATTCCCCATTGCAATGCGGTGGCCTGCTTCTTCAAACATAGAAAGGTCGTTTGGGCTGTCACCAATTGCATAAATATGTGAGCGGTCTACACCATAATGGGCTGCGAGCTTTTTCAGGGCATGTCCTTTTCCAGACTCTTTTGGCAGCACCTCAATAATATGTTTACCAGACGAGGTCAATGAAAGCTCGGGCATGTCTGAAAGAAGATTTCGTGCTTCGTTCAGTTTGTTCATATCAAACGAGAAGCAGAGTAATTTATAGGTCGGTTCGTTCGACTCAAAAATCTCACGGATATCATCCACTGGTTTGATGCCAAATTGTTTAAATTGCGTCATGGCTCCTTCCCATAGATCAGCGTGATCCTCATTTGGGTTTGCGCTTTTGATCAGATCAAATTCTGCTTTCAGCTTCTCTTTTCCATCAAAAGGAGAGAGGAGAGCATCATCTGTATAGACTTCAAAGTAAATGTTTCGTTCCACTAGTGCCTTTGCAGCCCGCTTGCCCGCTTCTTGGTCCAATGTGATACGGCTGAAGAGCTCGTATCCTTCTGTATGGACAGTCCCGCCGTTTGCCGCAATAATGGGGATGTCCAAATCGCCAAGCAGCTCCTTTACATCAAAAGTTGCCCGCCCTGTACAGATGGTCACAATATATCCAGCATTCTTCGCACGAATCAATGCCTCTCGGTTTTGAGCGGATATTTCACTTTTTGTATTTAAGAGTGTACCGTCTAAATCAATTGCAATCATTTTTTTCATCGCTGTCAAATCCTCCTTCATTCATGCAATAGCCTCTTCAAAGTATGTACGATTTCCTTCATTCTCATAAAAAAGGAAGGTTGATTCCTCTCTATCAAGGCTAAACAAAAATGAGTGAATGATCAAGGAAATAAGAAAAAGCGCCCCTTAGGGACGCTTCCAGCGTGTAGACAAACCCTCGCACTCCGTGTCAGGTCTGCGCTCCGGTACTCACGAATCTCAAATTCGCTCTGTTCCGGTGCTCGCCCTTCCTAGATTGCAAAGGTTTTCTATCACGCTGAAAAGAAGACAAAGGGCTAAAATCAAGATCATTTTAGCCCTTTGTCAACAATCTAAAAGCGCCCCAAAGGGACGCTTTTATTTATGATAATTCAAGCTGCTTCTTCAATTCTGTTTTTACTTCGTTCAGCTGGTTTTGATCCAATTGGAAATAATAAACGCCGTTTGGCTGGTAATCAGATCCTTTAAGCTGAATGGTATCAACCGATTTCAATGAGGTCAGAAGCGGGAAAAGACCAACTAACTCCTTCATAGAAAGGGTGGTTGACACATTATCACCGAGTGTATCAATGATATTGTCGTATGACGGAATAGATGTTAATGATTTTGATTTATCAAAAATGGCTTTTAACACTTCCATTTGTCGCTGGCCACGCATTAAGTCACTATCTGCTTTTCTCGTTCTCACATATGCGAGCGCTTGATCACCATCTAGTGTATGAGTTCCAGTTTGAAGCACAACCTTGCCTTTTGTATCCTTTTTAATCTGTTTCACAAGGTACTCATCCTTGATGTTAATAGGAACACCGTTTAATTCGTTGACGATTTCTTTAAACGCTACGAAATTACTTTGGATGACAAAATCGACCGGAATATCTAGTAAATCTTCAACTGTGCTCACTGTTAGATCTGCACCGCCAAATGCGTGTGCGTGAGTAATTTTATCAAAACCGTGGCCTGGAATATTAACGTATGAATCCCTAGGAATGCTTAATAATTTAACGGTTTTATTTGTGCGGTTAATGGTTGCCAAAACCATTGCGTCACTTCGTGCTTGTTTCACTGTTTCGCCCGGTCTGCTGTCAATTCCAAGCAGCAAGACAGAAAAGCTGTCTTTTCCTGGATCGAATGCTTCAATTCGTTTCACAGATTGTGCGCCGCGATCAAGAGATACTTGAGCCTTTTTGGCAGCATTTGTTATTTTATAGTAGGCATAGCCTGTAACTGAAGCAGTTGTCAGTAAAAGAATACTAATGATAAAAAGAGTGACTTTCACCCATGGTTTTAAACGCTTTTTTCCTTTGCGTTTACTTCGTAATTGATCCATATATTTTAAACCCTCGCTATGATTTTATAGTAAAGATGTCCTTCTTTCTGCTTACAAACTAAAACAAATATACCTTAAAACGGGATATAGTGCGACATTTTTTTCACTAACGCTTAATTGACGTTTTCTTCTCGTAAAAAGTTTCAAAGATACACAAATGAAATATATTTGTCATAAAACATCGAAATGTTTGAAATGACAGGAAGTGAGGAAAATGACTTTTCATAAGAGTACAGAGATAAAAGTGGGGTTATGTAAATGAAAAATCGGAATGGATGGCTTTATTTCTTCGGCGCCCTTGGCGGTGCTTTATATGGCTATGATACAGGTGTCATCTCTGGCGCCATCTTATTTATGAAAGAGGATTTAGGTTTAAACGCGTTTACGGAGGGGCTTGTCGTCAGCTCGATTTTAATCGGGGCGATGCTCGGTTCCTCTCTTTCTGGAAAGCTGACAGACCAATTTGGGCGGAAAAAAGCCATCATCGCCGCAGCTATTTTGTTTATTATCGGCGGATTTGGTACAGCTTTTGCACCGAATACAGAAGTGATGGTCTTATTCCGAATTGTGCTAGGGCTCGCTGTCGGGTGCTCGACAACGATTGTTCCATTATATTTATCTGAACTTGCGCCAAAGGAATCACGAGGGGCACTCTCCTCTTTAAACCAGCTCATGATCACATTTGGCATTCTTCTTGCCTATATTGTGAACTACGCTTTAGCAGATGCAGAGGCATGGCGCTTGATGCTTGGAATTGCGGTGGTTCCTTCTGTTCTTTTATTATTCGGGATTTTGTTTATGCCGGAAAGTCCCCGCTGGCTGTTTGTCCACGGACAGGCTGACCGTGCGAAGGAGATATTATCTAAACTCAGAAAAAGTCAGCAAGAAGTGGAAGAAGAAATTTCAGATATTCAAAAGGCGGAAAGTGAAGAGAAAGGCGGTTTTAAGGAATTATTTGAGCCATGGGTACGCCCAGCATTGATTGCCGGTGTCGGCCTTGCCTTTCTGCAGCAGTTTATCGGTACAAATACGATCATTTACTATGCACCAAAAACATTCACAAGTGTTGGCTTTGGGAATTCAGCAGCGATTTTAGGAACTGTCGGAATTGGTGCAGTGAATGTCATCATGACGTTTGTTGCCATTAAAATCATTGACCGTGTAGGGCGTAAAGCGCTGCTTCTATTTGGGAATGCAGGAATGGTCCTTAGTTTAATTGTTCTGTCAGTGGTCAACCGATTTTTTGAAGGATCAACAGCTGCAGGATGGACAACCGTTATTTGTTTAGGTCTCTTTATCGTCATCTTTGCTGTCAGCTGGGGTCCAGTCGTTTGGGTGATGCTCCCAGAGCTGTTCCCAGTACACGTCCGGGGAATCGGTACAGGCGTCTCGACCTTCCTTCTTCATACAGGAAATTTAATCATCTCGCTGACATTCCCAGCTTTATTAAGCGCGATTGGTATCAGTAATCTTTTCCTCATATATGCGGTCATTGGCGTAGGCGCCTTCTTATTTGTGAAATACTTGGTGACCGAAACGAAGGGG
This sequence comes from Bacillus sp. I-2, assembly GCF_001974945.1. Classification (NCBI taxonomy): domain Bacteria; kingdom Bacillati; phylum Bacillota; class Bacilli; order Caryophanales; family Bacillaceae; genus Bacillus; species Bacillus sp. I-2. Next base: position 472,900 of record NZ_LZRW01000022.1, on the reverse strand, counting down.
AAAAGTCTTGAAGAAATTGAAGAAGATTTAAAAAAGAGAAATCGTGCCGTCGCAAGTGGCGAAGGAAAAACGGTATGAACAATGGCCAGCTGCCGTGTGCAGCTGGTTTTTCTATGTTAAACAAACGTTTAATCAAGAAAGGACATTCCCTCATCTTCTGAACGTGCTGCCTATCACATACATATGGAACAGGCGGGAGAAAGGTGGAAATGAGATGAAAGGGAAAACAAGCATTGTCATGCTGACGTACAATGAACTGCATTTGACGAAAACATGTATCGATAGCATTAAACAGCATACGAATAGTGACCAATATGAACTCATCATCGTCGATAATGCGTCAACTGATGGCACGAAGGAATATGTAAGAGAGCTGGATGATGTGATTTTCATTGATAATGAAGAGAATGAAGGTTTTGCAAAGGGATGTAATCAAGGGGCAAAAAAAGCTTCAGGAGACAGCATTCTCTTTTTAAATAATGACACGATCGTGACGGAAAATTGGCTTTCTCCATTAAAAGAGGCGCTATTCGCTTCAGAACGAATTGGGATGGTGGGACCCGTCTCTAATTATGTGAGCGGCCCTCAGATGGTCCAGCCATCGTATACAGATGTGAAGGAACTCCCAGCCTTTGCTAAGGAGTATACGTCTAATAGAAAAGGTCAGAGAACTTATGTGCACCGGCTTGTAGGGTTTTGCTTGCTCGTGAAAAGAAAGCTGATCGAGGATGTGGGATTATTTGATGAGCGGTTTGTATATGGATCATTTGAGGATGACGATCTATGTTTGCGTTCATTACTAAAAGGATATCAGCTGCAAATTGTGCATGATTCCTTTGTGCATCATCATGGTCATGCTACCTTTAATGCCAATCAAGAAACAAACATCTCTACACTGTTTACTGAGAATAGACTTCGATTTTTAGATAAGTGGGGCATAGATCTAAATTTGATCACTCCTCATCCGTATTTTGTGGAATTACTCCCTGAGGACGCTGCACACGTGCTGGATGTTGGATGCGGCGCAGGGGCTACTGGGCTTGAACTAATGAATCGTCAGTCTGTACACATGTACGGGGTAGAGGCGGATACGTTAAAAGCAGCGGTCGCAAAGGCGTATTATGAAGAAGTCATCGAGGCAAATGCAGATGAATACCCATGGTCAGAGAAAGAGGCCTTTTTTGATGCGGTCATTTTTTCGGATGTTTTAGAGCATGTGTCAGATCCTTGGCACATCATTGAGCAAGCGCACGCCTCTTTAAAGCCAGGCGGTGTCATCATTTGCTGCCTGCCTAACATGATGCATGCAGAGGTGCTTCTTCCTTTGATGACAGGTGATTTTACGTATCAAGATGTAGGAATCTTAGACCGAACCCATATACGGTTCTTCACACCAAACACCATGCGTGCGCTTTTCCCAGACCAATTATTTGAACGCGTGATCGAGCAGCGGATCAATGTACAGATTGATCAAAACGTTCAATTGTTTTTTGACGAGGTGGCAAGAATAGGATCGTCACTCGGCTTTCAAACAAAAGCGTTGTCTGATCAAGTGACTTTGTATCAGCTTCTCATTGTCGTACGTAAAAAAGGCGGCTCTCCTTTGGGATAACCGCCTTTTTGTATTACCATTTGAAGCTTTTCGTTGCACCTTCTGCACCAAAGTTCAAAATGCTCACTTTGATGTCATACGTTATGTCTGCTTCTTGAAATAGTTTGTCCCATTCATCTCGATGCTGATCCCAATATTCAGGATACTTAATACGAAACTGCCGGCTTAAAAAAATAGGATCGACACCTACTTCATGTTGCATATGACTGACCGTTTTTTGTATGCGCTCTTTAATTTTACGAGAAAAAACCTTCTCAAATCGTTTGATGTACTGTTCATCGTATGAGTTTTCAGGGGGATATTGATCCTCTGACAATTTTCCATTTGTTTGTACGCTAATGTGAAAGGAAATCTTTCCGTCTTTCAGGTAGGGTTCAATCTTGGTTTTGGCTTTTTTAATTTCATACGTAATCGGAAAGCCTTTGTAGGTGGCGGGTACAACACCGCCTGCGATACGGTCCATCACCCAGTTTAAATATTGTACATCCTGCGCAGAGATGAAACCGATCAGCTTTCTTGTTTTTCCGTGAATGATACCTGCCCCATCATAAATAATTTCACCGTCTACCGCATCTACACTTTGTACAAGGAAGCTAACGCCCATTTGAAAATAATCAGATGCCCGGCCAATACGTGTTGGCAGTGCGATCTTTCCGTTAAAGCTTCGGTTTTTGGATGTTTCGAAGATATGTTCAACCGGAACCTTTTGCTGTGATTTCAATTTTTGGTTGATGACTTTTGACGCATCTCCTCGTGACACGAGGAGATAGCTGCTGCGCCGAACCTCATCATCTCGAATAAAATGATTAAGTGTTCCTTGAATATCGTGATGCTCCGCTTGATTTCTGCCAAACAAGAAGATTTTCAGGTGATCACTATAGATCGGCGGGTCCTTCAAGGCGACATTACTGACAGCCTCCAGCACATTTTTTCCCTTCGAGACGACATTCACATAGCCGGGAGAATCGGCTTCTTGTGTTCCGCCTGTTTTCGGTACAAGGTTTTGATAGGTCAGCTTAACTCCATTCTCATCTTGTTCATCAATGCCAACACCGCGTACAAACGATAGTTTTTCAATATCCTTTAAGTCCCAGCAGCCTGCTGATAGAAGAAAAAGGCAGCAGGAAAAAAAGAATAACAGTATACGCCTGCCTCTCATGCAGAACGACCTCCCCATTTTTTGCGTATCATCAGCAGGATAGCTGTAATAAAAGGAATGGCTAATACCGCGAACAATGCGTAGCCGAGTAAAGTAGAGTAGTAAAAGACTTCATTGATATTTCTAGGAAAAAGTGAGAGTGCCGATGTTATTAAAAATAGCAGCCATAGCAGTCTCGTTATATTGGTTGTTTTAAAAACGGTGAAGCAGCCTTTAATCGCAAACTGGAAAAAGCCCAGCATACAAATGAACTGCTGGCACGTCCAAATTGTCAGTAAGAATATATCAAATCGTTCGATAAACACCCCTTCAAGTTCAAGCGCTTGAATGAGGGAAACCGTCGGCCAAGTGAGAGATTTTGTTTCTCCTACTGTCATGGAGCCGATTACAATAAAAAGTGTAAGTGAGTAAACGAGGGTTGTAATGCCAACTCCAATGGCAGCAGCCCATTTCGCCTTCGACCACTTGTCTTTATAAATGAGTGGCACGACAAACAAAATCACTTCAAACCCTGTAAATTGAATAAAGGTTTGAGAGAACAGGTTACTAAAATCTTTAAAACCATGCGCCATCACAGGGCGCAAATAATCAAAATCAAATATTTTTAAACAAAACAGCATGAGCGCTATGTAAATGACCATTGTGATCGGATAAATATAGGTCACCATTTTGACGACTGGAAGGATACCGCTTTTTAAATGATAGATCGCCACAAGTAAAAATATCATCACAATCACGGTCATGGGAGTCGATTGTAGTAGGAAAAACTGAACCACTTCCCCAAGGACACGTGCTTCAAAGCCGACAATGCCAAGTAAATAGGCGATCAGCATTAAATTAAAGATCGTGCCAAAGAATGCCCCTGCTCCTTTTGTATTTGACTCAAAGATGGTGTCTGGTGCATTCTTTTCGGCAATCCACCCCAACAAAAAAGCAACGAAAGCAAAGATGACTCCCTGTATTAATACAATGATCCAGCCATCAGGGAATCCTGAATTGGCAGAACTGCGTGGAATGGTTAAAATTCCAGCGCCTATCATTGTAGAGCTGCACAGAATGGTGACTTGTAACAATGATAGCTTTTCAGGTCTGTACATCGTTTAATCTCCTTGTCTTTTGAGATTTTTTATTTTTGCTGTTTTTGGTCTAGATTTAAATAGCCCGATTGGTAAACGAACGTACGTATCCTTTAAATCTGAAAACGGTGAAGACAACACTGGTGTGAAATAGTCAAAACCAAAAGTCTTTAACTGCATCAAGTGACAAAGCACAAATAAATAACACATGATTAAACCGTATAATCCAAACAATGCTGAACTAAAAATGGCCATAAACCGCAAAATACGCAGTGGGAAACTAAAATCATATGACGGTGCCGTGAAGTCAGCCAGTGCGGTCAGCGACACAATAATCACCATTAAGGCACTGACGATATTGGCTTGGACAGCTGCCTGACCAATAATAACGCCGCCAATGAGTCCAATTGTCTGTCCAATGGCTCTTGGAAGCCGTAGTCCAGCTTCCCGCAGAAGCTCTATTGTAAAAGACATGAGAATGGCTTCGACAACAGGAGGGAAGGGAACATTCTGCCGGCTACCTGCGATGGTGAGTGCCATTCTTGTCGGTAATAAACCGGGATGATAAGAGACGAGAGCAATATAAAGCCCGGGTAAAAAAATCGTGAGCAGAACGGCAATATAACGAAGTAAACGCAAAAGAGTCGCGCTTGTCCACCTCTGATAATAATCCTCCGGTGATTGCATTAAAGCTGTAAGTGTCATAGGTAAAATGAGGGCAAAAGGAGTCCCATCGAGCAAAATCGAGACTTTGCCTTCAAGCACAGATGCAATCACCCGGTCAGGACGTTCTGTGTTTTGAATCTGTGGAAAAATGGAGATGTGACTGTCCTCAATCAACTGTTCAATATAGCCGGTTTCGGGGATGTCATCCATTTTGATTTCGGCCATGCGTGATAGAACATCTTCTACTAGTTTAGGATCAGCAATATCACGAACATATACAAGAGCAGCGGATTTTTTATTGCGAGTACCTATACTTACTTTTTGAATCACAAGATTAGGGTCGTTTGCCCGTTCACGGAGTAAAGCCGTGTTTTTTTCAAGATTCTCAATAAATCCGATCCGCGGTCCTCTTACAAGAACTTCAGATTGCGGCTCTTCTACTTCCCTAAATTGAAAAAGATTTGTATGGAGTGCAAGTGCTTGAGCCGCTCCATCTACAAATAAAATAGCCTTGCCGCTATATAACTGCTCGATGGCAAGGTTCATATCATCCAGCACATCACTTTGAATGCCAAAGAACGTTTTTGAAAGGGAGGAAAGAGTAGCAGAACCTACCTCAGTGATGTCCAGTTCCTTTTGCATTGGTGAAATGATTTGCTTAGAAAGCAACTCAAATTCTGTGAGTCCTTCAACGTACACGAGACATGCAGAAATAGTGGAAGGACCAAATGAAAAAGAGTGGAACACGATATCATCACTTCTTCCGGCAAAGCTTTTGACACGCTTAATGACGGACGCTATATCTTGTTCAATACGACTTTTCATAATACCTCACCCTCATCACATGTTTTTTATAGAGTGACTCGGAAGGTGGAGAATTATGCAAATAGAAAAAAGAGAATCCCCGAATAGGAATTCTCTCGTATATTTATCTCGCAAGCCAGCCCCCATCAACTGCTAAAATGTGGCCGTTCATATAATCAGAAGCTGGTGAGCTAAGGAAAACAGCAGCACCGGCTAGATCCTCAGGCTTTCCCCAGCGTCCGGCGGGGATTCGTTTGAGAATCTCTTCATTTCGATTTTCATCGTCCCGAATGGCTTGTGTGTTATTGGTCGCAATATACCCAGGAGCAATCGCATTCACTTGAATATGCTGGCTCGCCCATTCGTTTGCAAAAGCCTTCGTCAGCCCTGCGACTGCATGCTTGCTTGCTGTATAAGCAGGGACAAAAACGCCGCCTTGAAACGATAGAAGGGAGGCGATATTGACGATTTTCCCTTGCCCGTTTTTCAGCATCTGCTGTCCAACCTTTTGCGTGAGGAAAAAGAGACTGTTGATATTCACATCCATGACTGTATGCCAATCTTCCTCTGAATAGTGAACCGCCTGCTCTCTTTTGATGGTTCCAGCATTATTGATTAAAATATCAATCGTATGCTTCTTTAATATGGCGTCGACATCCTGCTTTGCAGTTTGAGGATCGGAAAAGTCAACCTGAATCGCATGAAATGTTCGGCCTGCCTGTTCGACAAGCGCCTTTGTTTCTTCAAGCGGTGTATGATGATATGTGCCGATGATATCTGCACCTGATTTGGCAAGCGCCACGGCAATGCCTTGCCCAATGCCAGTTCCAGGGCCTGTCACAAGGGCTGTTTTTCCTTCAAGGGAAAAGAGGGACGCTGCATATGATGTTGTCATCACCCTCGTTACCTCAGCTGATCCATTGGGACAAAGTCCATATCTTTGAACGTATAGTTTTCGCCCGCCATTGCCCAAATAAATGAATAATTTGCTGTACCTGAGCCTGAATGAATGGACCAGGCAGGTGAAATGACTGCTTCCTCATTTGCCACAACAAGATGTCTTGTTTCAGATGGCTCCCCCATAAAATGAAAGACTCGTGCATCCTCTTCAATATCAAGATATAAGTAGACTTCCATCCGGCGGTCGTGAATATGAGCGGGCATCGTGTTCCACGTGTTATTGGTTTCAAGCTGAGTGATTCCCATCATGAGCTGACAGCTTTGGATGCCGTCTGCATGGATGACTTGATACAGGTTTCGTACATTGGAGGCAGCTGCTTCCCCTAAGTGGTTTGGTGTTAATTCAGCGATGGCTGCTTTTTGCGTAGGGTACGCTCTATGAGCCGTGGCTGAAACTAGATAGAACTTGGCCTCGTCGCCTGATGAACTAGCAAACTGTACATCTTCGTGACCAAGACCAATATATAAGAAATCTTTATGCTCCAGCACAAAGGCCTCACCATCAACAGTGACCGTACCTTGTCCGCCGACATTCACAATCCCGATTTCTCGTCTTTCAAGAAAATACTCCGTACGTAAAAAGTCCCCAGCATCTAGTGTGATCGGCTCTGCTGCCGGCATGGCTCCGCCGATCACCACGCGGTCCTCATGTGAGTAATAGAGCTTTAATTCACCACTGACAAATAGCGTAGGAATATGAAAATGACGACGAAGTTCCTCTGTTGTAAAACGTTTGACCTGCTCAGGATGTACAGCATAACGATTTTCCATTTGGATAAGCCTCCCTCATCTGATACAAATATTGATATTTATTTGGTATCGGTTTCAAGGAAAATTCTAGAGGAAAAAGAGAGTGCCGTCAACCGTTAATTTGAAATCGCTTTCTTTTTCTCTAATTAGACAAATTTTTGCCAACAACATGCAAAAAAATCTTCTGAAATGCCATCAATTATGATATGCTCTTTTTAAGTTTATTTGAAATCGGTTTCGAACCAAATGAGAAGATCAATTGTGGGAGTTTTTTGAATGAAAGAGAAAAAGCAAACGAAAGTGACCATTAACGAAGTAGCAGCTTATGCAGGGGTCTCAAAATCAACTGTATCCAGATATATCAATGGCAGAACAAATGAAATTTCTTCTGAAAAGGTAAAAAAAATCAAGAAGGCCATTGAGGAACTCCATTATCGTCCGAGTCAGCTTGCTCAAGGACTAAAAGTCAGAAAAAGTAAGGTCATTGGGTTTATTGTAGCCGACATTACGAATCCATTCTCTGTGGCAACACTTCGCGGGGTCGAAGAGATTTGTGATGAATATGGATACAGCATCATGGTATGCAACACAGATAATCGTCCAGAAAAAGAACGGGAAATGCTCCTTAAGCTGAATGCACATTATATTGAAGGGCTCATCATCAATACGACAGGACAGAACAATGACATTCTGGAGGATTTTAAGAAAAACGGTGTGCCGATTGTTCTTGTGGACCGGAAATTGCCTGAACTAAAAGTCGACACAGTGACCACGAACAACCGTGATATCACAATCCGCCTACTCCAACAAATGTATGAGAAAGGCTATGATCACATCGCATTCTTTACTGAGCCCGTCGATGGAATCAGTCCTCGTGAAGAACGAAAGGAAGCATATGAACAGACAGCTTTGAGTAAACATAAGAAGCCGGTCATTGCAGAAATTGATTTAAAGCAAAAGGAACAAATGCGCGAAGAGATTGTCCGTTTTTTACAATCAAACGAACAGAAAAAAGCGATTTTAGCAGGCAATGGATTACTCATGCTGAAGCTGATTAGTGAACTTGTAGAGCTTGGAATGAAGATTCCTGATGAGATAGGTATTGCAGGATTTGATGATACAGAATGGTATAAGCTGATTGGCCCTGGAATCACGACGGTTGCCCAGCCATCTCATGAAATGGGAAAAGCAGCCATGCAAAAAATCAAGACACGGCTGGAAGGGGATGAAAGTGCGCCCCAAACGATTCAGCTTGATGGTGAAATCGTTGTAAGGAAATCTTTATAAATGATAGACAGAGAAGAGTATACATACGTGCATGCTCTCTCTTTTTCAACTGATTTGAAACCGGTACCGAGAAAGGGGAGAAATGAGTGAAAGCATTGGATGCGGTCACATTTGGGGAATCAATGGCGATGTTTTATGCAAAGGAAATTGGGGAGCTTCATCAAGTGCATACATTCCAAAAGGCGCTTGCTGGTGCAGAAAGTAACGTGGCTGTCGGTTTGGCGAGGCTGGGCTTTCATGTGGGCTGGATGAGCAAAGTCGGAGCAGATTCACTTGGCACATTTATTTTAGAAGAGCTTCAAAAAGAAGGGGTCGATACAAGTGCAGTGCTCCGTTCAAATGATGGGTCTCAAACGGGGATCTTGCTTAAATCAAAAGTGATCGATGGAGACCCTGACGTCACGTATTATCGGAAAGGCTCTGCTGCGAGCACAATGAGTCCAAGCGACTTTCCCGCCACCTATTTCAAACAGGCAGGCCACCTTCATATGACTGGTATTCCGCCTGCTCTATCCAGTGAAATGAGAGCGTTTTCTTTTCGTGCCCTTCAAGAAATGAAAGCAGCGGGCAAAACCATTTCATTTGATCCAAACCTTCGGCTTCAGCTATGGGAAGAGGAAGAAGATATGATTCAGACGGTGAATCATATCGCCTCGCAAGCGGATTGGTTTTTTCCAGGGCTTGCAGAAGGGCAAAGGCTCACGGGTTGTCACGAGCCAGAAGAGATTGCAGATGTCTATTTACAAAAAGGTGTCAAGCTAGTGGTCATTAAGCTAGGGGCAGAAGGTGCCTTTTATAAAAGTGCAGCCGGTCAGGGGATTGTGAATGGGTTTTATGTGCAGGATGTCGTAGACACAGTCGGAGCTGGTGATGGATTTGCAGTGGGGGTCATCAGCGGCTTGCTTGACGGCTTATCAGATGAAAAATCCGTGACAAGAGGCAATGCGGTCGGGGCACTTGCAGTGATGTCACCTGGCGATAAGGACGGACTGCCTACCAGGGAGGAGCTTCAGGCTTTTATGAAAGAAGCCAAGCGATATCAAAAGCGGGAGTACATGAAAGGGGATGAGAGATATGGGAAAGTCAGCAAGTTTGAGCGTTAAAAAGCAGCTCGCGTCTTGTAAATTGATCGCAGTTGTGAGAGCGGATAGTGAAGCAGAAGGTATTGAAATGATTGAGCGTTTAAAGAAAAAAGGAGTTCGTGCCATTGAAGTGACGTATACCACGCCAAATGCTGAACGCATCATCGCATCCTTCCAGGAGGAGCAGGACCTCATAGTAGGAGCGGGAACAATTACGACGCTGGAGCAGGCGCAATCAGCCATTGAGGCAGGCTCACAGTTTATCGTTAGTCCAGGATACCTTCCTATGATTGGAGAACATCTTTCATTTTACGACACACTCTATGTACCAGGGGTTCTCACCCCGAGTGAAATCATGAAGGCGAAAGCAGATGGCTATTGCTTGCTCAAACTTTTTCCAAGCGGCTCCTTTGGTTTATCCTATATGAAAAACCTGAAAGGTCCATTTCCAGAGATTGAATTTATTCCTACGGGCGGCATTCATCCAGCTGATGTTCCAAAGTGGCTCAAAGCAGGCGCGGTGGCTGTTGGTGTCGGAAGTCAGCTTGAAAGCAGTACAGCAGAGGAATTACAAGCAGTTCTTTCTTCATAAATACTTGTCAACCGAACAAACAACTGGCTTGTTGATGCCGGTTGTTTGTTCGGTTATCTGACATAACAGCAGGTAAACATTCAACTCTTCACGTACAATGATCGTGAAGGAGTGATGGAAATGTACATTCTACAAGATGAACTCACGGATGGACGAATTGACCAGCTGATTACTGCACATATAGAAGAGATGAAGGAGCATTCGCCGCCAGAAAGCATTCATGCCCTTCCATTAACTGATTTAAAAAAACAGGATGTTACCGTGTGGAGTGTGCGGGATGGAGAAGAGCTTCTTGGCTGCGGAGCATTAAAGGAGCTGTCAAGTGAACATGGGGAAATCAAATCGATGAGAACCGCAGCCCTCCATATGCGAAAAGGTGTAGCGAGGTATATGCTGAATCATCTTCTCCAAGAAGCAAAACGGCGCGGCTATACACGTGTCAGCTTAGAGACAGGGGCAATGGCTTTCTTTGAACCAGCAAGAAAACTATATGAGAGCGCTGGATTTCAGTATTGTCCGCCTTTTGGTACATATCAAGAAGATCCAAACAGTTTATTTATGACAAAGGAATTATAGAGGTCGAGAGAGTATGCTTATAAGCAGCTCTTTTTTTTATGCGGAAATAGTGGAAAGGAGGAGGACACGGTGAAATTATCTAAGTGGATCGGAATGAGCGCATTTCTCACATTTTGTGTGGTATCTGTCATCTTCTTAACGTTATTAGGTCAAGATTTATTTAAAATTGAAAGCGCTTCCGATAAAGCGGAGTCAACGTATCAATATCATTTTGTTCTTGTACCGGAGGAACTTGATAACGAATATTGGCAACTTGTACAAAAGGGAGCTGCGGATGCGGCAGACGTTCATCGCGTGTATCTAGAATATTTGGGCCCAAAGCAAGCAGATGTAGACGATCATCTGAAAACCATTGATATGGCGATCGCTGGGCATGTTGATGGCATTATGACACAGGGACTTGATGCGAAAAAATACAAACCGCTTTTTCAGAAGGCGAGGGAAAAAGGAATTGATGTTGTCACCGTCGATACAGATGCAGAGGGGAGCAAGCGTCAAGTGTATGTAGGGACGGACAATTACTATTCAGGCTTTATCGCAGGACAGGCACTCATCGCAGATACAAAAGGTGAACAGTATGTAGGAATTGTCACAGGCAGGCTGGATGCCATTCATCAAAAGCTGCGCGTCAAGGGCTTTCGAGATGCCGTTGCTGCTGAAAAACGCATTCATATTGCTGGAATTGAAGAATCAGCCATTACGAAGTCAGGTGCCTCAGGTGCCGCTTATAAACTATTAAACGATCATGCGAAGCTCACCGCATTTTATGGTACAAGTGCATTAGATGGTGCAGGCATCATTCAAGCAAACGCACAGTATCGATCATCCACTGATTTTTATGTGCTTGCATTTGACACATTGCCTGATACGATTCAGGCGCTTGATGATGGAACAATTGATGCCGTGGTCGTACAGCATCCTTATGAAATGGGCTATCAAGCGGTTGAATCACTTGTTCGTTTGCAGAAAGGTGAAAAAGAAGAACCGCTTCAGTACACGGGAACGAGTGTGATCCGGCGCGGGGATCTGCCTCTTCAGCAAACAGACAGAAAGCAGGGAATGCAGCCATGAGAAAGATTCGAAGTAAGCTGTTATTAGCATTTTTAATCCTTGTGCTTCTTGGCAACATAGCCGCTTTTTTTGTCTACTGGAGCAGTTCAAAAATCACATCAGAATATAGCCGGAGCTTCCGTTCTTTTCTCCTGCTCAATGATATATCGACAGAGGCGAAAACGATGTATGAAAAGGTCAATGCCTATGCCATTGAAAAGGATCGGAAGTTTGCCAAAGAGTATCTTACGTCAAAACAGAAAATGAAATCCTACGATCAAGCGCTGCGAAAGGATGCCGGTCTTCATGCGGCGATTCCTTCTATTGAAAAATATCAATATATGATGCGGACGCTTATCAATGAAAGTGATGCGACCATGACACATGTGAAAGAAGGGAAAATCGAAGAATATGCTGCAAGTGTGAAGGAAGTGAGAACCGTCTCCTCCTATATACAAGAGCAGACGATGACCCTGCTTGATGATGAATTATCTGAGTATCAGGTACTCTATCAATCTCTTCAAAAAAGGCATCAAACCTATGCGCTCTTTACCTTATGCCTGTTTACGTTATCAATCGGGATCGCCTTATGGATGGCGTATATGATTGCTGGCGGGATATCAAGACCTATCGTTCATCTGTCCCGAAGCGTAAAAGAAGTATCAGAAGGAAATTTTGATGGAGCGAATTTGCATGTTACCTCAAAGGATGAAATCTCTGTTTTAAATGAAGCCTTTCAGCGAATGCGGCAAGAGATGAAAATGATGATTGAAGAGATCAAACAAAAGGCAGCATTGGATCAAAAAATCAAAGATATGAAGCTAAAAACGCTGCAAAACCAAATGAACCCGCATTTTTTATTTAACACATTAAACATCGTTTCACGTATGGCTTACTTAGAATCAGCGGAAGCCACATCGAGGTTGATTCAATCCGTTTCCACGCTGATGCGGTATTCGCTGTCTGCTCTTAGTACATCCGTTACATTGGAACAAGAAGTGAAAGTGGTGAAAGAATATTTTCATATACAAGAAACGAGATTTGCCGATCGTATTACGTGCAAAACGTCCATCGATGAATCATGTTTATCTGTGCATATCCCAAGTCTCACCTTACAGCCGCTTGTCGAAAATGCCTTTATTCATGGCGTCGAGCCAAAGGAGGAAGAGGGACTTGTCGAGCTCTCGATCTATGAAGAAGGCGGCTATGTGATGATTCGGATTCGGGACAATGGGATGGGGATCAATGAACAGGAGAAAAGAAGATTGCTATCAGAAAAAGAAGAGGAAGATCCGAACATACTGAGTAAAGGCCACTCGACAGGAATCGGTCTTCGAAATGTAATGTCAAGACTGCGTTTGTTTTACGGGGTGCAAGATGCCCTTCAAATTGATTCAAAGCCAAACGAAGGCACCACCATACAATTGGCTATTCCGATGAAGGAGGGACCGACATGCTGAACGTGCTAATTGTCGATGACGAAAAAATAGAACGGCTAGCGATGCGGAAATTCTTAACCGAATGGGTTCCAGAGTGTCATATAGCAGGAGAAGCGGAAAATGGAAAGAAGGCGGTTGAATTCGTGCGATCTGAGTCCATTCATCTTGTGCTCATGGATATTCAGATGCCTGGCATGGATGGACTGACAGCGATCAAACAGATCAAAGCAATCAGTCCTCATACAAAATTCATTATGCTGACAGCCTACGATACATTCGATTATGCCAAGCAAGCGATGCAGGAGGGGGTGAAACAATACCTCGTCAAACCAGCTGACAAAGATGAAACCATTGCAGCCATTCGATTTGTAGCAGCAGAGATTCAGCAGGAGGCGTCTCTGCGGCAGTCGGCAGCGGCCGATCAGCAGTCAAAGTGGCTTGAAGCGCATGTCATGAACGGTCAATCTTATACATCCATGGAGTTTCAACAACTATTCTCCAAATATGAAGCAGGTCTTATCATCGCTGTGCAGCGGACAGAAGGAGATCAGCTGTTGATCGATTTACAGAAATCTGCACGATTTCATACGGTGCCGATTCAGATGGGGGGAGAACTGTTTACATGCCTCATTTATAGTCAGCAAGGACCAGGTCAGCTAAAGGCAGAGATTCTGCAAGCCATTCGAGCTGCCATGACAAACGGTCAGCCTTCACCTGTCGTTGGCATAGGGCATCCAGTCTCAAACCCGCTTCATCTTCAGAAAAGTGCAGCAGAGGCGAAGCTTTCCTATTATCAGCGAAAAAAGAGTGGGGGCGTTGTTCGTTATGGCTTTTACCAAACAGAGGTGAAGTCCGGTCCATTGATTCATCTGCCGGAGCTTGCAGACAGTATGATGCAGGCGCTGGAAGAAGGGAGAAGAGAGAATGCACTGGCTTTATTTGATGCCTTTCAATTAGAGGGGGCGACGATTTCACAAGTAAAAGAACTGCTGATTCTCTTCAAATCACGCCTCCGTACAGACCTATCGATATTGACAATCAGCACCGCAGCGGAATGCCGCCAGTGCTGTGAACACCTATTTGATGTGTATGAAGCGAGAACCCAGACCATCAATGACATCGAGCGGGCAAAACGTTACATCAAAACGCATTATTGTGAACAGATCACGCTTGAGCAAACGGCCGCTTATGTTGATTTAAGTCCCACCTATTTCACAAAACGATTTAAAGACGAGACGGGTCTGACATTTAAAGAGTATGTGACAGCCTGCCGGCTGGATAAAATCAAAAAGCTCCTCATAGACAGCACGCTTAGCTTAAAAGAAATTACCTTTCAGGCAGGATATACAGATCCTAATTACGTCAGCCGTGTGTTTAAGAAGATGGTCGGCTGTTCACCGAAGGAATATCGAAAACAGGCCGTAAAAAAATGAAGAATTTCATAAAAAAGTGAAGAAGTTTGCCTGAACAAAAGCAAGGATCTGCCATTATACTTATTTTGATAACGCTTACAAAATGGGGATAGGGGGATCAATTATGAAGTTCAAATTAGGCTTTACACTGCTGGCACTCTGTATGCTTATCGTCACTGCCTGCAGCTCATCGACGAACTCAGAGGCAAAAAAAGAAGGCGGAGCGGAAAAGCTCGAAATTTTCTCTTGGTGGACAGGAGCAGGTGAGGAAGACGGGCTGAAGGCACTCATTCAATTGTTTGAAGAGGAGAATAAAGACATTCCAATTGAAAATGCAGCCGTCGCAGGTGGTGCTGGTACGAATGCAAAGGCTGTCCTGACTAGCCGTATGCAGGGAAATGATCCGCCTGCTACGTTTCAAGTGCATGGCGGGGCGGAGCTGAATGAGAGCTGGGTCGCGGCAGGCAAAATGGAGCCTCTGGATGATTTATATGAAAAAGAAGGCTGGAAAGACAAATTTCCAGAATCACTGATTGACCTTGTCAGCAAAGATGGGAAAATCTATTCCGTGCCAGTAAATATTCACAGGGGCAATGTGCTTTGGTATAACAAGAAAGTATTTGATGATGCAGGCTTAGAGCCGCCAACGACATTTGATGAATTTTTCAAAACAGCAGATGCATTAAAGAAAAAAGGAATCACACCACTTGCACTTGGAGATAAGGAGCCTTGGGCAGCGACTCATTTGTTTGAAAGTGTTTTGCTGGGTGTATTAGGTGCAGATGGTTATCAAAAACTTTGGGCTGGCGACATGAAAATGGATGACCCGAAAGTGAAGGAAGCGGCAGACATCTTTGGACGTATGCTCGAATACGTCAATGACGATCACAGCTCACGTAACTGGCAGGATGCCTCACAGCTCGTGGCAAAAGGAGAAGCGGCAATGAATGTCATGGGCGACTGGGCGAAGGGGTACTTTGTGAATGATCTTGATTTGAAGGTGAATCAAGACTTTGGATACACGGCGACTCCGGGAACGGAAGGAAGCTTTATGGTGATCACCGATACATTCGGACTGCCAAAGGGTGTGAAACAGCCAGAAAACGTGAAGAAATTCTTATCTGTTTTAGGATCTGTTGAAGGACAGGATGCGTTTAATCCGCTAAAAGGATCGATTCCAGCACGTGTGGATGCAGATGTATCAAAATATGATGAATACGGAAAATCGGCGATGAAGGCATTTAAAGAATCAAAACTGGCGCCGTCTCTTGCTCATGGCTCAGCTGCTGAAGAAGGGTTTGTGACAAAAGCGAATCAAGCCGTCAATATCTTCGTGACACAAAAAGACAGTAGTCAGTTTGTTTCATCTTTAAAAGAGGCAATGAAATAAAGACGAAGGAGGCGGCGGCTAGGCACCGCCTCTTTTTTAAAAAGGAGTGTAGCTTCATGCGCATAGACACATCGCCGATGACAAAAACACCTGTGCCCAAAGTTAAACGTATGCGGAAAAAATGGAATGGAGACCAGCTGCTGGCGCTGCTCTTTTTAGCCCCGTCAGCGGTTTTATTATTCATCTTTGTTTACGGTTTTATTGGCTGGACAGGATATGTATCATTATCAAACTGGACCACGCTTGTTCCTGATTTCTCTTTCGCAGGTCTTCGCAATTATGTCATGCTGTTTCAAGATTTCCGCTTTCAATCAGATCTTCGAAACACGGTCTTTTTCACTTTATTTTTTATTGGAGCGGTCATTGTCTCTGGTCTCGCACTTGCGATTTTACTAGACCAGAAGATCAAGGGGGAATCTCTTTTTCGGAATTTATTCTTCTTTCCGATGGCCCTGTCCTTCGTTGTCACAGGAGTCGTATGGCAATGGATTTTAAACCCGTCAACTGGGGTGAATTTATTTTTGAAAACGCTCGGTATCCAGCCAAAGTGGTATACGGATACGAACATATTGGCCGGATTTGTCTGGGGGAAAATTGAGTTTGGTGTACCTGCGGCCATGATCGCTGTTGTGATTGCAGCTGTTTGGCAAATGACAGGCTTCTCTCTGGCGATGTATTTGGCGGGTCTAAGAGGAATTCCAGAGGAAGTAAGAGAGGCTGCTAGAATGGATGGCGCAACGGAGTGGCAGATTTACTGGAAAATCATTTTTCCTCTTTTAAAACCGATTACTGCAAGTGTTGTTATCATCATGGCTCATATTTCTTTAAAGATCTTCGATTTGATTTACTCGATGACAGGGCCGGGTGCGAACTTTGTCACGGATGTTCCGGGCGTGTATATGTTTGAAATGACCTTTAGAGGAAACCATTATGCAGGCGGTGCCGCCATTGCGGTTGTCATGCTGATCTCTGTTGCGGTCTTTATCGTGCCATATCTCCTGTCGAGCCGGAAGGGGGCTTCATCATGACAGCCAGATGGTTTGTCCGTCCAGTCCTTTATGCTTTATTAATTTTGTGCAGTCTCTTTTTTCTAATGCCTGTTTATGTCATGCTCGTCACAAGCTTGAAGCCATTAGGTGAAGTCACCCTTGAGCGAATGTGGTCGCTGCCATCTACTATCGATTTTTCAAGCTATCAAATCGCGTTTGAAAAGCTGGCGCCCAATTTAATGAATTCTCTTTATCTTGTCATTCCTGCTACTTTATTGTCAGCTGTTTTAGGTGCAATGAATGGCTATGTATTATCAAAATGGCGTTTCAAAGGATCAGAAGTCGTCTTTACGCTGATGCTGTTTGGGATGTTTATTCCATATCAAAGTATCCTGATCCCGCTCATTCAATTTTTGCGTGAAGTCGGATTGTATAATTCAATTCCAGGGCTTGTGCTTGTCCATGTCGTATACGGACTTCCGATCACAACACTCATGTTCCGAAATTTCTATGTGAGCATCCCAGATGAAATGATTGAATCGGCGAAAATGGATGGCGCAGGGTTTATCGGGATTTTCAGACATATGATTCTGCCGCTTTCGATCACAGGATTTGTTGTGGTGGCCATTTGGCAGTTCACAAATGTGTGGAATGAATTTTTATTTGCAGTCACGATGACCACTGCGGAGCATCAGCCGGTAATGGTAGCCTTACAAAATCTATCAGGCAGTCAAATTGTACAATGGAACGTCCAAATGGCAGGGGCGATATTGGCTGCGCTGCCGACACTACTCGTCTATATTCTTCTTGGAAAATACTTTGTCAAAGGGCTTCTTGCAGGCTCTGTCAAAGGGTAAAATATTTTTTATGTTATCGTTTTCATTCGGTGTACTGAAAGGATTGACTTCTCTTTAGATAGCGTCATAATAAAAGTTGAGACTTACTAGTTTTCATCAAGCTAGGTAAGGATTATCAAAGGGTAGCAAAGGGAGGAGTCATCCTGAATGAAGCAGTCACCAATTTTTTTACTGCCTGAATTGAAGGAGAGAATATGGGGAGGTACAGCCTTAAGGGATCAATTTGGCTATGATATTCCTTCTGATCAAACGGGAGAATGCTGGGCAATTTCTGCTCATCCAAACGGGCCAAGTGTCGTGAAAGACGGTCCATATAAAGGGAAAACGCTGATCGAACTTTGGGACAATCATAGAGAATTGTTCGGGGGGATAGAAGGCGACCGCTTCCCGCTCTTAACCAAAATATTAGATGCAAACCAAGACTTGTCCGTGCAAGTACATCCAGATGATGATTATGCGGAAAGACATGAAAATGGCGAGCTTGGAAAAACAGAGTGCTGGTATATCATTGACTGCAAAGAAGGAGCAGAAATGATCTATGGGCACAATGCAAGAACAAGAACTGAGCTTGTAACCATGATGAATAGCGGAGATTGGGAAGGTCTTTTGCGGCGGGTGAAGATTAAGCCTGGTGATTTTTATTATGTGCCAAGCGGTACCATTCATGCGCTTTGCGAAGGAACACTTGTCCTTGAAACGCAGCAAAGCTCAGATACAACCTATCGCGTATATGATTATGAACGAAAAGACCAAGATGGCAACGAACGTGAACTTCATTTTGCGCAAGCGATTGATGTCACAACAGTTCCTCATGTAGACGGGTATGCAGATGAATCAGTTGAAACACGCCGGGGAGTGACCATTCGTACATTTGTCGAAGCAGAATATTTCTCTGTGTATAAATGGGAAATTGATCAAAAAGCCGAGCTTTCGCAGGATTATCCGTTTTTGCTATGCAGTGTGATTCATGGAGAAGGGTCTTTAGAGCATGACGGAAACACATATCCACTGCCAAAAGGTACTCATTTTATTCTGCCGGCTGAAACAGGAAACTTCTCAATTGAAGGATCTTGTGAACTGATTGTGTCGCATATATAAGGAAAAGAGGACTTCGAGGGGGTCCTCTATTTTTCTATTGCATAAATGACTTGAAAGAGTACTTGTTTTTGTCGATAAAGAGATTAGTAGACTATTATGCAAAGTTAAGAGAGGGACAGGGAACGTGAAAAAAACCATCAAGATTATGTTACTCGCAGCTGCCTTTGGTATGACATTACACACGGGTAAAGAAGCGCAAGCAGCCTCCTATGTCGATCAATCCATTTATACGATGAACACCTCAAAGGTATTTACAACAGAAGCAGAAGTGAAAAAAGCAGTGGAAACACTAAAGAAAGACAAAAAGTGGACAGCCACTTATCAAACCTCAGGAAATACGTCGACCTATCAGCTCACTGCTTCAGGATATGAGTCGCAAGCAGCAGCGAATGCAAGTGCAGCTGCATTAAAAAAAGAAGTGGGCATGAGCGGTACGGTGTCTCCAGTAGGTGACCGCCTTCCTTTACAAAAGGTCGTATCTGACCCAGTCAATGATGAAAGTCAGGCGAAAAAGCTTTCACTTGAACTAACAAAAACATCAGGGCTCAATAGCTCCTATGAAGTCATCAATCAAAGCAAACCTTCTTATCAGGTCATATCAGGAACCATTGATTCTGAAACGAAAGTGAAAAATATTCAAACTGAGCTGCAAAAGCAGGCAGGCGTCACCAGTACATACCAAACCGAAACGAAAGCTGGCACTGTGTATCAGCTGACTTCAAGCGGTATTGTTGGACAAAGTAAGGCGAATACCATTCTGCAAGGTTTTCAAAAGGCATCCGGCTTAACAGCAGTGCTTCAAACGGTGACAGCGGGTAAGCCGTATTACATCGTCACTTCCGCTGCACAAGCGAACCAGTCGAAAGCACAGACGCTCCTTACCCAGCTTCAAAAAGAAGCAAAGATCAGCGGGAAGCTTCAAAAGACAGGTGCCTTAAAAAATGTCTACAGCTTGGAATCAGGCTATTTCAAAGACAACAAACAAGCAGCTTCAGCTGCAGCTCAGATTAAGAAACAAATCGGTGCTGCAGGTACTGTGCAACGCGTGGGAAAAACAAAAAATTATATCGTGAAGCTCAATCAATTGAACGATACAGCTTACGCCAAAACGGTGGCTTTTTTCAAGAAAAAGAAATGGCGCTACACGTCCAAAAAGACTTCTTCTACACAGCCATATCAAGTCGTGACGGGAAATCTTTTAGGAGATAACCAAGCGAAAAAAGCAGCGGCTTTCTTCCAAAAGAAAAAAGTATCTGCGACAACGAAAAAAACTGGCAAGGTATCAGACAGCACGTATCGACTCGTCGTCAATCAAGCAGTGGACCAAGCGAAAGTGAATAAAGGGGCCGCCTACTTAAAAACGCAGAAGCTGACAAGCAGCATCAAGGCAAGTAAGGGACAGGCTGTCAGCAAAACGTATAGTCTCAAGACAACACCTGTATATGAACAAAGTAAAGTGAAGCAGGCTCAAGAGATTATCAAGAAAAATGGCGTTGCCAGCAGTACAAAAACGCTGACAGAAGCGGTCAAGCAATACCGTATCACGACAGAGCCGACAGTGAATCAGACAAAACTGAATCAAGCACTCAGCTATTTGACGAAACAAAAAATGAAGGCCGCTGCTCAAAAAACAGGCGCAGCCGATTATGCTCAATATCAGATCAAAACAGGTGCCGTCTCAACCGCTGCACTGCGTGACCAAGGCTTGGCATTTTTCAAAAAACGGAATGAAACCGCTGCGTATACAACAACAACGAAACCAACTTACAAAATCAACATTACGCAGCAATTTACAGGATTACCAACTGTAAATGAAGCCATTGCTTTTGTGAAAAGCCAATATGGCTGGACCGCCACAGCCGTAAAAATTAAAAATGGCCCAATGGTCATGCAAACGAACTACAACCTTACTGTCAATGAGATGGTCAACAAACAAATGAAGGTGTCTCCACAGACAGATGGTGCGGCCTATGTCTATGCAGCATATGTAGACCAAGCCACATCGACAGTGAATACGGATGGCTTAAATGTCCGTTCTACACCTGATTCTAGCTCTGCAAGCAACATTGTGGCACAGCTCAATAAAGGAGCAAAAGTGAAACAGCTTGGGAAAGAAGGGAACTGGATCAGGATCAACCTCGGCTGGAGAAATGCAAGTGCAGCAGAGGTGCAAAAATATGTAGATCCAGCTAATATTGCCGAAGGCACGCAATCTTATTTTCAATTTCTGAAACTCTCTGAAGCTGCGAATCTCAATCCAGCAGAGGTCAATTCAAAGATTTTAGCAGGAAAAGGGATTCTTGCGGGTAAAGGACAAGCCTTTATTACAGCAGCAAAAACGTATCATATCAACGAAATTTATCTTATTTCTCATGCGTTGCTTGAAACGGGTAACGGAAGTTCCATTTTAGCGAATGGTACAATGTATAATGGAAAGAAAGTTTATAACATGTATGGCATTGGCGCATATGACAGCAATCCGAATTATCTTGGTGCAAAGTATGCGTATGAACAGCAATGGTTTACGCCAGAGGCTGCCATTATTGGCGGAGCAAAATTCATTGGCAACAGCTATATCAATAATGCCACATACAAGCAAGATACAATTTATAAAATGCGCTGGTCGGCTGCAGCGACTCATCAATATGCAACAGATATTGGCTGGGCTTCTAAGCAAGTCACTCGTATGTATAGTTTGTATAACCTGCTCGATGACTATACGCTGTATTACGATATCCCGGTGTATAATAAATAAAAAAACGTCCGTGCTTCCTAATGAGAAGCCGGACGTTTTTTGTGTAAGAGCAGCTGCTGTTCAATAAATGAAAGGAGCTGCTGACTGGATTGTCCCTTTGAATATTGGTTCCATTCCTCAGCAAAGGTTTTGATTCGTTCTTTATTGGTTGACTCGTTTAGGTGCAAAAGCTCCTGCAAGAGCATGTCTTGAGTGACGCAAGCCTTACCAGGAATGATGTCTTCATACCGGTCGACTAGGCCGCGTTTCTCTCGATAAGTGTCTAAGTCATAAGTGAAGAACAACACAGGCTTTTCGAGCAGTGCATATTCAAACACAATGGACGAATAATCTGTCACCAGGACATCACAAGCATAAAGCAATGGATAGAGCGGCTGATCGGACACATCAAATATCCATTCACCGTCTGTTTCTGCTTTCGCTAAATGTTTGACCGCAGGATGAAGCTTGACGAGGAGAATGTAATCGCCATTCAGCTCAGTTTGCAATTGCTCTTTTGAAAAAGGCAGGACAAGACCGTCCATTGCAAAGTCTCGATAAGTTGGTGTATAGAGCAGGATCTTTTTCCCTTTTGGGATATCATCCAGCTTCAAGGAAGGCTGATGCTGTTCATAGTACACATCCGTCAGTGGTACACCAGTTGGTAAAAAGCGTTCATCATTGACCCCAAACGAGGTCTTGAAAATCTCACACATGTGATCTGAGCCTGTCACAATGTAATCGAAAGACGCATAGACGCGTTTGAAGCGTTCGATGTCACGTGGACTCCGGCCAGAATTTGAAGCATCTTCAAGCCCGAACTTTTTCAAAGCCCCATTGGCATGCCAAACTTGAATACAGGTGGTAGAAGGTCGTTTTCTGAGCACACTCGTCATGAGAAAGTAATTATCCATCACGACAACCTTGCTTTTAAACATCGTATACATACATTGAATGAGATGGAGAGGATTTTTTTCATGAAAATAGCGAAATGACAGATGAGGCCCGTCCTTTTCTATCGCAGAAGCATGCTTCGTATAGAGGACAGTGAGCTTCATTGTCATGTTCGCCTGTTGTTGATAAGTATGAATGAGAGCAGCCGCATTCTCTTGGAACGAAACAAGCAGCGTCACCTGGTTTTCACGAGGCTTCACGCCGCTCATCAGCCATCCAATGAAAGAAATAAAAGCTGCGTAACATGAAATCATCATTGAGCGTATATTCATCATTTATCAGTCTCTCACAGCTGCTTCGTCTGATCCTTTACCTGCTCAGGATAGTAACGTTTTTTTCCTTTGCTTTCCTTTAAGACGGCAAAAGCGTACTTAGGAATATTCAGCATTCGTTTCCATCTCCATGGATTCACAATCAATCTGTACAGCCATTCTGTATTTGTCTTAATCATCCAGCGTGGTGCACGCTTCACCGTTCCGCTAAATACATCAAAGCTTCCGCCTAAACCGATGCAAACAGCCTGCGGGAATAAATGGCGGTATTCATAAATAAAGTTCTCTTGGTTTGGATAACCTAAAGCAACGAACACCATATCAGGTTTCGAGCGCGCGATTTGCTTCGCTACGAAACGTTTATCTGCTTGATAACCATCACAGCTTCCGGCAAGGACAACATTTGGATATTCCGTATCAATTCGCTGTTTCACAGCCTCAAGCACTTCTTTTTTCGCACCATATAAAAAGATTCTTTTAGACTGCTTGTTTGCTAGGTCAAGCATAGACATGAAGACATCAAAGCCGGCAATTCTAGACTTAAGCGGACTTTGGGTCATGCGAGACATCAATACGACGCCTACGCCATCCGGCAGTACATAATCCGCAGATGAGACGACTTGATGGTACGCATGATCCTTCATGACGGCATAGCCTATCTCTGGATTGACAGTCGCAATCATGGCGCCTCTTCTCTGAGAAATATGGTGCTGATTCATATAGCTGATAAATTCATCTAAGTCGCCGTTTACATAAGAAAGGTTAGAGACCACTTCTGTTTGCATTGTTTAGACCTCCTTTTTAACTTGTTATCTATGAACGTTCATTGTAAATTCATTCTTCGCCTACTCATCATTTTATCACAGATGCTCCATGAAATATTAACAATAACTTTACAAACCTTTAAATTTCATGACATTTTCATCATTTCATCTGGACGACCCGTTGTGAAACATTGATTCTTCGGACTTTTCCTCCTGCGCCCAATAAATTGGAAATAGTTTGTCCTTACATCCGCTTAACGTTTGGTGGGCGCTGTGATATAATGAGGTTCCGAAGAGCGAATCGAATATCACAGAATTACGGATAAATTACTGCACGAATGCAGTCGAATAAGGATTGAAGAAAGGAGTTTATGTTTGCAATGAAGAAAGTTATTACTTACGGTACATTTGATTTATTACACTGGGGGCACATTAAGCTGCTAGAACGTGCAAAGCAGCTCGGAGATTACTTAGTGGTGGCCATCTCTACAGACGAGTTTAATTTACAAAAATCAAAAAAAGCTTATCACAGCTACGAGCATAGAAAGCTGATTCTTGAAACCATTCGTTATGTAGACGAAGTCATTCCAGAAAACAGCTGGGATCAAAAAGTCCGTGACGTGCAAGAGCACGATATCGATGTGTTTGTCATGGGAGATGACTGGGAAGGTAAATTCGATTTCTTAAAAGAACATTGCGAAGTCGTATACTTGAAGAGAACAGAAGGCATCTCGACAACACAAATTAAGGAAGAAATTGCGGGACTTTAATAGATCGAAAAAAAGTACTTCTTATCTTTTGGTGAGAAGTACTTTTTCATGTAAAATACAATGAGCAAGTCATCATTATTTTTAAGGAGAGCTTCCTTTGTTTCAAAATTGGATGAAGAAAAAAGTTGAAGACACATTGGATCAATCTGAACAACATGAAACAATGGCATCAATGGACGTGCCTGATATGGACTATTACTTTATTATGGGTGATGTGCCAAAGCAGGATGAGAGCTTAACGAAGTCTTTAAGGACAAGGATTAAGCCTTTGGCTGATCAACATAAACGTACTGCAATTTTAACTTTAAATTACGATGCAAATGTGAAGGAACGTATTCGCAGCTTGGAGGAGACATTTCCTAGCCAAGTCGACATCTTGAATGTATTTGAACACTATATCTTACCGGAAAGCGGAAGTAAAAGACGTTACTCAGAATTTATCGCTGGTGAATCATCGCATCAGATCAATGAAACTATTTTTCCAGAAGATGCGTCCACAATTCAAGTGACGAGATATGAATTGCCTTCTTCTCCGATTTGTTATATTGATCAATATAATGAAAAGCAGCAATTAGTGAAGAGGGAAGAATACAATTGGCAGGGCGTTTTATGCAGAGTACAAAGCTTTGTTCCCCATACAGGTGCACTATACTTAGAGGAATTGATCAATGACGATGGCAGCATCTATATGGAGATCATTTATCCTGGAGATGCAAAAAAGAATCCAGTTCGGCATATTAATTGGTATAAAAAAACAGGAATTCAAACATTTACAAAGAAGACGGATGTTAAACAATTATGGCTATCCGGCATTCAATCACAAAATGACCGTTTGAAACTGATGATCACAGAGGACCGTGATCAAGACCGCCACCTGTTTAAAATTGATCAGCCTGAAACAACCTATTACGCTGCATTTGTGCATCACGCACATTATGAAGAAGATCTGCATCAAGTCAATTCTCAATATGGAGAATTATTTAAACAAATAAGAAAACAGCAAGTGGATGCTGTCTTTTTTGGGGATACTAAACATAAAGAAGATGTCGAAAAACTATTGGGAGAACAAGCCTACTTTTATCTTGTTCCTTCTGACGAAGAGACTGTTTGGAATACGGCGATTCATCATATGCTCGAAAATCGTGAACATAAAGATGAACTGAGAGGGATCGTTGACAGCATGAAATGGGTCTTGCGTGATCTAAGCTCTGAGCATCATGTTCTTCACCTTCAACTCGAGTTAAAAGATGAAATGAGTCATGCGGATCATGTGCAAATTGATTTCGCAGGATATGATCGAGTGAATGGAGCTGAAATCATCTCTCAAACAATCGATGAGAACCATCAAGTCAGCTTCCCAATCGGCCATTTTCAAACAAAGAAAAACATTGAAATCAACCAAACGAAATTTGTGGATTTTTACATTCGTTTTAAAACAGAAGAACTTCAAGAGGTTTTGCAGCGTCTAGAAATAGAAGGTGAGCTGCTTACGAATAAACCATCGTCCATCGATGGATGGTCATATCAAACGAAACAAGGCAACTATTCTTGGAAAGTGAAATAGTGATATAACATAACGGTAAGATTTCTGAACAGAGGAGATTAACGATTAATGATTGAAGAGGGAATTCATAAGAAGAGTGTCGTTGAAGGGTTAAAGAATCACCATGAGAAACTAGAAATGCTGATTCGCATCAACGATGACATGCCATTAACAGATAGAGAATTTTATTTGTTCATGAGGGAGAGAGTATCAAAACAAGAGCTTTTCCTTCCGCTTGTTCATCAAGAAGAGAATCTATTCAAATTGGTATTGAATGAAGCATCGCTGCCGCTTGCGTTAGAGCAAGGCCAGACATATAACTTGTATGTCACGGACTATTTGAGCACAAACAAAGAAGAGGATGAGGACGAGCTTGAGGACTCAGCTTATGATTCTGATTCCGAAGAAGAGGAAGAAGAAGTAAAAGAAGCGGATATCAATACAGATATTGAATCTGAAGAGAAAACGTCAAACTATAAACGCCGTTTAAAAATGGAAATAGAAAAGCCTGAGCTGAGCTTTTTAGAAAATAAAGACGCCATGCTGTGTATCATTCCATACCGTACAGACAAAGGGAATGCTTCTTTGAAAATCAAACGTGAGCTAAAGGTTGTGAAATTCAATCATATCGAGCTCAACAAAGGGTGTATGTTATCTTTATCCGGGTATGCAGGTGTATTAAGTGCAGAACATCCGTATGAGATCAAAGAAGCAAAGCTTCTATTGAAGAAAAATGGTGAAGAACCAATTGAACATCGCTTTCCGGTTAATATCACCCATATAAAAGACGAAGTGATCGAATACCGTGATGATCAACATGTACCACAGCTTTATCAATTTTTAGCAGAAGTCCCTTTAGAGGAATTGGCCTATTCATTAAACAAACGCTTTGTATATCGCTTCTATCTTGAATTTATCTGCGATGTAAACGGAGTAGAGGAAACATTAACAACCACTTCTTTAGTGCTTGGAGACCGCTCGAACAAACTCAAAGGACTTGTTCAAATTCATAAACGAAACGATGTACCGATTCGATATGAAGTGTACCGAAAGAAAAAAAGACAAACGCTTGGCATCCGTATTAATGATTACACAATGAAAACACGTGCCAAGTATTACGTCAAAAGCAAGTGGAAGAAATTTAAAAAGAAGATCAGTAAAATCAAAAAAGTCCGTAACCGTCTTGTGACAAGAACGTTTAAAACGACCTTTAAACTGGCGAGTAAGCTGTCTGTGAAAAAGAAAACGGTTGTTTTTGAAAGTTTTAACGGAAAACAATTCAGTTGTAACCCGCGTGGGATTTATGAGTATATGAAAGAACATCACCCTGAATATACGCTGATCTGGAGCGTTAAAAAGGGTCATGAAGCACCGTTTAAGGAAAAAGGCATCTACTATATCAATCGTCTGTCATTGAAATGGATCTTTGCGATGGCAAGAGCCGAGTATTGGGTCGTAAACAGCCGTTTGCCGCTATGGGTTCCAAAGCCAGATCACACAACATACTTGCAGACTTGGCACGGTACGCCGTTAAAACGGCTGGCAATGGACATGGACGAGGTGCATATGCCTGGAACAAATACGAAGAAATACAAAAAGAATTTCGCAAAAGAAGCATCGAATTGGGATTATCTCATTTCTCCTAATGCCTACTCGACTGAAATCTTTACACGTGCGTTCCAATTCCAAAAGACCATGATTGAGTCAGGATATCCGAGAAATGACTTCCTTCACAATCAAAATAATGAAGAAACGATGAGAGCTCTGAAACAAAAAATGAACCTGCCGCTCGATAAAAAATTGATCTTATACGCACCGACATGGAGAGACGATCAATTTTATAAAAAAGGGCAGTACAAATTTGATTTAGACCTTGATCTGCATGAACTCAGAGCTGCAATCGGAGATGAATATATCATCATTCTGCGTATGCACTATCTAGTTGCTGAAAACTTTGATTTAGGGCCGTATGAAGGCTTTGCCTATGACTTCTCTCATTACGAAGACATTAGAGACCTTTATATGATTTCAGATCTGCTCATCACAGATTACTCCTCTGTGTTCTTTGATTATGCAAACCTCAAACGTCCGATGCTGTTCTATGTGCCAGACATTGAAACATATCGTGACAAGCTCAGAGGCTTCTACTTCGACTTTGAACAAGAAGCACCTGGACCACTTGTGAAAGAGACAGCAAGTGTCATTGACTGGGTGAGAGAAACAGAACAGCCAGACTTTACTCTACCAGAATCATTTGCACCGTTTTATGAGAAATTCTGTTACTTAGAGACTGGAGAATCTTCGAAGCGGGTCGTTGAAGTAGTGTTTTCTGAAAAATAGTTTAAAAAGTACCGTTCTTCGCTTAGTAGAACGGTACTTTTTTGTTTTTTTTATTCCATTGTACACATATTTAAATGTAATGGTAAAAATAAAAAAACATAGAAATTTAACAGTAAACATGCTAAATTTAGATAAGATTATCCGGTACTGTAAAAATGCTGAAAATAATATAGAGGTGCTTCAATGTACAAACTTTATCATAATTTTATTGAAATTCTTAATTTAGATGAACAAAAGTTAGTGTTATATATTGATGACATAGAGAAGTTATGTACTTTTGAATTTAAAGAGCTAATTGTAAACGAATCAAAGAAGATTTGTGAAATTAATGTTAAGGATCAGATGATTTTTGAATCTTCAATAGATCATTCTAATGAAATGATCTATCTCTATTCTAAGGATCAGAACTTGTATATTGTCAAAGAAAGCTCTGACATCCTTCAATCAAATCAAATACATCCTATTGACATTAACAATCAATTTGAAGATATATATGTCAAACAATTAGGGTTAGACCGCTATGGCTTATATAGAGGCGAAGAGGAACTGTTATTATTCTCAGGGCTGCTGAACGTTGATGAGATCAATCGGAATTATAAAATGGATTTGGAGATTCACGGGGCAGAAAGAAGATTTGTAGACATCTCCTTTATCCAATATAGTCCCTTCAACTTTGTTGTTACTTATGATTGCCAAAATAAAGAACTAAATGTAAGGAAAATTTTGTTTGATGTGATGCAGGAACATAAAGATATTGAAGTGACTGTGAATAATCGTAATCAAATCAAAATTTTAAATAAGGTGACTGAGCAAAAGAAAATCGTCAACTTTAGACTTGTTCCTAGATATCAGCCGCTCAAAGTTTTTGGTAAAGATACATTAGAGCAATTCAAAGAAGATAATATCCTCAATATTTTGGTGATTAATAAACAAAGGTATTACATATATGTAAGAACGAATGGTGTTTACTTAGTAAGAGGAAACCCTTATCTTGTTACAAAACATACATCAAGACTACGTATTTTTAGTTTGTTTAATAGCTTTTATGTTTATGGAAGACTGACACATTACGCGTATAATTCAGACCAAAAGTATGAATATCTGTACATTAGAAATTCTGATCACCAAGTGGCGAAATTTATAAGACCATTTAGAAAGATCAAATTCTTAAAAAGGTATGGTTTCTTTAAAATTTCGTTAAATGATCTTGACTTAGACAGCAGAATCCATAATAACCTATTCGTTGGCAATGATAACCGAATTATCCATAGTTTAAGGCTGAAAAAAAGAGATAAAAAGGTGAAAACATATATCACGAAAAAGAATGGGGACAAGCTTCAAGTACTAAGAACAAATCTATTTGGAAATGTGACATCAACCATTATTCCTTATTCACAGGAATATTCTTTATTTAGTAAAGTAAAAATAAAAATAGCGAGTATCTTATCATCATTCTATAAAGACAAGAATTATCGTGTGAATTTGTTTTTTGAGAAAAAGAGTGATAAAGCAGATGAATCCGCTATTAGAGTGTATGACTATGTACAAGAGAATTGTCAAACAGACTCAAGAAATTACTTTATTCTTAATAAGAAATCAAGTGCTTATCCGGCACTTAAAGCTAAGTATGGAAAGGGAATCATTCCGAAATATAGTCTGAGACATTATTTAAGTATCTTCAATGCCAGCTATTTTATTTCAAGTGAGTTATCTAACCATGTTCTAAACGATAGATTATATATTGATCATCTTAGAGAGAGAATTATGAGCGTACCACTTGTCTTTTTGCAGCATGGAATAATGTTTGCGAAACCAGTTGATAATCCAATGGCCTTTGGATTCCATAAAGACAAGAACCAATATAATATTTATAAATCAGTCATCAGTTCTGAACTAGAGGCTGGTGAATTCTACAAAATGAAATATGACCGTGAGGATTTGATTTTGACAGGCCTCGCAACTTTTGATCATGCCCAATTAGTAGACGGTGCAGATAAGATCGCCTTTATGCCAACTTACCGCTATTGGGAAGAGGGGCTAATATATACAAATAGAATCGAAGAAACATCTTACTATAGAGTTCTGATTAAAATCATTAAAAGCTTTGAAGAAGCAGGTCTTCTTGATCGTTTGTTAATTGTACCGCATAACAAATTTTCTCAGTACGTTTATCAAAACCTGCCTCAGTATAAACATATTATTTCTGATAATCCATCAGAAGCGTTAAAAGTATCAAAGGTGTTTATCACTGATTACTCTTCTGCTATTTATGATGCACAATATAGAGGAGCATACCCTATTTTTTATTGGGAAGAAAAAGATTACTTAATTAGACAGTATAAAGCGATTCCTCCTGTAAACGAAGAAAATGCACCGGGACCAATTGCATATAATACTCAAGAGCTTATTCGTATTGTCAAACATGCGATTGAGAATGAGTATGTCGTGGAAGATGAATATAAAGAAAAATACTTGAAAATTAACAGCTTTAACGATAATCAAAATACGAAAAGAATTACAGATTTCTTAAAAGAGCATCAAATTATCTAATGTCTTATGCCCCCTGAATCTATGATTGAAAGGATTCAGGGGTTTTTTGTCTTCTAGTTTGACGTGCATGACTTTTGTTATAAGATGAAATGTGTATCGTTATCTGTTACAATTATGAACGGTGCTTTTTAAAAAAGTAATCCCAAAAACTTATATCTAAGGAAGATTAGAATGAACGCAATGTTGACGATACTAAAGGAGCAAATCAGCTCTTTTCCGCTGATTATGCGACTTGCTGTTTATGAAACAAAATCAAAATATCAGATGAATTATTTAGGTGTTTTATGGCAGTTTTTAAATCCATTGATTCAAATGCTGGCTTACTGGTTTGTTTTTGGTATGGGCATTCGCGGAGGACAGCCAATTGTCATTGGCGGCGTGGAGATTCCATTTATCATCTGGATGCTTGCCGGATTAATCCCGTGGTTCTTCATTAGTCCGACCATTCTTGATGGATCAAACAGTGTGTTTAAACGCATTAATATGGTATCGAAAATGAATTTTCCGATTAGTGCGCTGCCGTCTGTGGTGATTATGTCCAACTTGTTCAGCTACTTTGTCATGATGGGCGTCTATTTGATTGTGCTGATTTCCTATGGCATCTATCCTGACGCACATTGGCTGCAATATATATACTATCTTATTTGTATGATCGCGTTTATGTTTTCGTTTAGTTTGTTTAATTCCACGATTAGTGTACTCGTGAGAGACTATCAATTTCTTTTACAATCCGTGACACGATTACTTTTCTTTTTGTTGCCGATTTTTTGGAATATTTCAGAGAAACTTACTGGGGATAAGGCGTGGATTGGAGATATTTTAAGACTGAATCCTCTTTTCTACATTATTGATGGTTTTAGAAATAGTTTGTTAAAGGGAGAATGGTTCTTCCATGATGTCAAATACACACTTTATTTTTGGCTGATCACGCTTCTTCTTTTAACAGTTGGTTCATTGCTTCATATGAAATTTAGGGATAAATTTGTCGATTTTCTTTAAAAAGTAAGGAGATTATACGATGAAACTAAAGGTTTCGTTTCGAAACGTATCCAAGCAATACGTCCTATATAAAAAGCAGTCAGATAAGATCAAAGGGCTGTTTTTTCCTAATAAAAATGAAAAAGGTTTTTTTGCTGTCCGTGATGTGTCCTTTGATGTATATGAAGGCGAGACGATTGGTTTTGTAGGGATCAATGGATCTGGAAAATCGACTATGTCGAACCTTCTAGCGAAAATCATTCCACCGACAAGTGGTGAAATTGATATGGACGGCCAGCCATCGTTAATTGCCATTGCAGCAGGGCTGAACAACCAGTTAAGCGGAAAAGACAACATTCGTTTAAAGTGCTTAATGATGGGACTGACGAATAAAGAGATAGACGAGCTTTATGAAAAAATCGTAGAGTTTGCGGATATTGGCGACTTTATTGACCAGCCGGTTAAGAGCTATTCAAGTGGAATGAAATCACGTCTTGGCTTTGCTATTTCAGCGCATATCGATCCAGATATCCTGATTATTGATGAAGCACTGTCTGTTGGAGACCAAACCTTCTATCAAAAATGTGTGGACCGCATTACAGAATTCAAGGAACAAGGAAAGACGATCTTTTTTGTCAGTCACTCCATTAGCCAAATCCAAAAAATCTGTGATCGGGTGGCTTGGATGCATTATGGTGAACTTCGTATGTTTGATGATACGAAAAAGGTCGTGAAGGAATATAAGGAGTTTGTTGACTGGTTTAACAAGCTTTCCAAGAAAGAGAAAAAAGAATATCAATTGAAACATAAAGAAGGCCGCAAAGGCGTACAGAAGACAGAAAAGGTGTCTCGTTATCAAGAGAACGGCAAACGGCGTTCATTGTTTGGCCCCGCATTTCAAGTGACAGTTTTAGCGGTCTTAACGCTATTGCTAGCCTTATCGATGTTTTCAGATCGCCCGCTTCGTACATTGGCGACATTTGGTGCAATCCCATCAGATAAGACAGAAGCGCCTCAGTCGAAGAACCCGCAGACCAAAGGAGCGCCTGATATGAAAAAGGTGGATCAACAGCTGATAGTCACGGCAGATCCACTTACGGTTTACAAAGACCAAGCCATGAAAAAAAAGGCCGATGTCACTTTGCCATTTGGACAAGAAGTACAGGCTGTGGCTGAAAATAAACAAACCGTTCAAATTAAAACAGCGTCAGAAACGTATTTTGTCAAACCCAATGCGCTTCAAAATGCAGAGGATTTAAAGTCATTATCCATTGGACCAGGACAGTTTAATTCCTCTGTATCGCCTGCATCGGCAGGTTCGTATGAGTATTTACTTTCTTTCC
Source organism: Bacillus sp. I-2 (assembly GCF_001974945.1). Lineage (NCBI taxonomy): Bacteria > Bacillati > Bacillota > Bacilli > Caryophanales > Bacillaceae > Bacillus > Bacillus sp. I-2. The sequence continues at coordinate 439,853 of NZ_LZRW01000022.1, read as the reverse complement.
TTGGAAAAGAAGAATCTGTGCTGAAACAGAGAATGCAAACGCTGAGTTCAGTGAAAAATGATCAAGGAGATGCGATTGAACGATTGACCACAGAGAAAACCGACTATGTCATTCAAAATGGTCAGGCAAACACGATTGTGTTTCGCGACATTATGCCAATCTCTCCTTCCACACTTGGGCTTACAGAACAAAATGTCTGGATGAATGAGAAACGAACAAAATTCGCAGTGAAGGGCGAAAACAACCTGTTTGTCATTGATAATGAACAGCATACACTGACTATTTCAGTCATTAAATAAAAAAGCTGCCGATGATGGCAGCTTTCAGCGTGTAGACAAACCCTCGCATTCGGTGTCAGGTCTGCGCTCCGGTGCTCACGAATGTCCAATTCGCTCCGCTCCGGTACTCGCCCTTCCTAGACTGCAAAGGTTTTCTATCACGCTGAAAAGAAGACAAAGGGCTAAAATAAAGATCATTTTAGCCCTTTGTCAACAATCTGAAAGCTGCCGATGATGGCAGCTTTTTTAGTTCACTTCTTCTTTTTCGAGAAGCTGTTTCATAAATGGAATGAGTTTCTTTTTCAATTCTTCATCCTGAAGAGCAAACTCGAGCGTCGTTTCAATGAAGCCTTGCTTCTCGCCGACATCATATCGTTTTCCTTCGAAATCATAGGCGAAGACGCGCTGGATGTCATTCAGCTTTTGAATGGCATCTGTCAGTTGAATTTCTCCGCCTGCACCAATCTCTTGCTGATCGAGGTACATAAAGATCTCTGGCGTGAAAATATAGCGCCCTAAGATGGCTAGGTTCGATGGTGCTGTTCCTTGCGGCGGCTTTTCAACAAAGTTTTTGACTTGGTAGCGGCGTCCTTCTTGTGTAAGAGGATCAATGATCCCGTAGCGATGCGTATCGCTGTCTGCTACTTGCTGAACACCGATGACAGATGAAAGAGTTTTTTCGTATTCGTCCATCAGCTGGCGAAGCCCAGGCGTTTCGGCTTGAACAATGTCATCACCTAATAAAACAGCAAAAGGCTCATCACCGATAAAGTTGCGTGCGCACCAAACGGCGTGTCCGAGTCCTTTAGGCTCTTTTTGACGTATGTAATGAATGTCAGCAATGTTAGAGGACTTTCTTACTTTTTCTAAAAGCTCGCTCTTTCCTTTTTCCTCAAGGTTGCGCTCTAACTCTGGTGCAAAATCAAAATGATCCTCAATGGCTCTTTTTCCTTTTCCAGTGACAATAATAATGTCTTCGATTCCTGATTCAACAGCTTCTTCAATAATATATTGAATGGTTGGTTTATCAACGATTGGGAGCATTTCTTTAGGCATTGCTTTTGTTGCAGGGAGGAAACGTGTCCCAAGACCTGCAGCTGGTATTATGGCTTTACGTACTTTTTTCAATGAACTTTGCACCTTCCTTACATAGATAACCGATTTCATATTTCAATGTTTGTTCTTGGTCGTCTGTTTAAAGTGTAACTTACAAATCATAGGAAAGACAAATGATTTCACTAAAATGACTTTTAGATAATTCATATTTTATATGTTAAATGTAAAGGAAAGAGAAATTTAACGTTAATTCAATGTAAATTTCTTTTTTTATATCATTAATTTTATCCTCCCAATTGTGTATAATTGAAAGTACTATACTAGGAAAGAGGCATAAACAAGTGAAAAAACTAAATGTAATGACTATTTTCGGTACTAGACCTGAAGCAATTAAAATGGCACCACTTGTCCTTGAACTGAATAAACATCCACAGATAAATTCGATTGTTACTGTAACAGCTCAGCATAGAGAAATGCTTGATCAAGTCCTTGAGGCTTTTTCTATTACGCCTGATCATGATTTAAACATCATGAAGCAACGCCAGACATTATCTGAAATCACATCAAATGCACTATTGAAACTAGATCAACTATTTCAAGAGGAAAAGCCTGATATTGTCCTTGTTCATGGAGATACAACAACAACCTTTGCAGGAAGCTTGGCCGCATTCTACCACCAAATTTCAGTCGGTCACGTTGAAGCGGGTTTAAGAACACACAATAAATACTCGCCGTTCCCTGAAGAATTGAACCGACAAATGACAGGCACTATTGCTGATATTCATTTTGCTCCTACAAATGAGGCAAAGCAGAATCTTTTAATTGAAAATAAAAAAGAAGAGACGATTTGTGTGACGGGGAATACTGCGATTGATGCGTTGCAAACAACGGTTACAGAGCAGTATCAACACCCTATTTTAAAGAAAATAGGCACAGATAAAATGATCTTGTTAACGGCTCATCGCAGAGAAAATCTCGGCCAGCCGATGAAAAACATGTTTAGAGCGATTAGACGTATTGTAGAAGAGTTTGAAGATGTTCAGGTTGTATATCCTGTACATTTAAACCCTGCTGTTCGTGATGCGGCTCAAACAGAATTCAGTGATCTTGATCGTGTGCACTTAATTGAGCCTCTTGAAGTCGTTGATTTCCATAACTTCGCTGCTGCCTCACACTTTATATTAACGGATTCTGGCGGTGTCCAAGAGGAGGCGCCTTCTCTTGGGAAGCCAGTATTAGTTCTGCGCGATACAACAGAACGCCCTGAAGGTGTGAAAGCTGGCACGCTTAAGCTCGCGGGTACAGATGAAGAGACCATTTACAACATGGCAAAACAGCTGTTAGTCGATCAGAAAGAGTACGACAACATGTCGAAGGCGTCTAATCCATATGGTGATGGACAAGCGTCAAAAAGAATTGTCGAAGAGCTTCTCCATCGTTTTGGATTAAGTGAAGAAAAACCAGTTCCATTTCAATCATAAAAAAAGAAGACTACATTTCTGTAGTCTTCTTTTTTACTGCTCCAAACTTTCCTTCAATTCCTTTTTCACATTCGCAAGGCTGCTGTCATCAAGCTGATAGTAATAAATGTTATTGATACGTGTGCCTGATCCTTTCAGCTCGTGCTGCTCCACATGCTGTCTTGCATCACGATAATCATTCATCATCGTCCACATATCGTCAAATGACATGTTTGTCTTCATATTATTTTCCACGACTTTGAACATATCGCCGAATTTCGTAATAGATGAAATGTTGGCACCTTTTGCAATGATGCCTTCAATGACCTGGCGCTGTCTTTGCTGACGTCCGAAGTCACCCTTTGGATCTTGCTTTCTCATTCTTGTGTAGGCAAGGGCTTGATCCCCATTCAGGTTAATTTCTCCTGTACCAAATGAATGGCCGTCATAACTAAATGCAAACGTGCTATTTACTGTAATACCGCCAAGTGTATCAACAATATCCTTGAAGCTTTCCATGTTCACTTTGACAAAGTAATCAACAGGTACATCAAGCAGTTCCTCTACAGTATCTGCTGCCATTTGTGTACCGCCGAATGCATAGGAGTGGTTGATTTTATCCATTGTGCCTTTTCCGACAATCTTCGTATACGTATCACGCGGGATGCTCACCATCTCGGTCGTTTTCGTTTTCGGATTTACAGTCATGTATATTAATGTATCTGCACGGCCTCGGTCATTTTTTCGTTCATCGACACCCATGACTAAAATAGAAATCGGGTCTTTCTTACTTAAATCGACATCTTTGTCACGCTTATCTGACTTCTTTAAATTCTCCTGAATGCCTGCGACAGTCGATGCTGCTGTGTTCCAAAGATGATATGCGTATCCGCCAGTTGCTAATACGAATAAGCCAATAATCGATAAAACAATCCAAAGAACCTTTTTCTTCTTTCTTTTTCTTTCAGCTCTCATAATGTCCCTCACCTTTTCTATGATTCTTCCATGATTATAGGTTTACGAATCTTGATAAACAAGTTATTTTTTTACTCTGAACCTAGATATAGACGTTGTAACAAAAAAAAGGTTTCAAAAAACCTTAAATTTACCTTAAAATAATAACTTATAAGACGATACAAAGACATGAGGTGAAAAAAATGAAGAAAATCGTCGTTTTACCGTTCTTAATACTGCTACTAGGTATCGTGCTCACAGCATGTGGAACGGCCGAGCAGTCCTCAGGAGAAAACAAGACAAGCAGTTCAACTCCTCAGGTACTGGAAGAGAAAGCTGAATTTATTGGAATGGCTGATGCACATACAGTCGAAGTGAAAAAAGTGAATACGACCCTAAGCTATGAATTTACGGATAATTTTAAAGATGTGTTAAATGAATTTAAACCAGGAGACACAGTAGAAATCTCTTACTTTATTAATGACAGTGGTCAAAAGGAAATCCAGAAGATTGAAAAACAGAAGTAAAAAAGATGGGCGGGATGAACAAAATTGAAGAAAACAGGCGTTACACTAATCGTTCTCATGATACTGACTCTACTAGTTGCACCCTTTCAGTCTGCCATGGCAAGCTCGGCAATTTCAGTGAAATTGTCTAATTATATCGGAAACAAAACAAGTATGGATATCTCAACAACTGGGGAATACAAGCTATCAGGATCAAATGTTGCTGTGACAAAAAGATATGACGGCAAAAATAGATACGAAGTAGCCAACAGCATCGCTTCTGCTGGCTGGAAAAATCCATCAACTGTTGTCATTGTCAGTCGTGATGCATTTGATCATGCAATTTCTGTATCACCGTTAGCATACAAACTGGGCGCACCTATTTTGTATACGAATATTGAAAAACTGACGAAAACAACAGAAAACCAGCTGAAGAAAATGAAGCCGGATAACATTCTGATTGTCGGAAATACGAAAAGCATTTCAACAGCTGCTGAGAAGTCTATTAAAAAGTATGGCAAAGTCAGACGTATTAGTGGAAAAGATAAGTTTGAAATCTCCCAAAAAATCGCTAAAGAAATGGGTAACTATAAGCAAGCTGTCGTTGTCGGCGGGAACTCATTTATGAATGGGATTGCCATTGCATCCTACGCATCGAGAAAGGGATACCCTATCCTGTTAACAAAAAAAGATTCCATTCCGTCTTATAGAATGCCAAGTAAAGTGATCATCATCGGCAGTACGAAAAGTACTGGACAAAAAGTTGAAAATCAAATCAAAAAAACCTCACAGGTGACAAGAATCAGCGGGGCCAATCGCTATGAATTATCTGTGAATATTATAAAGAAATTAAATATTAATGCAGATAAAGTTTATTTGGCAAAAGCCTCTAGCTATATTTATGCTATGCCGCTGTCGCAATTGGCTGCAAAATCTAACAGTACTGTGGTGTATGTGAAACCCGATTCTGTCACAGCGTCTTTAAAAGCACTGCTGAAGGAAAAAGGTACATATGCTTATCATCTTGCTGGCAGCACAAGTGCAATTAAAGATAGCTTGAAAAATTCATTAGCCAAACAAGTCTATCTGAAAAAAAATCAAAACTACCAATTGAATATTTCTAACGGAAAAATTTCATTAAAAGGCATAAAGACGTATAACACAGTAAGAGTTGTTCCTGAGAAATATTCAACAAAAAATGTCCTTCAAATTGCAGGAAAGCCGTATTTAGGCAGCGTAAACTTTGCAATTGAATCAGGGTATATCAGGCCGACTCTCGAAAATATTCCATTTGAAGACTATTTAAAAGGTGTAGTGCCAAATGAAATGCCTGCAAGCTGGAATGTTGAAGCGTTAAAAGCACAGGCGGTTGCCGCTAGAACGTATTCGGTGAAAAGTATTGGAAAAGTCGTCCCTGATACAACAGCCTTCCAAGTATATGGAGGGTATAACTGGTACACAAATTCGACAAAAGCTGTCGATGCCACAAAAGGAAAGGTTCTGAAATATAACAATCAGCTCATTTCAGCAACCTATTACTCTAGCAATGGCGGTTATACAGAGGCAAGTGAAGAAGTGTGGGGAAATGCACTGCCATACTTAGTGGCCAAAAAGGATCCAAAAGATCCAGTCAATCCATGGACACTGAAACTCTCTAAGAAACAACTGGGCACGACATTGACTGCTAGCACAGCAGCATCTCAGTGGTCTAAAGCAAAAGAGACAAATGCAGCTGACCTTGCTGGCCTGAAATCATGGCTGCTCAAAAACAAAGAAACTGTTGCATCTGATATGAAAATCGCATCGATCTCAAGCCTGACGTTCTCAGGGAAAACAAAAGGTCAGCGTGCGAAGACGGTATCGATCAAACTGACATACCATCTGAAAAACAAAACAGGCACATATTCGGTAAACAAAAGCACAACGGCAAGTATGAAGATGACCGAGTTTCGATCAGTCATGGGCGCAACAAAGGTGAAAAGCACGTTTGCGTCAGTCAAAAACAATACAAATGACTTCACGATTTCAGGAAAAGGATATGGTCACGGCATTGGTATGAGCCAATACGGAGCCAAAGCGAGAGCTGAATCTGGAAACTCATATTCTTCCATACTCTCGTTCTACTATCCAGGTACAAAACTAACAAACTATTAAAGGGTAAAAGGAGGACATAGAAGATGCGCTCAATGATGAAAACAGCCATCCTCAGCCTCATCGCCATTTTCGTTATCGTTCCAACAGCATTGGCAGACAATTCAGTCTCAAGAATTGATGGCGGGAGCAGATATGCTGTAGCGGCAAACGTAGCGAAAAAAGGATGGGGAACTGCAAGTACAGTCGTTTTAGTAGGGAAAACTGCGTATGCAGATGCAACAGCAGGAATTCCACTTGCATATCAAAAAAATGGACCAGTTCTTTACACAAACAGTAAAAGCCTTTCGGGTGATACAAAGAAAGCCTTAACTTCATTAAAAACAAAGACGGTGATCGTTTTAGGCAGCACATCAAGTGTGTCAAACAACGTGGTCAACCAAGTGAAGAAAATGGGCATCTCCACACAGCGTATTTCGGGAAAAAACCGATATGAGCTATCTGCCAATATCGCGAAAAAAATGAAAAAGCCAGCAGGCGTCGTTGTCGTTGAGGGTTCTTTCTATGCACATGGGATTGCGATTGCACCTGTAGCAGCTCAAAAAGGATTCCCAATTCTATACACAGATAAAAAGGGACTTCGTTCTGAAATCGCTTCTGTTGCAAAAGCAAGCAATGTGAAACAAACCATTGTAGTCGGCGGAGAGAATTACGTCACAAAAGCAGCTTATAATCAATTGAAATCACCAACACGGATCAAAGGCTCGACTCGTTATGATGTCGCGGCAAATATTGTGAAAAAGTACAATATGAGTGTCGATAATACCTATGTAGGTAGAGGATTTGGTTATGCCACTTCATCTTCTGCTGCAGGCATTGCAGCGAAGCAAAACAAAGCATTGCTTCTAACGAATGAAAAGACACTGCCAAAAGTAACGAGAGCAACAGTGAGCAGTAAGAAAATCACCAAATTTACTGTCGTAGGCAGTACAAATACAGTGACACCAACTGTTGTGAACCAGCTGAAAAACCCGGCTGTTGGGAAAAAAGTATTCATTGATCCAGGTCATGGTGCGCATGATTCAGGAGCTGTAGGATACGGATTATATGAAAAGAATTTGAATTTAGATGTAGCAAAGCGTTTAAACACGAAATTAAACAACGCTGGTGCACTTGTGACCATGTCAAGAACATCAGACACATTTGATAGTCTTCAAACACGAGTGAGCAAAGGTGCGTCAGCAAATGCAGATATCTTTATCAGTGTCCATGCGAACTCAAATGATAACAGCAGTGCAAATGGAACAGAAACGTATTATGACAAAACCTATGCGGCTGCAAACAGCCTGAAGCTGGCGCAAAACATCCAGCCTAAAATGGTCAGCGCACTAGGTACAAGAGACCGTGGTGTGAAAACAGCTGGCTTCTACGTCATTAAATATTCTAAGATGCCGAGCGTTCTTTTGGAAACTGGTTTTGTTTCCAGTCCAGTTGATTCAAACATCTTGAAATCTGCTACGTATAAAGATCGATTAGCGTCAGGCATTTCAAGCGGTGTGTCAGGTTATTTTAGATAAGAAAACACAAACCTGAGGGGTGCCTCAGATACTCCTCTTAGGCTGCTCGAGAACGTACTCGGCAGCCTTTTTTCAAAAGTCCATGAAGCATCTTTGGTGAAGGGTTCAAACCAAGGAGGTTGACTTCATGCGTTTTGATATCAAATGTATGTTACTGATTGCTATTTCACTATGTTTATATACACCATCCGTTTTTGCTCAGCACACTGTATCGAGGATAGAAGGAAGCAATCGATATGAGGTGGCTGTAAATGCCGCGAAAAGGGGCTGGCAGGAAGCGCCTGCCGTTGTTCTTGTGGGCGGTGATGCTTATGCAGATGCCCTGAGTGCTGTGCCTTATGCTTACCAGCAAAGGGCCCCAGTCCTGTTAACGAATGCTGGCAGCCTTTCAGGTGCTGTAAAGACAGGGTTGCAGCAGCTGAAAACGAAGCGGGTAACGATTCTTGGGGGGACTGCGAGTATTTCTGAAAACATCGTGAAGCAGCTAAAAGCAATGAATCTATCCGTTTCCCGTATTCAAGGAAAGAACCGCTATGAATTGGCGGTAAATGTGGCTAAGCACATGAAGAGTGCTAGTGCGGCAGTCGTCGTGAATGGTTCTGCTTATGCTGATGCTGTCGCGATTGCTCCATACGCTGCCAAACAAGGCTATCCCATTTTATTAACAGATGCGAAAGGATTGCGCGAGGAAACAGCCAATCTATTAAAAAACAAAGCAGTCAAGCGGACCATAGTGATCGGTGGGGAAGCAAGTGTCAATAAAACTGTTTTTCAAAAGCTTCCATCACCAGTCAGAATAAGCGGAGCCAATCGGTATGAGGTGGCTGCCCAAATTGCTAAAACGTATCCAATGAAGACAAGCCAAACATTTATGAGTTATGGGTATGCCTATGCAGATGCAGCCGCTGCGGCAAGTATAGCAGCGAAACAGGGCCAAACCCTTCTTCTCACAGATGCTCAAACGGTGCCGGATGCTATCAGAAAAGTCATTGGAGCCAAACAGATGTCAGCTTTTTCTGTGGTAGGCGGAACATCAACCGTTCAAACGAATGTCATCACGCAGTTGAAAAATGCGGTGTTAGGCGAAACAATTTTTATTGATCCAGGTCATGGTGCGCAGGATGCTGGAGCGATAGGGAATGGGCTGCTTGAAAAGAACATCAATTTAGAAGTAGCATTAAAGCTACGGTCGAGACTTCACCAAGCGGGTGCGCTTACTGTCATGTCGAGAACTTCTGATACATTTGACTCCTTGCAGACACGTGTCAGTAAAGGAGCCCAGGCAAGTGCTGATATATTTATCAGTATCCACGCCAACGCAAATGATAACAGCGGTGCGAATGGAACAGAGACGTATTATGATACGACATATGTGGCTGCTCATAGTGTCAAGCTGGCACAACAGGTGCAGCCCCGAATGGTCAGTGCCCTTGGAACAAGGGATCGCGGAGTGAAAACAGCAGGGTTCTACGTCATCAAATATTCTAGAATGCCGAGTATTTTGCTAGAAACCGGCTTTGTAACAAGTCCAATCGATGCGAGTATTTTAAAATCTACCGCTGCAAAGGATCGGCTAGCTTCTGGAATTGCAACGGGTGTGTCCAACTACTTTGACGTAAAATGAATCATGAATGATGTGTCAAGTTAAAAATACATTTCATTTTTGGTTATGTTTGTTATAATTGAAACATAGAAGGTGAATGGTTTACGCATAAATCTTCAAACGACAGCAAACCGACAAATCATGAAGAGGTGACGATCTTGAAAAAATTAATCACAATGCCGTTTCTAGTATTGCTTCTAGGAGTATTGCTCACAGCGTGCGGCACAACAAATCAATCAAGCGATAACAAAAAGGATGACAGCAAAAAAGAAACAACTGAAGCAGCCGATCAAAACAAAGATAAGGCTGCGGACGATAAATCAGAAGATCAATCATCAAAAAATGAAAAATCAGATGATCAAAGCAAAGAAACAGCTGCTCAAACAGAAGAGCCAGCAAGTCAATCTGATGAAGAGGCAAAAGACAGCTCAAGCAAAGAAATAACAAAAGAAGAACCTGCTAAAGACCAATCAAAAGCTGACTCAAAAGGTGACACTAAAACAAAGAAAGAATCAACGACTAGTAAGAAAAATGAAGTCACCAAAGAAGGCACATATGTCGGTTTGGCTGATGGACATACAATTGCTGTCAACATTGACGGAAAAGAAGTAGCTATTCAATTCGGAAATACATTTTCTAAACAAGTGAACAGCTTAAAAGAAGAATCAAAAGTGAAAGTAACCTATACAAAAGATGCAAACGGAACACTTCGATTAAAAACGATCGAATCTGTAAAAGCAAAATAAAGAAAAGACCTGGAGACCCGCAGAATTGCGGGTCTTTTTTACGTTCAAAAGGGCATAACTTGATATAAGTGCACATTCTTAACACAGTTTTACAAGACTTAACAGCGCATTTACATTTGCTTAATGTTGCTCTGCTAAACTGACTTTCATAGAACATCTCTTTACACAACAACTACTTTGAATGGTGAGGTGCAGGTCAGTGAGTGCAGAGAAAGCGATGAATCTTTACAGAGAATATGAAGTGAGACGAAATCACTCTTTTGCCTTAACAGAACATATGGTTCGTTATTTATTTGCAAAACGTTTCATAGATTTAATGTTCTCGTTCATCGGATTGATGTTGAGTACGCCAATCATTTTGCTGTTTGCTCTTTTGATTAAGCTGGAAACACCAGGGCCAGCCTTTTATATGCAGGAAAGGGTTGGGAAAGACGGTGTTTACTTTAAATTATGGAAGCTCAGATCGATGAGAATTGACGCAGAAAGCGGAGGAGCGAAATGGGCGCAAAAAAATGACCCGCGTATCACCAAAGTGGGGGCATTCATCCGTAAAACAAGAATTGATGAACTTCCGCAATTTATCAACGTGTTAAAAGGAGAAATGAGTATCGTAGGTCCTCGTCCAGAAAGACCGATGTTTACCGCAGAATTTAATCGGACGATTCCAGGCTTCACAAAAAGGTTGGCGGTAAAGCCGGGGCTGACAGGTCTTGCTCAAGTAAATGGCGGATATGAAATGAGTCCAAGTGAAAAATTAACACACGACTTACAGTATATTCAAAACTTGACATTTTCTCTCGACACGAAGATTATGGTAAAAACGTTAAAAGTCATCATGACTGGTGACGGAGCCAGATAAGTAAAGTAGGGAAGAGAAATGGCAAGTATGAAAAAACGCATGCTAGGCGGGGCAAAATGGACAAGCTTGTCCGCATTGATCATCACCATCATCCAAATTGCACAGTTCGCCTTTTTAGGGAACGTGATGTCACTCAAGGAGTTTGGACTCGTTGGCATGATCACAACTGTCACAATATTTACGCAGATTTTGCTTGATCTAGGAATTGGGGCAGCGATCATTCAAAAGGAACAAACGACAGAACGTCAATTATCTACATTATATTGGATCAACTTGCTCACGGGGATTATCTTGTTTTGTCTGCTTATCCTGCTAAGCCCAATGATAGCCGCTTTTTATAACCGGCCAGAGCTAGAAGGTCTGCTCAAGCTATTATCGATCATGTTTCTGATCGCACCGATTGGCCAGCAGTACCAGTATATGATGCAAAAAGACTTAGCCTTTAAAACATTAAGCACCATTGAAGCCATTGCGACCATCATATCGCTGCTCGTTTTACTCGTTTTCGCCTTCTTCATGAATCCGATTGTCGCCTATGTCATTTCTCAAGTGCTGCTGCAATCAGGAAAAGGTCTCATGTATGCAGCAGCTTATTGGAAGAAGTGGCGTCCAGCACCTGTTTTTGCATTAGGAGAAGTGAAGGAATTTTTCTCCTTCGGTGCATTCCAGCTCGCATCCAGACTGGTCAACCGAGCAGGATCGAACATCGACATGATTTTAATCGGCCGGTTTCTTGGAGCGGAAGCGTTAGGTATTTACAGCTTGGCGTATCAAATTGTGACAATACCCGTGCTGAAGATAAATCCGATTGTGACGAGAGTGGCTTTCCCAGTTTTCGCAAAAAGTCAGCGGGATCACTCAATGCTGCGAGAGGGCTTCCTAAGTATGACGAATATGCTCGCATTGGTTAGTTTTCCATTATTAATCGGCCTTGCTGCCGTATCAGACAGCTTTATAGAAGTCGTGTTTGGAGAGAAATGGCTAGTAGCGGTTCCGGTTCTAAATATATTGTGCATTGTCGGCCTGCTGCGTGTGCTGATGAATCCAAACGGTTCAATACTTCTTGCAAAAGGGAGAGCGGACTTAGCCTTTTATTGGGATACGGGGATGCTTATCGTGTATGGCTGCGCATTATATGCAGGTGTCACTACAGGCAGTCTGCTCACAGTAGCTTGGATCTACTCAGGTGTCAGCCTGCTCAACTTTATTGTCGGCAGATGGCTCATGGCATATGTCATTCAGCTTGATATGAAGGTGTATTTAAAATCACTTGGAAAGCCTGCTGTCATGACGCTGCTCATGGCGGTCTGTGCGGTAGCTTTACATCAAGGGATGAAGCTAACGACAGCAGATATTTCACTTCAATTACTACTGACTGTTTGTGTCAGTGCTGCATTGTATGGCTTGCTGCTCATCAAAATGTATCCGCAGGCTGCAGGCAAATTATTGAGAAGAGGTCGTTCGTCATGAAGGTACTATGGCTGACAAGTGTATATCCTAGTGAAAAACATCCGAGTGAGGGCGTATTTCATGAAACGCAAGTACAGGAGCTGCTCAAACAAGGAATAGAAGTGACTGTCATTTGTCCTAATCCAGTGAATCCGCCGGTTTTACGGATGCTCAAGGCATCCTATCGGCAGAAAAGGGATCTGCCTGAACAGGAAGTGAGAAGCGGAGTGAAGGTTTACAGACCGCCTTATCCAGCGCTCCCTGGACAGCTGAAATGGGCGCAGCCGAGTAAACGAATAGCGGCTTCCGTTCTCAGAGCAATGCAGCGTCATCAGCTGTCACCAGATTTTATCCATGCGCACTTTGCCATGCCGTCTGGCGGAGCGGCGGCTGTTATTCAGAAAGAAACGAAAATCCCTTATCTTCTGACCTTGCACGGCAGTGATGTGAATGTATATCCGAACTATAGCAAAGGGGCGAAGGCAGCCTTTGAAACGGCGGTGAGGCAGGCATCTGCTGTTCTGACAGTGAGTGAGGAGCTGGCTAAAAAGACAAATGAGATGACGAAGGTAGAAGCAAAATGTCTCCCGCTTGGTATTCCGCTCCAATCATTTTCCAGAACGGAAGAAGGTCAAGAAGGCATCAGAAAGCACTTAGGTTTACCCCTTCAAGATAAGCTCGTTGTTTTCGTCGGGCGTTTAGTGAAAGAGAAGGGTTTGCTTGAATTAGCTGATGCTGTCAGCAGCATGGATGGAGTGAAAGCAGTTTTTGTTGGAAAAGGCCCCCTTGCAAAGGAACTCAAGGAACGGGCGGGAGCATCTATTATACTCCCAGGGCAGGTGCCGAATGAGCAGGTGAGAGACTACTTAATGGCAGCTGATCTGTTTGCACTTCCTTCCTACAGTGAAGGAATGCCAACCGTCGTTCTAGAAGCGCTCGCTTTAAAAGTACCTGTCATTGCAACACGGGTTGGTGGTCTCCCATCCTTATTTTCAACCTATCAACACCTGCTCGTTGAACCGCGTTCGGCGCGTCAGCTGAAAGAGGCGATTCACGCCTGCCTTTATGAAAACAGATGGAATGAAGAAGTGAAGAACGATCTTCATGAAATGGTTCATACAGAATATTCATCAGAACATAATGCGAAACATCTCATTCAGCAATATGAGAAGGTGTTCAATCAATCAACATCCATCGTTTAAACAAGATGAAATGTGCAAAGAATGATAGATAGATAAACAGCTTGGAACGGACAATATGCTTTTATTGAGAGGATGAAAAATGTTGAAGAAAATTGCTGTGATTGGAACAGGTTATGTCGGGTTAGTATCGGGTACTTGTTTTGCTGATATCGGAAATCGTGTCATCTGCTGTGACATCGATGAATCAAAAATCAACAGCTTAAAAAGTGGTGTCGTTCCCATTTATGAACCAGGTTTAAAGGAATTGATTGAAAAGAATACAGAAGAAGGAAGACTGTTTTTTACAACGAATATTCCTGCTGCTATTAGGGAATCAGAGATTATCTATATTGCCGTAGGGACACCGATGACACCACAGGGGGAAGCAGATTTAACGTATGTGAAGGCTGTCGCTCAAACGATCGGTGAACACATGAATGGCTATAAAATCATCGTCAATAAAAGCACAGTGCCCGTTGGAACAGGCCGTCTCGTTCAAGCCATTGTGGAAAAGGCATCGCGCAGCAAATATCCTTTTGATGTCGTATCCAATCCAGAGTTTCTCCGAGAAGGCTCAGCGATTCAAGATACGATGAATATGGAGCGGGCGGTCATTGGGGCGACTAGCACTCATGCCTCTAGCATCATCAAAAGGCTGCATGATCCGTTTCAAACAGAGGTTGTAGAGACCAACTTAGAAAGTGCTGAAATGATTAAGTATGCTGCAAATGCCATGCTTGCCACAAAAATCTCATTTATTAATGACATTGCAAATATTTGCGAGCGTGTAGGCGCTGACGTTGAAAAAGTCAGTGAAGGAGTTGGATTAGACAGCCGCATCGGGCATAAATTTTTAAAAGCAGGCATTGGATTTGGAGGTTCTTGTTTCCCGAAAGACACGATGGCTCTTCTCAAAATTGCCGAAACATCCGGGTACCGGTTCAAGCTGATCGAATCTGTCATTGAAACGAACAACAACCAAAGAGCCCACCTGGTCAGCAAATTGATGAGTGTGTTCGGTGATATTAAAGGAAAAACCATTTCTGTCTTAGGGCTCGCCTTTAAACCGAATACAAATGATATGCGTTCAGCGCCTGCATTAGATATTATCCCAATGCTGAGAGAGCTGGGGGCTTTTGTGAAAGCCTATGATCCGATTGCTTATGTAGAAGCTGAACGTGAGCTTGGCCCACAGGCGGTTTTCAGCAACGACCTGTATGAAACAGTAAAAGATACGGATGCCTGTCTCATCCTAACAGAATGGGATGACGTACAGAAGATGGATAAAGACCAAATCAAGCAGCTGCTTCGTTCGCCGATTGTAATTGATGGAAGGAATTTGTTTGATCCAGCAGAAATGAAAGAGAGAGGATTTATTTACCAATCGATCGGCCGCCCAAGTGTATGGGAAGCAGAATTGGTATCGAAGGCACAATAACAGGGGGAGCTTGGATGAAGAAAGTATTGGTTACTGGGGGAAGCGGATTTATTGGATCACATACGGTAGAGGCTTTACTAGAAAAAGGCTATGAGCCCATCGTTCTTGATAACTTTTCAACTGGATCTCGAGAAAATATTGCTCATCTTTCCGTGCAATGCATGGAGGCAGATGTCACAAAGCCAGCGACGATTGATTTGATCAAACAAATCGCACCGGATTATATCATTCATCTTGCAGCACAAGTAAGTGTAGCCGTTTCCGTTCAGGATTTCGTATATGACGAAGAGGTCAATATAAAAGGATCTCTGCACGTCATGAAAGCTGCGGCTGAAGCAGGAGTGGAAAAAGTCATCTTTGCCTCATCAGCAGCTGTCTATGGAGACCCGGTGTATTTGCCAGTAGACACCGCTCACCGGCTAAAGCCTGGTTCACCTTATGGCTTAGCAAAACTGACAGTAGAGCGGTATTTAGAAATGGCAAAATCACTCTATGATGTGGACTATTGTATTCTCAGGTACAGCAATGTATATGGTCCGCGCCAAGATGCACTTGGCGAAGGCGGTGTTGTCTCTATTTTCTCTGATAAGTTTGCAAAGGATGAGGCTCCTTTTATCTTTGGAGATGGAGAACAAACAAGAGACTTTATCTATGTGGGTGATCTAGCAGCAGCGAATGTTGCGGCTTTAACAGCCCAATCAAACGTTTGTTTAAATATTTCGTGTGGTGATTCCATCACTGTGAATGAACTGTTTCAAACGATGAAACGGGTAACGAGATCACAGCTTGAACCGATTTACAAGCCGCAGCGTGCAGGAGATATCGTGCATAGTACATTGGCAAATGAGGAAACGAAAAAAGTCTTAGCATGGGAGCCTGTTGTGAGTTTACAGGAAGGTTTGGCTCGTACCATTTCCTACTATAAACAGGAAGTCAAGGCTTAATCCCTCAAATCGGATGGGTTGCTTAGGAGGAAAATGGGTATGAGTGTGAAACAAACAGCATGGCAAATCATGATTGGTTGTATATTATTTGCAGCAGGGCTAGGACTTGTACAATTGGCGTCTGCGCAGCCCGCCGGGTTAAAAAAGATTGTCGCCATTCCGGTCCTGCTTTTAGTCCTGACGGCTTTTCTCGTGTTAATGAAGCTATACATGAACGGTGAGCAAGTGTTCATGTCAGCCATATATCTTTTAATTGCATTGACCTTTCTCAATAACGCTTTCTTTTCAATTAGTGCCGGGTTCTTTAGTCTTTTTCTCTACCGTATCATGCTCATTGCCGCCTTTGCTTTATTCATATGGCGGATGAGAGATAAGGGGACGTACATATCGCAGTGGCAGCAGATTCGTGTCAAAGGGATTCTTGGTTTTTTCGCTGCATGGTTTCTTTACGGGCTCATCTCACTGCTGTGGGCTCATTCGGTCACAGACGGTCTCAAATATATGTCCCTGCTTGCTATGGGGATGGGATTTGTCTTTCTTGTGGTTATGTACATTCAGCGAATCGATCAAGTGGTCACCTTTTATAGCATTTGGCTCGTCATGACTGTATTTGTCATGGGGATAGGGTTTTATAATCACTTTACTTTGAACCATTTACCGAATACTTCATTGTATCTTGGGCCGGCGTATAAACAGCACTATCCTACAGCTGTCTTTTTTAACCAAAATGACTTTGCGACGTTTTTATCGATTAGCTTTTTCTTGTATTTAGCGTGTATGCGGCAAATGAAAAATGGTTATATCAAAGCATTTGGATTATTTGGCGCCATCGCAGCACTGTATCTCATTTTGTTAACAGAATCCCGCGCCAGCCTGCTTGGCATATTTGCAGGAGCGTCCATCTATGTGTGGCTTCTCATGCCGCGCTTTCTCAAAAAGTGGTCACTCATCACAGCAGGTGGACTTGGTGTCATCTGTATCGCTGTTTTTTCAGCCAAGATTTATTCAGTCTTTTATGACTTGTTTCTCGCTTCTCAGGTGGCGCATTCTTTTAGTGAACCACTCCCATCCAACATTGCGAGAGCGAATTTGATCAAAAATGCATGGCATTTCTTTACGGATTCATACGGGTTTGGTGTCGGAGCGGGGAATGTGTCTTACTACTTAGCCCACTTTTCGATCTTTGATACAGATCAAGTCGTTGAAGTGCACAATTGGCTGCTGGAAGTGATGACGAACTTTGGATTTGCGGTCATGCTGGGCTATATCTCCGTCTACGCTTATCTCATGTTCACGCTGTATAAACAATACCAATGGGCTGACACAAGAACAGCAAAAATGATCATTGAAGGTTTGTTTGCTGCCATGCTGAGCTTTCTCGTTTCAAGTATCAGTCCTAGTTCTGTCTCGAATTTATATTTCCACTGGGTCTTTTTAGGACTCGTGATCGCAGCGGTGAATATGTTGAAAAACAAACAGCGCTTGGTAAACCATGTGTGATGCTGCGCTGGTATGGCTACACTAATGAAAAAGCAAATACGTCAATGTTGGGAGAATGAACATGTCTAGTTTCATATCTAGAATAGGGAAGCGAATCAAAAAGTATATTGTATGGCTTGTGCTGCTGCCTGTCGTATTAGGCGCTTTTGGATTCTTTTTTGCCAAAGGAACAGTGCAGCAGTCTAGTTACACAGCTGCCGTTACGCTTACACTTGGTAAATATGATGACGGAGTGTATAACAATATCGCAGAAGTGACATCTCTATTAAAAAGCGATGCATTTTTGAACGAAGCGCTCAGTGATGTGAAAGAAGAAAGGCAGGATGTGAAAAGCCGCCTCATCCTCACCAATCAATCAGATACACAATTACAGCTGTCCTTCACAGATGCTGATAAGGATCATGCTTTAGCTGTCGTGAAGCAGGTGTCGGATACATTTCTGAAGCAAGACAAAGCATTATTTACAAAAAGGCAGCAGGTGATTGAAAGTAGATTATCTGCTCTAGAAGACGAATCTGTCAGCAACGATTCCAAAGTAGATAAAGAGCGATTTTTATATGAATTGGAGTCTACAAAGCTTGGAATGAAGCAGGCGAAGATTGTTGATCCTGCTCAAGTTCTTGATGAAGGCAATAAAGGCATGTCAGCGAAAAAGCGGGCACTGCTTGGACTTGTCATTGGCTTTAGTATCTCGCTCATGTTTGTGGTCTTACCCGAAGTGTTCAAAGAATCTTAATGATGAACTGGAGATGAGTCTTAGGTGAACAATCAACCGTTAGTATCAATCATTACACCGGCCTATAATGCGGAACGTTATTTAACGGATACAGTTCATTCCGTCCTTGCCCAAACCTATTCTAATTGGGAACTGATCATCGCAGATGATTGTTCAACAGATGGAACAAGGAAGCTGCTTGGGGACTTAAGTGAAGCAGACGACAGAATCAACGTCATTTATTTAGAGCAAAATGGGGGAGCCGCCATCGCTAGAAACGCAGCCATCAAACAGGCAAAAGGCCGCTTTATTGCTTTTTTAGACAGCGATGATAAGTGGAAAGAGACGAAGCTTGAACAGCAGGTAGACTTCATGCTGACAAACGATTATGCCTTTACATTCACGGCATATGACATCATTGCAGAAAATGGAGAACCGTTAGAAAAAACCGTCACTGCACCAGCAAGATTAACTTATGATGAAGCTTTGAAAAATACCATTATCGGCTGTTTAACGGTGATGCTTGATGTACAGAAGATAGGACATATAGAAATGCCGAACATCCGCACAAGACAGGATTTAGCTACATGGCTGTCCATATTAAAAAGAGGATTTACAGCCTATGGAATGAGTAAACCGCTCAGTGAATACCGCATCGTTGGAAACTCGATCTCTAGTAACAAGTGGAAAGCAGCGAAAAAAACGTGGTTCGTCTACAGAGAAATTGAGCAGCTTCATTTTGTCAAAGCATCTTGGTGTTTTATGCACTATGCGACAAATGCTGTGAAGAAGCGCTTATAAACAGAAGGGAAAAAAGGTGATAAAGGTGAAAGCAGACTCGATCATACATGTTATCGTAGCGACGGGAGAATGGGGACAGGACGGCTTGAGGTACAGACGGCATCGACTGGCGGAATTTCTAGCATCTGATCCAGAAACGAAAGAGGTCATCTGGGTATGCCCATCTGCATCCCGTCATACAGCTCCCTTTCAACCCATAACCGATCGAATGAAGCAATTGACCATTCCTGATGTGCTCAAGAGCAAATTTTTTCGCTTTGGCCGATATCAAGACATGTTCTATATTCATAAATTGTCCCCTCTTCTTGAGCATTTGCGGCAGGAAGAAAAAAAGGGAATCGCTGTTTGCTTATGGTATACGTTTCCGGGTTTTCCGCTCTTATCTTCTTTATTTGAATGGAAACATATTGTCTATGACTGCAGTGACCTGTGGGGAGAGCCGATAAGCGGCAAAAATAATTTGCTTTCTTATATGAGACAGCGTGTCATTGTGAAAGCAGAAAATCGAATCATCAAATACGCACACAGCATTACATGCTCTTCTCAATACTTACACGATCAAATCAAAAAGCGTCTTATGGGCGAACCAAAAGATGTGTTTACAGTTGAAAATGGCGTCGAGTACGATGTGTTTGCAAAAAGCAATCTTCCATGTAAGGAGGATGTGCTGCAAGGAAGAGAAGGAACTGTTCTTGGTTTTATTGGAGGCATCAAGCCGAAGCTGGATTTTGACATGATAGCAGAAGCTGCCCGCGTGAAGCCTGATTGGACATTTTTATTTGTCGGTCCGGATGGAACAAATGGTGATCCATCTTTTCAGCATGCACTTAAACTGCCGAATGTGATTTGGACAGGTGCTGTTGCACCAGAAGAAGTGCCTGCGTATATGAAGCTGATTGATGTAGGAATGATGCCATACAAACAATCTCCTTACAATCAAGCCGTGTTTCCGCTCAAGCTATATGAATTTTTAGCCGCAGGAATACCGGTTGTCGGTTTAAATCTTCCGTCAACGGAAAGGCTAAAAGAGAATGATGTGTATGAATATTTAGAAGGCGAAGATCCTGCACTCTTCGTAGAAGCCTGCCAAAAAGTGATCAGCAAAAAAGACGACATGACCTATAGACATCTAAGACAAAGCCGTGCGAAGAAAAAAGATTGGCACGCGCTGTTCACAAATATGGTGGAACTAACGAATATTAAAGAAAACGCATAATTCATCAGGGATTGTGCGTTTTTATTTGTTTCTTCTTCACAGGGGGAGCTTGTGATCATCCTCTATTCAATTGTATAATGGAAAGAGCGGCCAATATACAAAATACAGATTTCAATTTAGAAGGAGACTGACCTATGGATTACGAACGCGCCTTATTAGCGTTTTTTGTCTCTCTGGCTACAGTTTTAATTGTGACACCAATCGTCAAAAAGTTTGCAATTAAGATTGGTGCAGTGGACCAGCCGAATAAACGAAAAGTTCATGATAAAGTAATGCCTCGAATGGGCGGTTTGGCAATTTTTATTGGGGTAGCGGCTGGAGCATTAGCAGGCGGGCTGTTTCTACATAATAAAATTACAGCAATTTCAGTTGGTGCCGTACTTATCGTCATTCTAGGTATATTTGATGATAAATATAATTTAAGTGCAAGATTTAAATTTCTCGTACAAGTTCTTGTTGCTTGTCTGATTGTCAGCACAGGCTTAAAAATGGACTTTTTCTCTGTTCCTTTCTTAACAGATCGAATTGAGTTAGGCTGGATGGCATATCCCCTAACCGTGTTATGGATTGTCGGAATCACAAATGCCATTAATTTAATTGACGGCCTTGATGGACTGGCTGCTGGAATTTCTGTCATCGGTTTATCAACCATTGCCGTGATGGCATTTTCAGCTGATAAAATTTTGATTCTTTCTTTATCTCTTGTTGTTATTGGCAGTACCATCGGCTTTCTCTTTTACAACTTTCATCCGGCGAAGATTTTTATGGGTGACACCGGTTCGCTTTTTTTAGGCTATATGATTTCGGTACTGTCACTATTAGGGCTGTACAAAAGTGTCACTTTGTTTAGTGTTGTTGTCCCAGTGATCATCTTAGGTGTCCCTATTTTCGATACCACCTTTGCCATCATTAGACGAATATTAAACAAACAGCCGATTTCAGCACCTGACAAATCTCATATTCATCATAGACTGATGGCCTTTGGCTTGTCCCATCGCATGGCTGTCATCGTGATTTATATGATTGGCTTAGTCTTTAGCTTAAGTGCCATTTTGCTGACAAGTGCCACCATATGGTTATCACTGATTATTATCTTTTTACTGGTCATGTTCATGCAAGTGATTGCGGAAGTCACAGGCTTGGTGAATGAAGAGTTTAAACCATTTACGAAATTTTATAAACGAATGGTCAAAAGACAATAAAAAACAGCCCGTTCCTAGGAACTGGGCTGTTTTTATTATTGTCCAGGTGTGCTGGTCGAAGAGTTAGGTGTATCATTTGTCCCTGTTTCACCAGAGGACGGATTGGTTTGTGAATCTGTTTCTGTTGAAGACTCAGCAGGCAGCTTTAAATGCGTCCGTAATTCATTTTGGACGTTAGCTAGATTGGTTGTATCTGGCTCAAAGTAATACGTCCGATTTGGCCCTAAGTAAAGGTCTGTTCCTTTAATAGAGAGTGTTTCTGTGTCGTCTCCTTTAAATCCGCTGTAGATTTGCTGAAGCGCGAGACCTTCTGTGATACGGAAATTGGTCTTAATGTGATCACTGACTTCTTTAGCAATGTTATCGACGTTCGCAATGTTATTAGGCTTCGCCATTTGATCAATCATTGCGCGTAAAATTTGTTTCTGACGATCGTTACGTCCGAAATCACCGCGTGGATCTTGTTTTCTCATCCGTGCGTAAGCAAGAGCTTCTTCCCCGTTTAAATGCATATTGCCTTTTTTGAAGTAAATCTTTTTCGATTTTTTAACATCACTTTTTTCATTGAAGTCAAATGGAACATCGATATCAATTCCGCCGACTTCATCAATGACATCCTTGAATCCGTCAAAATCAACGGTTGCATACTTATCAATCGGAATATGCAAGAATTGTTCGACAGTTTCAATCGTTTCATCTTTACCACCTTTAGCAAATGCTGCATTGATCTTTTCTTTACTTCCTGTTGTATCACTTGCAAGCTGTACGCGTGTGTCACGAGGGATACTAACCATTTTCATTGTTTTGTCTTGAGGGTTAATCGTTGCGACAATGAGTGAATCTGAACGGCCATGATCACCCTTTGTGGCATAATCCTCAATTCCGACAAATAATACAGAGAAAGGTTTTTTCTTAATATCAATGACAGCATCACGAAGATTCGATTTCTCTCCACGGTTTAGTTCATCATATGTTTTGTCAGCAGCTTGAAGAGTATTGACGATTTTATATACTGCAAATCCGCCCATGCAGATGATAAGAAGCAAAAATAAGACCAGAATACGTTTGATCATTCTCTTCTTCTTACTCTTTTTCTTTCGTACACGCACTTTTACTCGTTGTGCCATTCATCTGTCTCCTTTATCGGACCAATGTCCTTTTCTAAATAAATCAGTTCGCCTTCTTTTGTAACACTCTTTCCATTTGTCAGCTCAGTCATCCACTCAATGAACTGCTCTGTTTGTGTTTCTTCGACATATGTCTCAAAAATAACATCTTCTGCATAATGGATTTCTTTTAGCTGAAAAGATGAGGCTCTAAGCTCATTCTCTACCTTTCCAAGCCATGTATAATCTATTGTTGTGTGCATTGTACGCATTAAACAGCGCTCTACCATTCCAACATGGTTGATAGCTTCTGATACAGATTTTCCGTAGGCACGAATCAATCCACCGGCACCTAGCTTGATACCGCCGAAATAACGAGTGACCACAACGACTGTATCTTTCAGCTTCCGTTTTTTTAGCACTTCAAGCATTGGCACACCTGCTGTACCGCTTGGTTCACCATCATCATTCGCTTTTTGAATCAGGTCATGTTCACCAATGAGATAGGCTGAACAATTATGTGTGGCATTCCAATGTTGTTTTTTAATGGATTGTATAAATGCTTGTGCTTCTTCTTCTGAGACAGCACGCTGTATATGACAAATAAAACGTGATTTTTCAATGACGATCTCATGCTCGCCACGACTTTTTACTGTAAGATAGCGATTCAGCAAAAGACATACCCTCCTGACAAGCAAATTGTAAGACTAGTGAAAATTTGCATTGGTTTTAGAATTTTACAGCGTATTTTGTTATGATGATAGGAGCGGAAAAAGGGTCGTCATAAAAACTTCATAATTTATACGCATTCTTTCATTATAATTCGACATAAAATGCAGATCAATGACATTTATAATAAAAAAAGATGACATCACTGTTACGGGAGGGAAAAGCCATGACAACACCCAAAATGGATCCGAAATTATTGGATTCAATCATCATGAAAATGCTAAGTACAGTTGATGGCAGCAAGGACGAAGTATTTAGAATAGGCGAACAGTCCCGTCAACAATATGAAAGCCTAGTAGAAGAGCTCAAGCAAATCAAGCAGCAAGTAAACGAAGTAATTGATTTTGGGGATAAGCTGGAAGTCCATACAAGACATGCTAGAAACCGCTTATCTGAGGTCAGCAGAAACTTCAACAAATTCAGCGAAGAAGAAATACGTGAGGCCTACGAAAAAGCACATAACCTGCAAGTGGAACTCACCATGATTCAGCAGCGCGAGAAGCAGCTGAGAGAAAGAAGAGACGATCTGGAAAGACGATTATTAAGCTTACAAGACGTCATTGAACGCTCTGAAACGCTTGTGAGTCAGATTACAGTTGTTCTCAACTATCTCAACCAGGATTTACGCCAGGTTGGCGTTTTACTTGAAGATGCTCAGGCAAAACAAGATTTTGGGCTAAGAATTATTGAAGCCCAAGAAGAAGAACGCAAAAGAGTGTCTCGGGAAATTCATGACGGCCCTGCTCAAATGCTGGCAAACGTGATGATGCGTTCCGAATTAATTGAACGGATTTTTAGAGACCGCGGTACAGAAGAAGGTTTTAAAGAAATTAGAAGTCTCAGACAGAATGTGCGAAATGCACTGTACGAAGTGAGAAGAATCATTTATGATTTAAGACCGATGGCTTTAGATGATTTGGGTCTGATTCCGACACTGAGAAAATACTTAAACACAATTGAAGAATATGATGGGAAAACCAAAATTACGTTCCAATGCCTAGGTGATACAGAAAGTGAAAGAATTGCTTCTCAATTTGAAGTAGCACTGTTTAGACTAGCCCAAGAAGCTGTCACAAATTCATTAAAGCATTCTGAAGCTGAAGAAATCTCTGTCAAAGTAGAAGTAACGAAAGACTTTGTGACCTTAATTATTAAAGACGATGGAAAAGGCTTTGATATGAAAGATGTGAAAACAAACAAAAACAAATCCTTCGGTTTACTTGGCATGAAAGAACGCGTAGACCTACTGGAAGGTAAAATGACCATAGACTCAAAAATAGGTCTAGGGACATTCATCATGATTCGCGTGCCACTAACATTGCAAAATAAAATTGTAAAATAGAGTCAAAAGACATATTGACCATAAAGTTCAGGTGTAGAACAATAAACATGGGGAGGCGTAGCTTGTGACTAAAGTAAATATTGTAATTATTGATGACCACCAATTATTCCGTGAAGGTGTCAAACGGATTTTAGATTTTGAACCTACTTTTGAAGTAGTTGCAGAAGGAGACGACGGTGACGAAGCTGCACGTATCGTAGAACACTATCATCCGGATGTTGTCATTATGGACATTAATATGCCGAATGTAAATGGTGTTGAGGCTACAAAGCAGCTTGTTGAGCTTTATCCCGAATCAAAAGTCATTATTCTATCTATTCATGACGATGAAAACTATGTAACACATGCATTGAAAACAGGGGCGAGAGGCTACCTGCTAAAAGAAATGGATGCAGACACACTCATCGAAGCAGTGAAAGTTGTAGCTGACGGAGGCTCTTATTTACATCCGAAAGTCACTCATAATTTAGTAAATGAATTCCGACGCTTAGCAACTAGCGGCGTTTCAGCACATCCACAGCATGAGGTATATCCTGAAATTCGCAGACCACTTCATATCTTAACTAGACGTGAATGTGAAGTTCTTCAAATGTTAGCTGACGGAAAGAGCAACAGAGGAATCGGTGAATCGCTCTTTATTAGTGAGAAAACAGTTAAAAACCACGTGAGTAACATTTTGCAAAAAATGAAT
Organism: Bacillus sp. I-2; assembly: GCF_001974945.1. Lineage (NCBI taxonomy): Bacteria > Bacillati > Bacillota > Bacilli > Caryophanales > Bacillaceae > Bacillus > Bacillus sp. I-2. The sequence goes on along the minus strand of NZ_LZRW01000022.1, from coordinate 414,409 downwards.
GTAAACGACCGTACACAAGCTGTTGTTGTAGCTATTAAAAACGGCTGGGTAGAAATGAGATAATGTTCCGGACAAGTACTCCTTTTTCGCCTGTTTTTATTCTCTCACATTTTAGGTGGAGGGAAATGATAGACAGGGTAAGGAGTCTTTTTCGGATATAGCGGGCTTGCCTATTGATTAGGCAGGCTTTTTTGATTACTATTATAAATCTAATGAAAAATGATCATTCTTTTAAAATAAAAAAGAGTAACTTAACGAATAAGGAAGGTATTTAAGAATGAAAATAGCCGTTGTAACAGACAGTACTGCTTATTTACCACAAGAGCTGCGTGATAAACATAATATTCATATGATCCCCCTTAACGTCATCTTTGGCAGTGAATCATACCGTGAAGAAATAGAAATGGACTGGAAGACATATTATGAAGAAATCAAAAAACACAAAGATCTTCCAACAACCTCTCAGCCTGCTTTCGGTGAATTAATAGCCTTATATGAAAAACTAAGTGAAACATACGACGCCGTGATTAGTATCCACCTTTCAAGTGGAATTAGTGGAACGTATAACAGTGCTGTCTCAGCGAATGATCTAGTTGACGGGATTGATATTTACCCGTTTGATACAGAAACAAGCTGTATGGCACAAGGTTTTTATGTGTTAGAAGCTGCTGAAAAAATCCAAGAAGGTGCTTCTTTAGAAGATGTGTTAGCACATCTAAATTACCTGAAAGAAAGTCAGCGGGCGTATTTTATGGTAGACGATTTAACTCATTTGCAAAGAGGCGGCAGATTAAATGGTGCTCAGGCTTTTATTGGAAGCCTCTTAAAGGTAAAGCCTATTTTGCATTTTGACAACAAGCTAATTGTTCCTTTTGAGAAGATTCGCACACGTAAAAAAGCCATTTCACGTATTTTTGAATTATTTGATGAAGATGCATCACGTGGTGTTCCGATGAGAGCAACACTGATACATGGTAATAGAGAAGAAGAAGCAGAAGAATTAATTGCGCACTTATCAGAAAAATATCCTCATGTTGAATTTTATAAAAGCTACTTTGGTGCCGTAATCGGCACCCATCTAGGTGAAGGTTCTTTAGCTCTTGGCTGGGTGATTAGATAATTCCTAAAAAACCTCTTTTCTTATGGAAAAGGGGTTTTGTTTTTCTATTTTACCTGTTGGACGAAAGGTCATGTCTTTGCGCATAATAGCCAAACATCAATTGAAAGGTGTTTGGTAATGTTGAATATGGACAAAGCAATGGAACTAATGCGGCAGCTGCATTCACGCCATCTGCTCACCGATGAAACAAAGTGCACACAGTTCAATTTAGATTGGCTGGAGGAGAAAGGATTAGTCAATCGGTCTCCTGCCATTGAGAGGAAAGCAAATGGTTTTACATGCTGCCGGTGCGGTGTATCAAACAAGCGGTACTTTGCTCATTCTCCTTGTGAAGTGTGTCAAAAGGATTGTGTGTACTGTAGATCATGCATCATGATGGGAAAAGCAGCAGAATGTGGGTTTCTTTATGAATGGACAGGTCCACAAATGGAAGAAACATGTCGAGCCGAATTAACATGGCAGGGAGAGCTTTCCAAAGGGCAAAAAAGAGCGTCAGAAAGGATAATTGAAGCTATTAAAAACAAATTTGATCTACTTGTTTGGGCGGTTTGCGGAGCAGGGAAAACGGAAGTGCTTTTTCATGGAATCGAATATGCGTTAAATCAAGGAATGAGTGTCTGTATTGCGACACCTAGAACAGATGTTGTGCTTGAACTCGAACCACGGCTTAGAAAAGCATTTCAAGGGGTGACAATTACCGTACTTTATGGAGGCAGTTCTCAAAGGTTTCAAATAACACCGCTTGTGATCACCACAACCCACCAGCTGATGAGATACAAAAATGCTTTTGATGTGCTCATTGTAGATGAAGTCGATGCCTTCCCTTATTCAATGGATGAGCGTCTCCAATTTGCTGTTCTAAAGGCGATGAGAAATAACAGAGGGGTTAGGATTTATTTAAGTGCGACACCCTCTAAAAAAATGACGAGAGAGGTTTCTCGTGGAAAACTGGAAGCGATAAAAATTCCTTTGCGTTTTCACGAGCAACCATTACCCGTACCGACCTTTCATTGGATCGGACATTGGAAAAAGAAATTAAAAAAGAAGCAGCTGCCCCCTAAAGTGATGAATTGGATGCAGAGACATATTGCAAATAAGAGAAGAATATTACTTTTTGTTCCTTCAATTGCTGTCATGAAGAAGGTAACGAAGATTCTTCGAGAACAATCCTTAAACGTGGAGGGAGTATCTGCCGATGATCCGGATAGGAAACAAAAGGTTCAGCACTTTAGAGATTACGTATACAATGTACTAGTTACAACCACTATTTTAGAAAGAGGCGTAACGATTCCAAATGTTCAAGTGGGGGTACTTGGTTCGGAATCTACTATTTTTACAGAGAGTGCACTTGTTCAGATTTCTGGGCGGGTAGGCAGACACCCGGATTATTGTACAGGAGATGTTTTCCTTTTTCATTTTGGTTTAACGAGAAGTATGAAACAAGCAAAGAAGCATATCGCAAAAATGAATGAGACGGCTGCAAAAGAGTTTTCTGAAAAACAGTGTGGGTTCAACTAAATCATGGTACATTATATTCACAATACACAAATGGCAGGAGAGACAAATATGCTACTCAATGCAAAAGAAATACTACTCAAGGAAATTCTCAATCAATATCTCAACCAATTAAACATGATTTGTCATTGTGAAAAGTGTATGGAAGATGTATTAGCGATTTCACTGAATCAAGTGAAACCACAATATATAACAGATATCGATAAAATATCTTACAGTAAATCTGAGATGGTGGATAAACAGAAGAATACTGCGATGCTGGTCATTCTGACAGAAGTAGCTTCCAAGGTCTCTGCATTTCCAAGGTGTGAAAATCGTCTGCTGCTGAACAAGGAAACCAATTGATTTGCCAAATTTGCGAGGGACATTTTGTGCCTGCTTTTACATGGAAATCATTCCTACTATTAAATGATGATCGCCTTTGTGTAGCATGTAAGGATCACTTAGTAAAGATTGAGCGTCCTATTTGTCCAACATGCGGAAGGGCGCAGTCAAATGACCAATTGTGCCAGGACTGTAACAGATGGAATGAACGCTCTGATTCTACTAAAATCCTTGTAAAAAATAGGTCAGTTTATACTTACAACGAGTTGATGAAAGAAGTCCTTGCCCGCTTTAAATTTCGGGGTGATACGGCTTTAGCTGAGCTGTTTAAAAAAGATGTACAAGCAGCATTTAAACATTCCTTCTGCATAAAAGACCCATTGCTGATACCGATTCCTTTAAGTCATGAAAGACTAAAAGAAAGAGGATTTAATCAGTCCGTGATAATCGCTTCTTTGCTAGATAAGCCAATATTGCAACCACTCGTGAAAATACATCAAAGTAAGCAGTCTAAAAAAAAGAAAAATGAACGCCTAGATCAAAAAGGATTGTTTCAAATCAAGCAAACAGATGCGATTGTTCAAAGGGATATTATATTAGTTGATGATATCTATACAACGGGAGCAACCATCTATGATGCGGCAAGAATTTTGAAAGACGCAGGTGCTAAAAGTGTTTCTTCTTTTACGTTGATACGTAGTTAAAAATCATGATAATTAACCGATAATAAGAAAAGAAAATAACGTAAGGGGTTTTGGTTATGAATCAATTGGCAAACTGTCCACAATGTAATCAGCTATTTTTAAAAACCACCATCCAAACGGTTTGTAACAAATGCTTTGAAGAAGAAGAACGTTCTTTTGATATGGTATATAAATTCTTGAGAAAACAAAGTAATAGACAATCAACCATCGCTGAAATAGTAGAAGCAACAGAAGTTGATGAAGAATTAATCTTGAAATTTATTCGTTTGAAAAGACTGCAAATTAGTCAATTTCCAAATATTAATTATCCTTGTGAAAGATGTGGCAAAGCGATCAGGAAAAACAAGCTATGCAGCCAATGTGAACAGGATATTCATTCGCAAATCAGCCAAATGAACCAAGAAGAGGAGCGTAAAAGGGAGATTGAATCTAGGAAAAAAGACACCTATTATGCCATTAATCCTAAAAACGACTGATTCCCTAAACTAAGTTGCAGTTTGGTCGATAAAATGGATAGAATCAAGACAGACTGTAACGGAAAGCGAGAGGAATCCCGTGAAAATTAATCGATATGGAACACAACCAGTAAATCCTTACAAGAAAACATATGAGAAACAAACGTTGCAATCGAATCAAGCTAAATCAACTGATAAAGTCGAAATTTCTAAAAAGGCAATCGAAATGCAAAAGGTGCCGAATATTATGAGAGAACGCCAAGATAAAATTGACCAAATTAAAAAAAGCATTGAAGCCGGAACATATCAAGTAGATACAAAAGGCATTGCAGATAAAATGCTGAATTTTTATAAACAACAATAACAAAAGGGAGCAGCGTGAATGTCAGTTAAAATAATTATTGAAGAACTGCATCGTCTCTATGGATTGCATGAACAGCTTTTAAAGTTGTCTAAGGATAAAACAGAAATGCTGAAAAGCAATGAGATCGATGCTCTTTCAGAGGTCCTGAATTTAGAGCAAAAGTATATTCAGGCCATTTCTCAATTAGAAGAAAAACGAATTGAAGCGACCGTTCAATTTTTACAAAGTGATCAATCACCAACCATCACTGCATGTATCGAAAAGGCTGAAGGTACAGATCAAGAAGAGCTCATTTCATTATATGAGAAACTAAATGACATCATGGTGGAACTAAAAGATGTAAATGAACTGAACAAGCAGCTTATTCAGCAGTCACTTCAATTTATTTCACTGACATTCGATCTCGTTAACCCTAATAAAGAAAATATGAATTACGGACAAAATGGTCTTGAGAGTTCAAAGCCTAAACAGCAAAGGGCTTTGTTTGATTCAAAGGCGTAAACAAGGAGGATACCAATGGGTTCTACATTCATGGGACTAGAAACGGCAAAAAGAGGAATCACAGCCCAGCGTGCAGGGCTTTATGTCACATCAAACAACGTCTCCAATGCAAATACGGAGGGCTACTCAAGACAAAGAGTGACCTTTAAAGCAGAAAATCCTTATCCAGTCATTTCTGTTTATGACGGCAAGACGTATGGCCAAATGGGGACAGGCGTACAAGTTGGAACGGTTGAAAGAATTCGAGACAGCTTTTTAGATCTACAATACAGAGATCATAATAATAACTTATCTTACTACTCAACGAAGTCAGATGCCCTTTCACAGATGGAAGGGGTTATGAATGACTTGACGGATGAAGGCTTGAACAGAGCTTTTGATAATCTATGGAAATCATTACAGGTCTTATCGGAATCAAAAAATGCTGATACGGCTTCTGCACGTACAGTTGTTAAAACAAGTGCACAGGCTTTAGTTGACCAATTTCGTCTGCTCAATTCTTCTTTAACAACGATACAAAAGAATTTAAAAACGGAACTCGATTCAACAGCCAAAGATGTAAACACTCTTTTATCTCAAATAGATGAAGTGAACAAACAGATTGCAGCAGTTGAACCAAATGGGTATCTTCCAAATGATCTTTATGATACACGTGATACTTTGGTCGACCAATTATCCTCACTTGTTGATATTAAGGTCAGCTACAATCCACCTGGCGGTAATGCGCTCAAAATTGCTGAAGGAACTGTCAACATCGACATTATCGGTGCAAATGGACAATCCGCAGGAAACATTTTGAATGGTATTACGAACGAAAAGTCTGAACTGCAAATCTCTTACGATAATACAACGGGACTTGTTAATTCACTTCAATTCGGAACAACAACCATTGCAGCGGATCAATTACAAGTGAACGGTAAAGTAAAAGCACTTGTTGAAGCTTACGGCTACATGTCAAATGGTTTAGAAAAAGGCATGTACCCAGATATGCTTGCAGAGCTGGATGAAGTAGCAAAAGTATTCATGGATACATTTAACGATGTACATAAGCAGGGGTACACGTTAAATGGTGCAAGTGGACAAGACTTTTTTGATATCGAAAATAACAATGAGTTGAATAAAGGTTTGGCAGCTCGTATTAAAGTGAGCGATGTCATTTTAGCATCAACAGATAATATTGCTGCATCTCTCAATCAAACACAAGGTGACGGTTCGAATGCTACGAAATTAGCTAATATACAAGACTTAAAGTTACCAATCGGCGGAAATACAACGACAATTCAGGATTATTACCAAAATGTTATTGCTGAGATGGGGGTACAAGGGAAAAAGAACATGACGCTTGAAAGCAGTTCAGCTGCTCTTGTCAATTCAGCCAATGAACGTAGAATGTCGACTAGCGCTGTCTCCATTGATGAAGAAATGACGAATATGATCCAATTTCAGCATGCATATAATGCGGCTGCGAGAATTATGACATTACAAGATGAAGTATTGGATAAGGTCATAAACGGCATGGGTGTCGTAGGAAGGTAGGGATAACGGATGCGAGTCACACAAGGTATGATTTCTCAAAACTCACTTCGAAATATTAGTAAAAGTTATGAAAAACTTTCTAAAATTAATGAGCAGGCACAAACAGGCAAACGTTTCACGAAAACGTCTGATGATCCTGTTGCAGCAGTGAAAAGCCTTCAATATAGTACTGCCTTGTTTCGAAATGAACAATATAAAAATAACTTAAATGAAGCGCAAAACTGGATTGATACATCTGAAACAAGTGTCACAGAAATCATTGATATTATGTCTAATATACGAGATAAAGTGCTTGATGCGGCGAACGGAACAAAGCAGCCCGAAGATTTAGCAGCTATCGGAGTGGAAATTGGCCAGATGAAGAAACAAATCATTGATGCAATGAACACTCAAATGCTAGGTAAGTTCGTATTTAATGGGACAAATACAAATGTTAAACCAGTTGTCGAGAATGCAGACGGAACGTATACATTTAACTTCGAAAATTATACAGATGCAAATGCTGTTCAAGCGAACATTTCTGATGGTATCACTTTAAATGTAAACTCAAATCCAATCTCAGCGTTTGGCGGACAGGCTAACGGTCAAAATGTCATTGAAATGCTGACTGATTTAGAAAACTCACTGAAAAATGGAACGTTTGCGAATTCTGATGATGCATTAGGAAGTATCGATCAGTTTAAAGAAGTGATGAGTGCTGAGCGATCTGACCTAGGAGCGCGTTCGAATCGTGTTGACTTAGTAGGAAGTCGTTTGACTTCACAATTTCAAGTACTGAAAAATGCTAAATCAGATAATGAAGATGTTGAAAGTGAAAAGGCAATTCTTGATCTTCTTCAACAAGAGACGGTGAATAGAGCTGCTTTAGCGACAACAGCTAAAGTCATTCAGCCATCCCTTGTAGATTTCTTAAGATAATAAAAAGCATCCGATGGGTGCTTTTTTGCATCATGGAGGTGAACATATGCAAATCCCTAGATTGTTAATGCAGCAAACCTATGCAAAGCTTCAAATGTCGACAACTCCTTCCCGGCAAGAAGTAGAGCAGCCACGAGCGGACCTTGAGATTCAGCAGCCACGAGCTGTCATGAATATCAAAAGGACACCGTCGAAATTAACCATTGATCAAACCGAGGCATTTGCCGATATGGACATCAAGTCGATTTTTAGGCGTTCTGAGGAATGGGCAGCTGAGGGGAAGCGTGCTGTTGGAGAAGGAATGGGTCGAAGAGCGGAAGAAGGAAGTGAACTTATCAAGATCGAGAATGGTGGGAATGCGATTGCTGAGTTTGCCAAAATCAATGGCAGTCCCCCAGCAAAACAATTCACCATTGGTGTGATACCTTCATTCTTTAGTGTGAAAATTCACTATCAGCCTTCTGAGCTTCAAATTGATGTGGAGCCGCAAAAAGCTATCATAGAGGCCACACCTCATAAACCAATCGTTAACTACCAGCCAGGTAAGGTCAATATTGATATGTTACAATACCCAGAATTAAAAATAGAAGTTGACGAAACGGGCCAAAATGGTGATAAGGTATAGTTAAGAATAACGAAAAAGGTCGTGAATTATGATCATTCAAACAAAATATCATGGTGAAGTGACAATCAAAGAGGAGCAAATCATTCACTTCTCTAACGGGATACCAGGATTTCTGGATCAAAAACAGTTTGTCATTTTGCCTTTATCAGAAGAGTCTCCATTTTTAGTTCTTCAATCATTGAAAAACTCGGCATTAGGCTTTATCGTCAGCAGCCCGTTTTTATTCTTCAATCAATACGAATTTGATTTAGACGAAACGGTTGTAGACATTCTGGAAGTAGAAGATGCCAATGATGTGGAAGTAATGGTTATTTTAACAATGGAATCATCTATTGAAAAAACAACAGCCAATTTAAGAGCGCCTATTATTGTGAACCGGAAAAACATGAAAGCCAAGCAGGTGATTTTGCATGATTCAGCCTATCATACAAAACATTTGTTAGAGGTGGCATCCTCATGTTAGTGCTGTCTCGTAAATTAAACCAGTCGATTCAAATAGGCGATGATATTGAAGTCAAGATTATTTCAATCGAAGGCGATCAAGTGAAAGTCGGGATTGAGGCTCCTAAGCACATCGATATTCACAGGAAAGAAGTGTACCTGTCTATTCAAGAAGAAAACAATCGTGCAGCGAGTTTATCCTTAGATCTCCTCTCTCAATTATCCTCACAAAAAAAGTGAGGATTTTTTTATCGCATTCAGCTGTCCTTCTCCGTGTGAAAGCGTTTCGATACAGATGTTCATGATCTATAGGAAACTTTAACAAATCGGTCCATCTATATTTAATTTGCAAATTCAAAGCCGATATAAAAGATAGATTAAAGCACAGGAGCTGAATAACTATGTCTGTTGGTAAGTTGACATCATTAGAGCCAATTATCGATGCATTTCAAACCCGTGTTTCTAATAACCAGAATGACAATGTAAACTCTGACTCACAAGCAAATGGCAGGGCTGTTTCAAAAGAAGAAATTGAAAAAACGCTTCAAGGCGCAAACAAGCTGATTGAACCTACTCAATTTCATCTTCAATTTGAATTACATGAAAAACTCAACGAATATTATGTCAAAGTCGTAGATAACCAAACAGATGAAGTCATTAGAGAAATTCCGTCCAAGGAATGGCTTGATTTCTATGCGGCAATGACAGAAATTGTCGGTCTATTTGTAGATAAAAGAATGTAAATGAAGGGAGAACATAAACAATGGTCAATCGTATTACTGGATTTTCAAATGTGTTCGATATTGATGAAATCGTTTCAAAGCTGATGAAAACGGAGCAAGCACCACTTGATACAATGACGCGCCAGAAACAAACACTTGAATGGCAAAGAGACAGCTATCGCGAGGTTAACTCGAAAATTAAAGAATTAGATGATTTGATCAACAGTTTAAACTTAACGCGTCCAAGTACATATGGCGCCAAAAAGGTGACAAGCTCTAATGAATCTGCTGTCACAGCAACTGGATCAACAAATGCGACCTCTGGCTCTATTCATGTCACTCAGCTAGCGACAGCTTCCGTCTTCAAATCCTCTGGTACATCTGGATTTACACCAACAAACGGAACGTTTACGTTTGAAGTGACGACACCAGATTCGACAGAACCAAAAACGGTGACAATCAATACTTCTGATACCGATACAATTGATGACATCGTGAAAAAGCTGAACAGCGCGCAATTAGGTGTGACGGCTTACAAAGGCCAAATCTCTGATGGAACGAACTACGTGGATACCATCGCTCTTACTTCTCGGACAACGGGTGAAGGCGTCAGTATTAAAGCAGCTGATGGCAATTCAGCTTCATTTTTAACGCAACTAGGCTTCCAAGTAGATGGAAATAACAAATTAGTTGCAACCACTCAAGGACAGAAGGCGCAATACGAGATTAATGGTCTGAAAATGGAGAATAACAACAATACATTCACACAGGCTGATATTACGTACGAGCTTAAAGCAACCACAGATAAGCCCGTCAGCTTAAACGTTTCAACAGATGTGGATGCAATATATGATAAAATTAAACAATTTGTTGATAAATATAATGAACTCGTTGAGCAGATTAATGGAAAAGTCAATGAAAAGAAAAACAGAGACTATCATCCATTAACGGCTGAAGAGAAAAAAGCGATGTCTGAAAAAGAAATAGAGCTATGGGAAACGACCGCGAAGTCTGGCTTGCTGAGAAGTGATTCCATTTTACGATCTGGTGCCTCTAAAATAAGAAGTGATTTGTATGCTAATATTACGACAAGTGACGCGAATAAAATCCAACTCACACAAATCGGTATTTCGACATCATCCAGCTATAAAGATGGTGGGAAGCTTGAATTTATTAAGGATAGTGATGGAGTAGAGAAATTAAAAAAAGCCATTGAAGAAGACCCGGAGAAGGTCAGACAAATGTTCATCTCGGGTAGTTTAAATGTGGATTCAAAGGATAAAGACAAAGCGCAGCAGCAATATCAAGAACAAGGAATCATCTATCGTATCAAAAATTCCTTATCAGACTTTTCGAAGAGCATTCAAAAAAAGGCTGGCAGCATAACAATGGAATCAAAGGAATACGGACTTGGTAAGGACCTTGATTCTTTGACAAAACGAATGAGTACATTCCAAGATCGTTTAAAAATGGTTGAAGCCCGTTACTACAAAAAGTTTAACGCCATGGATAGTGCAATTCAAAAGCTAAACAACCAATCTGGCTACCTTTCTCAACTGCTTGGACAATAATTGGAGGTTTATAACATATGGCAATACAGAACCCTTATGCCGCCTATCAGAAAAATTCTATTGAGACCGCAACACCTGCCGAGTTGACGCTTATGCTTTATGAAGGCTGCTTAAAGTTCATCAGAATAGCGAAGCATGCCATTCAAAAAGAGGATGCAGAAACGAGAAACTTGAACCTAAAAAAGGCTCAAAACATCATTCAAGAATTAAATGTCACCTTAAATCGTTCCTATGACGTATCAAAGAGTATGGCAAGTATGTATGATTACATTTATCGCAGACTGATAGAAGCCAATCTTCAAAATGACGAAGAGATATTGAATGAAGTAGAAGAGTACGTAACTGATTTCCGTGATGCGTGGAAGGAAGTCATTCAAACCGATCGAAAAGGGCGTCACCACTCTATCGGGGGTTCTCTATGAGTATTGTGGATCAGTTGCATGATCAAACATTAAAAATGGCAGCCGAAATAGCGGAAAATCCGCAAAGTGAGACACTGGTTGAAGACTTTGATGCCTTTTTAATTGAGAGAGACGAATTAATGAGAGATATACAGCATGAATTGACGGATCAAGAAAAAGAGAAAATCCGAGAAATCATCCAAACAGATCAACAGATGGCGAAGCAATTAACGGTTATCCAAAATGGGATAAAAGCAGATATTCAAGCCATTCAAAAAAAGAAAACAAAACAGCTGAATTATCAAAATCCATACCAGCCCATAACAAGTGACGGCGTATACTACGATAAACGGAAATAAATAGGTGAGACCTGTGGCGTATCGTTCAAATGACTATATTTTATTAACCACATATTATGAACTTCTATACACGATAGAAGAGAGTCTAAACTATTTAGATGAAATTGAGAAGGATTTTGACAAAACAGAAGGGGATCGGATCTTTAATGATCTGATCCATGCCTTCTTTCATTTAGACACAACACATCCTCTTCTGCTTTCAATTATTGAAAATGAACACTTTGCCAAAACGATTCGTTCGTTTGATCAAATATTTTTAAGTTTTGATATACTAGCTTTCTATACATTCCCTTCAAATCACTTCCAATCATTCCTGAAAACATACTTTATACCTGAATATAGAAAGTGGATGGATGAAATACATGCCTGTATGAGGCCGTATGTCATTCATTAATTTTTGTCCAATTCAGACCATTCGGAGGAAATTATGAGACTAAAAAATCAATTTTTATTTGGGCTTATTGTCATATGTGTCTTGTTTGTCAGTATGTTAGGGTTCTCAAGCTTTCTCTATTACAAAACAGATCAATCCTATAAAGCGCTATTAAGCAAGGAAGTGAAGCTTTATCAGACCTCGCTGGAATTAGAAGCGCTTCTTCAAAAGCAGGAAGCACAGATTAAAACATATGTCGTCGTGCAAGATGCTGAAAATTTGCAGAAAATTGAGCAAACATATGAAGATATTCATAAGAAAACAGCAGAAGCTTCGAAAATGAGTACGGTCAAACAAGCAAAAAATCTATTAGATCAAATCTCAGAAAAAAATTATCTCTACTACACCTCAACAAATCGATTATTTAATTCATTAAATATGCAAAATCAAAAAGAATTCAACACCCGCCTCAGTCAAGAATTACAACCTATCGAACAAGAAATACATACCTTTACAAAAGAGTTCGCTCAAAATCAGCTAAAACAACGTGATCAAAAAATCAATCAGCTCAATCAAGATAGTAATCAATTATTGCTTACACTCATTTTGGTCAGTGCAGCGATTATTGTTGGCCTTTTGGTGATTGGGATCAGATTTGTTCATCGCATGACAAAACCAATTGTTTCTGTCACAAATGCCGCAAAAAGGATGGCAGATGGTGATCTAACCCTTGAAGAGATTGAAGTGACCTCTAAAAATGAGATTGGTCAACTCGGCACAGCCTTTAACCAAATGACGGCTCATTTGCGTCAGCTTATTTTGCAGGTGCAAAGCGGATCAAGACAGCTTGCTGATTCTGCTGCTCAATTTGAGGAAACCATCAGTCAAACGATATCGGCTAGTGAGCAGACATCTAGCTCGATTGAACAGGTCAGTGAAGCTTCACGTGAACAATCAGATGCGGTCGGAAAAGTGGCATCCGCTATTCAGGAAGTGTCGACTGGCATGCAAAATGCAGCTGTACACACGTCCGATGTTTCGGGTCACTCAATTTCAGTGACTGAAAAGGCTGAAGAGGGTGCCGCCCTTATTCAACAATTTGTGAAACAAATGAGTTCTATTAAAGAGTCTGTGAATGAACACCATTCCACAATGGCCAATGTACAAGCGCAGTTTACAGGCATTCAAGATCTGTTAGGTCATATCCATGCCATTGCTGACCAGACGAATTTACTTGCTTTAAACGCAGCCATAGAAGCAGCAAGGGCAGGAGAACATGGAAGAGGTTTTGCAGTTGTAGCCGATGAAGTGAGGAAGCTGGCAGAAGAATCTAGTCAGCTGACAGATCAAATTAGCCAATTACTCGAGAACGTGAACAAAGATACAGAAAAGTCATCACAATCGATGACGAAGGTCGAGCGTGATGTAGCAGAGGGTGTAAAAGTATCACAATTATCTGAACAGAGCTTTCATGAAATCTTGGAATCTATTCGTGATATTTCAATGAAAGCAGAAGAGCTGTCAGCCACTGCAGAACAAATTTCTGCTAGTACAGAGGAAATTTCTCAAACGGTTGGTGTCATTGAAGAAGGTGCGAAACGAAACTCAGAAGAAACAGAGTACATGTCTGCTGCTGTTGAAGAATCATTAGCGGCCAATGAAGAGATGAAAGCCGCTGCGGAGGATTTAAAATCCTTATCTCAATCGTTGAAAACATCGATTTCATCTTTTACCATTTAATGTGCGCTGGTCTTTTTCAAGAATCAGCCGAATATATATTCATCACCTATCAAGCAACAGTTGAAGCACCGCAAAATTCGACAAATTTCAATAAATATTCACATTTTTTTTACGTTTGAGCAGGAGAAAAGGAGGGAAAAGTAGAAATAGGTTTACATATCCTTAATTTTAAAGGAGGCGTTCTTTACATGAATTACAATGTCAGAGGAGAAAACATCGACGTAACACCTGCACTAAGAGATCATGTCGAGAAAAAAATTGGAAAGCTGGAGCGTTATTTTGAGACAGATGTAGATGCTTCAGTCAACGTGAACTTGAAGTTTTACAACGATCAAGAATCTAAAGTTGAGGTTACCATTCCAATGACTGATCTAGCACTTCGAGCTGAGGTGCATAATGAGGATATGTACAATGCAGTAGACCTAGCAGCCAGTAAATTAGAACGTCAAATTAGAAAGCACAAAACAAAAGTAAACCGTAAATTCCGCGAGCAAGGTGCCAAAAAGCACTTATTTGCTGGAGGAAATGGTACGGCTGAAGTAGCAGTTCAAGATGACGAAGAGATTGATGAAACAGAAATCGTCAGACAAAAACGTTTCAACTTAAAGCCGATGGATAGTGAAGAGGCCATTCTCCAAATGAACATGTTAGGTCATAGTTTCTTCGTTTTCACAAATGCTGAGACAAATTTGACCAATGTGGTTTATCGCCGAAATGACGGTAAATATGGACTCATTGAGCCAAACGCTTAAATATCAGTTGATGCTGATTTAAAAACAACCTAAATAAAGTAAACCCGTTCCCTTCATAAGGGGCGGGTTTTTTGTGCGAAATTATGGCAAATTCTTTGGAAATGAAAGAAGGTATGGTATGATAAATGCAGGTAAATATGGACCTGTCAAACTTTTGGACATGCCGAAAAATTGCATGAAATAGAGGAGCGTTATTATATGCTTGGAATCTTAAACAAAGTGTTTGATCCTACGAAACGTACGATCAGCCGATATGAAAAAAAGGCAAATGAAATCGAAGCTCTCGCTCAAAATTTTGAAAAATTATCTGACGAGGCTTTACGAAATAAAACGATTGAATTTAAAGAAAAACTTGAAAAAGGACAATCTGTGGATGACCTGCTGGTTGAAGCATTTGCAACGGTTCGCGAGGCATCCCGCCGCGTAACAGGAATGTTCCCATTTAAGGTACAGCTCATGGGGGGCATCGCGCTTCACGAAGGTAACATCGCTGAAATGAAAACAGGTGAAGGTAAAACATTGACATCAACAATGCCTGTTTATTTAAATGCTCTTTCTGGAAAAGGCGTCCACATCGTGACAGTCAACGAATATTTGGCAAGCCGTGATGCGCAGGAAATGGGCAAAATTTTTGAGTTTCTTGGTTTAACAGTCGGCTTAAACTTAAACAGCTTAGACAAAGATGAAAAAAGAGAAGCGTACGCCGCTGATATCACGTATTCAACAAACAATGAACTCGGCTTTGACTATTTACGAGATAACATGGTGCTGTACAAAGAGCAAATGGTTCAGAGACCGCTTCATTATGCCGTGATCGATGAGGTTGACTCCATTTTAATTGATGAAGCGAGAACACCTCTTATTATTTCAGGACAAGCTGCGAAATCAACAAAGCTTTATGTACAAGCCAATGCATTTGTCCGCACATTAAAAATCGAAGATGATTTCACGTATGATATTAAAACAAAAAGTGTGCAGCTGACTGAAAGCGGAATGACGAAGGCGGAAAAAGCATTCGGCATTGAGAACCTGTTTGATGTCAAACATGTCGCGCTGAACCATCACATCGCTCAGGCGCTGAAGGCACATGTTGCGATGCAAAAAGACGTGGATTATGTGGTAGAAGAAGGCCAAGTAGTCATCGTTGACTCCTTCACAGGACGTTTAATGAAAGGACGCCGTTATAGTGAAGGTCTGCATCAAGCCATCGAGGCAAAAGAAGGTCTTGAAGTACAGAACGAAAGCATGACACTAGCAACAATTACGTTCCAGAACTACTTCCGTATGTATGAAAAATTATCTGGTATGACTGGTACAGCAAAAACGGAAGAAGAAGAATTCCGTAACATTTACAACATGCAGGTTGTGTCAATCCCGACCAACCAACCAGTGGTTCGTGATGACAGACCTGATTTAATTTACCGCACAATGGATGGTAAATTTAAAGCAGTGGCTGAGGATGTTGCGCAGCGCTATATGACAGGGCAGCCAGTTCTTGTCGGAACAGTAGCAGTTGAGACATCTGAGCTTATTTCTAAGCTGCTTAAAAATAAAGGCATTCCTCATCAAGTGTTAAACGCAAAAAACCATGAGCGTGAAGCACAAATTATTGAAGAGGCTGGTCAAAAAGGTGCTGTGACCATTGCAACAAACATGGCAGGACGTGGTACAGACATCAAGCTTGGCGAAGGTGTAAAAGAACTTGGAGGTCTGGCTGTTATCGGGACAGAGCGTCATGAATCCCGCCGTATTGATAACCAGCTTCGCGGACGTTCTGGACGTCAAGGAGACCCAGGGATTACCCAATTCTATCTTTCCATGGAAGATGAATTGATGCGCCGATTTGGTGCAGAGCGGACGATGGCGATGCTTGACCGCTTTGGCATGGATGACTCTACACCAATCCAAAGTAAAATGGTGTCTAAAGCCGTTGAATCATCTCAAAAACGTGTAGAGGGGAACAACTTTGATTCCCGTAAGCAGCTTCTGCAATACGACGATGTGCTTCGTCAACAGCGTGAAGTAATCTACAAACAGCGTTTTGAAGTCATCGATTCTGACAACTTAAAATCAATTGTCATCAATATGATCCAATCTTCAATTGAGCGTGCTGTGGGATCTTATACGCCAAAAGAAGAGCTGCCTGAAGAATGGAAACTAGATGGTCTTGTTGAATTAATCAACACGAACTATTTAGACGAAGGTGCCATTACGGTCAAAGATATCTTCGGTAAAGAAGCAGATGAAATCACAAGCTTCATCATGGATCGGATTAAAGAAAAATACGATGCAAAAGAAGAAACATTTGGCGAAGAACAAATGCGTGAATTTGAAAAAGTCATCGTTCTTCGTGCGGTGGATTCAAAGTGGATGGACCATATCGATGCAATGGATCAGCTGCGTCAAGGTATTCATTTACGTGCGTATGCACAAACGAATCCGCTTCGTGAATACCAAATGGAAGGATTTACGATGTTTGAGCATATGGTGGCTTCAATTGAAGATGATGTGGCCAAGTATGTCTTGAAATCAGAAATCCAAAACAACCTAGAACGTGAAGAAGTGGTTCAAGGTCAAACAACGGCTCATCAGCCGCAAGAGGGCGATGAGGAGAAGACAGTGAAGAAGAAGCCGGTACGTAAAGTCGTAGACATTGGACGAAACTCCCCATGTCACTGCGGAAGCGGCAAGAAATATAAAAATTGTCATGGGAAGACAGAATAAGTAATGGAAAGAGGTGAAAACCTCTTTCTATTCATGTCAGCCCCCATACATCTATGAGGTGAAGGATATGGAATTAGTAGAAATTAGACAAGAGCTTGAAAATATGGCTAGCAGGCTAGCTGATTTTAGGGGGTCTCTTTGACTTAGAAACAAAAGAGGCCAAAATCGCAGAGCTTGAAGCGACGATGTCAGAGGCTGATTTTTGGAATGATCAGCAAAAGGCTCAAGGCGTTATCAATGAAGCCAATGCACTGAAGGATTCTGTGAATTCCTATCATGAGCTAAGTGAATCGCATGAAGAGCTGCAAATGACGCATGACTTATTAAAGGAAGATTATGACGAGGAGCTTCATGCAGAGCTTGAAAAAGAGCTGAAGAACTTAACGAAGCAGTTTAACGAATTTGAGCTGCAGCTTCTTTTAAGCGAACCTTATGATAAAAACAATGCCATTCTTGAGCTTCACCCAGGTGCAGGCGGTACTGAATCACAGGACTGGGGTTCTATGCTTCTGCGAATGTACACTCGCTGGGCAGAGCGCAGAGGCTTTAAGGTCGAAACGCTTGATTACCTTCCAGGTGATGAGGCAGGGATTAAGTCTGTGACTTTGCTCATCAAAGGGCATAACGCGTACGGTTACTTAAAAGCTGAAAAAGGTGTCCATCGTTTGGTTCGTATTTCTCCTTTTGATTCTTCTGGCCGCAGACATACATCCTTCGTTTCCTGTGATGTCATGCCGGAATTCAATGAAGAAATTGATATTGATATTCGGACAGAGGATATCAAGGTAGATACGTATCGTGCAAGCGGAGCTGGCGGGCAGCACGTCAATACGACGGACTCTGCCGTTCGTATCACACATATTCCAACGAATGTCGTCGTGACGTGCCAAACAGAAAGATCACAAATTAAAAACAGAGAACGTGCGATGAAAATGCTGAAATCGAAACTTTATCAAAAACGGATGGAAGAACAGCAGGCAGAATTGGATGAAATCAGAGGAGAGCAGAAAGAAATTGGCTGGGGAAGCCAGATCCGCTCTTATGTATTCCACCCTTATTCTCTTGTGAAAGACCATCGAACCAATACGGAGATGGGAAATGTTCAAGCGGTGATGGATGGAGATTTAGATTCATTTATAGATGCGTACCTACGTTCGAAATTATCATAAAAACTCGGCTTCTTGCCGGGTTTTTTTAATTGTGAGAAAATATAATGAATATAAAGGAATACATACGACATACTGATTCTATATCCTTTGTATGATGAAATTAGCAAATAAAGGGGGAAATATTTTGGGATTAACACCATTGCAAGAAACGTGGGATTTAGATGCCTTTTTTAAAGGAGGCAGTTCTTCACCAGAATTTAAGACATACCTGCAAAACATTCAGCAGCTACTAGATGAATTACGACAAAAGGTGGGTGCCTTTTCAAAAGAAGATACACACATTGAAAGCAAATTAACGTCTGTCCTTGACACGTATGAAACTACATATAAAAAACTATCTCAAGCAGGTTCATTTGTATCCTGCCTCCAAGCTCAAAATACGAAGGATATGAAAGCAGGCAGCCTTCGAGGTACGATTGCCAAGCTGGAAGCTGATTTAGGAACCATCCTTGCACTGTTTGATCAAGCGCTTGCTGCTATCCCTGCAAACAAGTGGGAAGAATTGATGAATTCAGCAGCCTTTTCAGATGTCCGCTACATATTAAATGAGCGAAGAGACCGTGTGAAGGATCAATTACCTGTTGAACAAGAAACGCTGATTCAAAAGCTGGCTGTAGATGGGTACCATGCGTGGGATGAGCTTTATTCCAGCTTAGTGAATAAAATTACCATTCCGTTTGAACAGCATGGAGAAACGCAGATGATCTCTGTAGGCCAAGCAGAAAATGCTATGGATGATTCAGATCGTGAAGTCAGAAAGGCCGTTTACCACAACCTAGAGCATGCATGGACGCAGGATGAACATTTATTTGCTAGTACGCTCAATCACCTTGCTGGTTTTCGTTTGCAAGTGTATGAAGCAAGAGGCTGGGATCACATTTTAAAAGAGCCGCTTGAAATTTGCCGTATGAAACAAGAAACCCTTGATACGATGTGGTCTGTGATTGATGAACATAAGCAGCCATTCATTGATTATTTACACCGTAAAGCTGATATGCTTGGAGTGGATAAGCTGAGCTGGTTCGATGTTGGGGCTCCTATCGGCAGTGAGACCAAAATCTATCCTTATCAAGAAGCAGCTGCTTTTATTGTGAAACATTTCGCTGGATTTGGAGAAGAGCTCGCTGCTTTTACAGAAAAAGCCTTTAATGAACGCTGGGTAGAAGCTGAGGACCGTCCAAACAAACGGGTAGGCGGCTTTTGTACAAATTTCCCTGACAGCGGAGAATCACGTATTTTTATGACCTTCTCAGGAAGTCCATCCAATGTGGCGACACTAGCACATGAGCTTGGTCATTCGTTCCATCAGGAAGTGATGCAGGATGTTCGCATTCTGAATCGCAAATACGCAATGAATGTAGCTGAAACAGCGTCGACATTCGCAGAAATGATTGTTGCTGATGCTTCATTAAAAGAAGCGGCAAATGAAGAGGAGCGTCTCAGCCTGTTAGAGGATAAGCTGCAGCGCAGTGTAGCATTCTTCATGAACATTCAATCTCGTTTCTTATTTGAACAGCGCTTTTATGAAGAGCGTAAACAAGGAGAAGTGCCGGCTGATCGGTTGAATGAATTGATGGTTGAAGCGCAGAAGGAAGCGTTCGGTGACTCATTAGATGAATACCATCCGCATTTCTGGGCGTCTAAGCTGCATTTCCATATCACGAATGTTCCATTTTATAATTTCCCATACACCTTTGGATATATGTTCTCATTAGGAATTTACGCAAAAGCATTGCAGGCTGGTACATCGTTTGAAGAGAAATACATTGCTTTATTAAAAGATACTGCTTCAATGACAGTAGAAGATTTAGCTAAAAAGCATCTAGGCGTTGACCTTACCCAAAAAGCATTTTGGGAAGAAGCCATTCGTTTGGCTGTAGCAGATGCTGAAGAATTTTTAGAAGTGACAAAAAAATAATAATGAAAAGCTCCCATTACGGGAGCTTTTTTGCTGGCTTCAGCCAATCAAGCATTGTCTGGATGAGATCATTTTGCTGCGACAGGGCTGGAATGTCCGCTGGCTGATCCCCTTTTTGTTTGCCATACATGCCAAACTGCGCATGATTCCCGCCTTTTATTTCATGATAAACGGTTTGAGACGGCAGATTTGCTTTCGATTTCTTGATTTTCTCTTGTGTTGCCAGCCCATCCTTTTCACCTGAAATAGAAAGGACTTTCAATGAAGATTGTTTCAGGTCATCTGATGCTGGATAAGATGCTAGGAAAAAGAGTCCATCGAGCTTGCTCTGATTTTTTTCTGCAAACATTGAGGCAGCTGCCCCGCCAAGTGAATGCCCGCCAATATACCAGTGTTTGATCGTTTGGTGACCTTTGATGATGTCCTGCGCTTTGTTTGGATTGAAAATCGCAAAGGAAAATGGCATGTCAGGGATAAAAACAGAGTAGCCTTTTTTCATCAGCGTATCCCCGATATAGGCATACGCAAGTGGTTCCACCTTTGCCCCAGGATAGAGAATGATGCCAGTATCACTTTTTGATGCTTCAAATGTATAAACATTGTTTTTATGTTCCACTTGCTCCATGTTCACTTGTTTTTTTAATGCTTCTGATGGTCCATATGTAAAGCGGCTCCATGTATAGAAAGCACCAAAAGCTAAGATGATCAGTGCAAG
This sequence comes from Bacillus sp. I-2, assembly GCF_001974945.1. Taxonomy (NCBI): domain Bacteria; kingdom Bacillati; phylum Bacillota; class Bacilli; order Caryophanales; family Bacillaceae; genus Bacillus; species Bacillus sp. I-2. The sequence goes on along the minus strand of NZ_LZRW01000022.1, from coordinate 393,462 downwards.
TAATGTCATACCTGTTATCTTCAGTATTTTCTTCATCGCATGCCCCTTCTTTCTCATGTACATATTAAATATACCATCATTTACTTCTATGCCAACCGGCAAGTGCGCTGATCCGTCTGTGTGATAAAGTATTAATCCATTAGCACTGCATTTGGCTGTTATTTACAATCGTTTTAAGAGGGCTTAAAATAGGTGTGCATTCAGAAGTAACGGAGGAAGAAAGACATGAAGCAGGGACATTCACAATTTTGGATCGAAGTGAAAAACTATTTGTTCATTTTAATCGGATCAGCCATCGTGGCGATTGGATTTAATACGTTATTATTGCCGAATCAGATCGCAGCAGGCGGTGTGAGCGGCATTAGTACCATCATGCAGTCATTCGGCTTTGAAGCGGCTTATGTGCAATGGGGGCTCAATATTCCATTGTTTATCGCTGGCTTTTATTTATTAGGCGGTACATTTGGAGTGAAAACACTCGTTGGCTCGATTTTTTTACCTTTCATGGTGTTTGTCACAAGACATATTGCACCTGTCACACATGAAGCACTGCTAGCGGCTATTTTTGGCGGAGTGGTCATTGGGATCGGAATAGGGCTCGTGTTCCTTGGTAATGGATCAACGGGTGGAACGGCACTCGCTGCCAAAATCATCAATAAGTACACAGGACTCACGCTAGGCACCTGTTTAGCAATGATGGATGGCTTGATTGTTCTGGCTGCGATGACGGTCTTTGGAATTGAAGAGGGGCTGTACGCGGTCATTGGTGTGTTTATTTCTAGTAAAACGATTGATGTGGTACAGGCTGGCTTCAGTCATTCAAAAATGGCAATGATCATTACAGGGCATGAAGATGAAGTCAGACAGGCGGTTTTTGATCAAATTGACCGTGGTGTGACGAAGATCTCAGCAGTCGGAGGATATACCGATCATGACCGCCCAATTTTGATGTGTGTCGTTGGGCAGTCACAATTCACAAAGTTGAAACAAGTGGTGAAAGCAATCGATGCATCAGCATTTGTCATCGTGATGGATGCAAAAGAGGTGCTTGGTGAGGGTTTTAAAAGGGCATAAACAAGGATATAATAGCGTTGACCAAATGATTGTAAGGGAGGGAAATAGATGAAAAAAAGCGGATTAACGATGCTATTTGCAGCGATGCTTCTTGTTCTCGCGGCTTGTGGAGGAAATTCAAGCAGCAGCGACAAAGAAGGCAGCAAAAGTGCTTCATCTGTGAGCAGTGGTGAGGAGATCTATCAGCAAAACTGTATTGGCTGTCATGGGAAAGACCTATCTGGCGGAGGCGGTCCAAGCCTGAAGGAAGTAGGGAAGAAATATAATGAAAGCCAAATCGCAGATATTGCGCAAAACGGTAAAGGCTCTATGCCAAGCGGAATGGTAGATGAGAAACAAGCAAAAGAAGTAGCAAAATGGCTTGCAGAGAAAAAATAAAACCTTTGTCTAATCGACAAGGTTTTTTTGTTTTTTTATATGTAGAAAAAGACTTTTGGATAGTATGAAAACGCATTATATTAAATTTTATTTAAAAAATAAGGGTATAAAGGCACGTTTTTCGGTTTTGATTGTTCTATTTACCTTTTATTTATAAGTTTTGAAATATAAATGTAATACCATTGCGTCGATTCATGACGTATAATTGGAGTTGTTGAAATTTAGACGATTCAATTTTTTCATCTTTTTGGATGAAAAGGACATAAATTGTTAGTAAGTATCGAAGGGTATGTGCGTGACCATACATAACGTTTTTTGACGAGAAGTGTCAAAACATCATGATAAGCTGTTAGTCAGCGAATAAGAAAAGATTAGGTGATTACATGATTCAAATGAAGGAAGTCTACAAGATCTATCCTAATGGCGTAAAGGCGATCAATGGAATCAATGTCTCTATCCATCCAGGAGAGTTTGTGTATGTTGTTGGTCCCAGTGGTGCTGGTAAATCCACTTTCATCAAAATGATGTATCGTGAAGAGAAGCCAACCAAAGGGCAAATCTTAATTCATAACAAAGATTTAGGCTCAATGAAGGAAAAAGAAATTCCTTACGTAAGAAGAGAAATTGGCGTAGTATTCCAAGATTTCAAGCTGCTTCCAACTCTTACTGTGTTTGAGAACGTAGCATTTGCGCTTGAAGTAATTGGTGAACAGCCTCATATCATTAAGAAAAAAGTGCTTGATGTTCTCGATCTGGTTCAGCTAAAGCACAGAGCGCGTCAATTTCCTGACCAGCTGTCCGGCGGTGAACAGCAGCGTGTGTCTATTGCCCGCTCGATTGTCAATAGCCCTGAGGTCGTCATTGCAGATGAGCCGACAGGAAACCTTGATCCAGACACTTCTTGGGAAATCATGAAGACGCTCGAAGAGATTAATAACCGCGGGACAACAGTGGTTATGGCGACACACAACAAAGAAATTGTAAACACCATGAAGAAACGCGTCATCGCAATCGAAGATGGAATGATTGTGCGTGACGAAGCAAGAGGGGAGTACGGAATTTATGATTAAAACTCTCTCGCGGCATTTACGTGAGAGCTTCCGTTCACTTGGAAGAAACACGTGGATGACATTTGCATCAATTAGTGCGGTTACTGTCACATTGATTTTAGTTGGGGTTTTCCTTGTGATTATGCTCAACTTGAATAACATGGCATCGAACGCTGAAAAAGAAGTAGAAGTAAAAGTATTAATCGAATTAACGGCGAATCAAAAGCAGCAGGATGAATTAAAAGCAGAAATTGAAAAGATTCCTGAAATCAGTGATGTGAAGTACTCATCTAAGGATGACGAACTGAAAGCACTGATTAAAAGCTTTGGAGAAAATGGACAATCCATGGGGCTTGTTGATCAAGAAAATCCATTAAACGATGCGTTTATTGTGAAAACAACAGATCCTCACGATACACCAAAAGTAGCGAAGAAATTAGAAAAACTAAAGGGTACATATAAAGTAACCTATGGAAAAGAAGAGGTCAGCCGACTCTTTAATGTAGTCGGAGTAGCACGTAATGTCGGTATTGTGCTCATTATTGGGCTATTATTTACAGCTATGTTCTTAATCTCCAATACGATCAAAATTACGATTTTTGCTAGACGTAAAGAAATTGAGATTATGAAGCTGGTAGGTGCAACGAACTGGTTTATCCGCTGGCCATTCTTCATTGAAGGATTATTGCTTGGTGTATTTGGTTCCATTATACCAATTGCCCTATTGCTTGGCACGTATCAATATGCAGTAGGCTGGGTCGCACCGAGAGTACAAGGCTCATTTATTTCAATGCTTCCATACAACCCGTTTGTCTATCAAGTATCACTGATCCTGCTAGTGATCGGTGCAATCATTGGTGTATGGGGAAGCTTAACGTCTATCCGTAAATTCTTAAAAGTATAAATATATTTTGATGGCAGCATTCGAGGATTCTATAGAAGATGTGACCGGTTGATCTGATTCATCCGGTCGGCTCTTCATGTCGACAGTTGTCATGGGAGGGGAATATCGTTTTGAAAAGAAAGCTGATGATGGCTGGAATGGCAGCGTTTATTGGAACGACGTGGCTATACATTCCAGGGAACGAGAATCGTGCATTCGCATACGAAGACCTAGATCAAAAACGTCAACAAATCGAAGAGAAATCATCGAAGACTGAATCAAGCTTGAAGAAGAAGAAGTCAGAGCTGGCAAAACTTGAAAAGAAAGAATCAAAGCTCAAGAAAGAAATTGAACAAATTGACCAAAAGGTAAGTACTGCAACTGAAAAAGTCGCTGAAAAAGAGAAAGAAGTTAAAAAAACGAAGCAAGAGATCAAGAAGCTAAAAAAAGACATTCAGGTCATCAATGAGCGAATTGAAAAAAGAAAAGCCATTTTCAAAGACCGAATTCGTTCAATGCAAAAAAGCGGCGGTACGATCAACTATTTAGATGTGCTGCTAGGTGCTCGCAGCTTTAGTGATTTTGTCGGTCGTGTTGGGGCTGTCACAACGATTGTCGAAGCAGACAAAGACATGATTACAGAACATGAAAATGATTTAAAGCTGGTGGAGCAAAAAGAAGCAGAGCTAAATAATCAGCTAAGCGGACTTGAAACATCTCTGAAAGAGCTAGAAGCACTGAAAAAAGATTTATCTAAGAAGCACAAAGAAAAAGAACACATTTTAGGTGATGTGACAGATAAAAAGAATCATGCACATGATGAACTAGGCAAGCTTGAGAATGAACAAGAAATCCTAGCGAATCAAAAAGCGGCTGTGAAGTCTGAGGAAGCACATCGACAAAAGGAAGAAGCGAAGAAAGCTAAACAAGCAGCTGAAAAAAATGCACCTGCACCTCACAGCGGCGGCTCAGATCAAGTATCTGATACACCAGCAAGCAGCTCAGGCTTTATTAAACCAGCTGCAGGGCGTTTCTCATCTGGCTTTGGCGGACGTTCTGGCGGAAACCACTTCGGATTAGATATTGCAGCAAAGGGCACAGTTCCTGTCTATGCAGCAGCATCTGGAACCGTCACAAACTCAAGCTACTCATCGAGCTATGGAAATGTTGTGTTCATTACGCACAATATCAATGGACAGACGTATCAAACTGTATATGCCCATCTGTCTACAAGAAGTGTGTCAACAGGACAGAGAGTCGAACAAGGACAATTCCTTGGCTATATGGGAAATACCGGCCAATCGCATGGTCAGCATCTTCATTTTGAAATTCATAAAGGATTATGGAATGGCGCAAAATCAAATGCAGTCAATCCAGCGCAATATATCCGCTAATCAAAAAGCCGATAACATGATGTTATCGGCTTTTTTGGTCTAGATAGCATTAAAACAGCAGCAGTAATCCGGCAATAATAGGTGTTAATAAAACAGCTGATTTCAATAAGAGCTTCGGTGCAAGGCGTGTGAATTTCGCGCCGATAAATGCGCCTAATACGGTTCCAATTAATATTTGGATCAGCAAGATAAAATCAACATAGCCCTCTGAAATATATCCAATTCCACCGCCGATGGAAATCGGAATAATGACAAGCATGGTCGTGCCAACGGCTTGCCTAATCGACAGCTTCAGTAAAATCAAAAGTCCTACTTGAATGAATGGTGCAGACCCGATACCAAACATGCCTGACAGCATCCCAGACACAAGGCCTAAAATAATGCCTCTTGTCATCAGCTGACGTGAAGAAAGCGGCTGCTGTTCAGCCTCTTCATTAAGAACAAATAGTTTGATCATCATAAAAACAGCGGATAAAAAAAGCATCCCTGCTGTTAAATAGTGCAGACTCTCTTCTGGAATAAAAGGAGCAACCTTAGCCCCAGCAAAAGAAGCGATACAAGCAAGAGCCCCGACAATCAAACCAGATTTCAGCTGAATGTTCCCTTCTCGGTAGTGGCTGTATGCACCTGATAGTGTCGTAAATGCCATAGCGGCTAATGATGTCCCGAGTGCGGTATGGATAGGGATATCAAAAATTAATGTAAGCAATGCGATGACAAATCCCGCCCCGCCTGCTCCTACAAAACCTAATAAAATTCCTAATAAAAGCATCGTCAAGATAATATACATAGCGAAGACTCCTTCTCAATCATAACAAAATAAAAATTACACCTAATAAAATGATTCGTCAAGCCTTCACGGGAGAATGTCATTACATGAAATCCCTTCTTCTGGCATATAATAACTCAGGTCATCAGGAAGAGTTGAAGAAGGAGGCCAAATATGAAAAAACAAATCGCATCTATTATGGCAAGTGTCGTTCTCTTAATAAGTGCAGGTGTGATGACGCATAAAGAGGGAACTCATGCGGAGTCACCGCAAGCAGCCGCTGCAATGGCTGGACAAGCTCAATCAAGTGATAAGGCGAAAGAGAATGGGATGGAAAAGATCGAGAAAGCCTATGACCTTATTTCAAATGAATATGTAGAGGAAGTGGATCGGCAAAAGCTGCTTGAAGGCGCGATCCAAGGAATGCTTTCGACGTTAAACGATCCGTATTCAGTATACATGGACAATCAGACCGCAAAGCAATTTTCTGATTCGCTTGATTCTTCCTTTGAGGGAATTGGGGCAGAAGTGGGGATGGATGAAGGAAAGATCATTATCGTCTCCGCCTTTAAAAAATCCCCTGCGGCAAAAGCAGGTCTAAAGCCAAAGGATGAGGTCATCAGCATTGACGGTGAGCCGATGAAAGAAAAAAGCTTAAACGATGCTGTACTGAAAATAAGAGGAAAAAAAGGAACGTCTGTCGCCTTAACAATCAAACGAAACGGGATTGAAAAAGAGCTGACGTTCCATATCAAACGAGAAGAAATCCCGCTTGAAACAGTGACTTCCTCTGTAAAAGAGGTCAATGGTCATAAAACAGGCTATATTGCGATCTCCAGCTTCTCTGAAGATACGGCGAAGGATTTCACGTCAAGCCTGAAACAGCTTGAGAAAAAGGGCATAGAAGGTCTTGTACTGGATGTGAGAGGAAACCCTGGCGGCTATCTGCAAAGTGTGGAAGATATTTTGAAACATTTTATTACGAAGGATCAGCCTTATATTCAAATCGCAGAACGAAATGGCGACCGGAAACGATATTTTTCAAAACTGAAAGAACAAAAGCCTTACCCAGTCAACGTCTTAATTGATAAAGGCAGTGCTTCCGCTTCGGAAATACTTGCTGGAGCCATGAAAGAAGCTGGAAAGTATGAAGTCGTCGGTGATGTCTCCTTTGGAAAAGGAACTGTGCAGCAGGCGGTTCCAATGGGAGATGGAAGTAATATTAAATTAACGCTGTATAAATGGCTCACGCCAAAAGGCAATTGGATTCACAAAAAAGGCGTCGTACCGACAATTGCGATTCATCAGCCGGATTACTTTACCGCAGGTCCGCTTCAGCTGAAAGAACCCCTTCAGCTTGATATGAACAATGAAGAAGTGAGACAAGCGCAGACGCTGTTAAAGGGATTGTCATTTGACCCTGGCAGAGTAGATGGATACTTTGATGAAGAAACGAAAAAGGCCGTACTTGCCTTCCAAAGCACATACAATCTCGATAAATCAGGTGTCATTGATTTGAAAACAGCGGAAATGATGAACAAAATGGTGGATGAAGTGAAATCTTACGAAAAAAATGACCTTCAATTACAGACTGCACTAAAAGCACTATATCTTAAAAAATAAAGAGGCGAATAATAGCCTCTTTTTTTTGGTTCATAAGTGTCATGAACATGTAATAATTTATGATTAAAAATAAATTATATCGAGAAATATATTCATTTATTTTACAAAAAACATAACATTCCTTCAATTTTACCCGATAACATATGTATATAAGAGACTTTCTGTTGATTTAAACATGTCATGAAAATGAAACTTTTGAAAGTTGTATGTTACATAAATAATTCTTACAATAAAAAGTAGCACTCATTTTAAATATTTTATTTTTTGCGGATATTCAGCTTGAGCATTAAGCTGTACCGAGGTTTGCGCTTTTCTTAAAAGAACTAGTAAATGGGGGTACACAATTGAAAAGGGCAAGTATTGTGAGAGAGAAAAAATATTACGAGTTGGTAGAGGAACTTAAGAGTCGTACGAAAGATGTGACGTTTTCCGCTACAAAGGCATTAAGTCTGCTCATGCTGTTAAGCAGGTACTTGGTCAATTACACAACGGTAGAATCAGTCGACGAAATCGATGAAGACTGTGCTGAGATATACTTCAATTATTTAATGGATAATCATAAGAGACTTGGTATAAACTTAACCGACATCAAGAGGTCGATGCAGCTGCTCGGCGGCATACTAGATGTAGATGTCAATCACTACTTAAAAGATTTTTCACTGTCGAATGTCACACTTTGGATGAATCAGGAGAAATAAACCTGATGTCAAGCATCGATTTATTTGATAGAATAAGAGAAAATGCTTGACTTGGGCGGTGAACGATAATGAGCTCGGAGTGGATGGGAGCCGGATTAAAAGCGGTCGGTCTGTTTTTAATCCATCCTCTTTTTTATTTCATGATATTAATCAGCCTATTGCATGGCTACATCCGCGTAAAGCGGGAGAGAAAAGCGTTTCAAACAAGAATAGAAGATGTATACGATGAACTTAAATTTACATATTCAAAGGGATGGATTCTAGGGATTTGCCTATCCGTTATTTCAGTAGGCTTAGGGATTGCCCTCCCCCCTGGATTCATCGTGCTGATTGCAGCGATGACCATCGTTTTCTCTTTATTCTTTAAGGCGAGTGCGCTTTCGTCTGCATACACACTCGGTTTCAGTTTTATTGCGGCACTTGGACTAATTCATTTCCAAGTGAGTCATTCTTGGCTGCCGCAGCTCTCAATGATGAATGCATCAGCCGTTGTCATTCTGCTAGGACTTCTATTAATGACCGAGGGAATTCTAGCCTATCGAACGGCGCATTTACGTACATCGCCTGCTATGGTGATGAGTGCGAGAGGACTTTTAATTGGTCAGCAGCGGGCAAACCGTCTGTGGCTTTTACCGCTTGTTTTGCTGATGCCGGCAGGTGAATTCACTTCTTCTCTGCCATGGTGGCCGGTGCTTCAAGTGCATGATCAAAGCTTTTCATTTATTTTGATTCCATATATCATCGGATTCGGTCAGAGAATTCAAGGCTCACTGCCAATTGTTAGTATTCAAATTACAGCGCGGCGTATTCTCATGCTCGGACTCGCTGTCGCCTTATTAGGTGCTGCAAGTATTTGGTTTGAACCGATTGCTTGGGGAGCTGTATTGATTGCGGTGATAGGAAGAGCCTTTCTCTCATGGAAGCAGAGGGTCAATGACAATGCTGCCCCGTTCTACTTCTCTAAGCGTAATCAAGGGCTGATGGTGCTGGGGATTATTCCAAATACACCAGCGGCTGATTTAAAGCTTGAGATCGGAGAAGTCATCACAAAAGTGAATGGAATTGAAGTCAAAACCGTTTCGGAATTTTATGAAGCCCTTCAAACCAATCGTGCTCTAACAAAACTCGAGATCATTGGCTTAAATGGTCAGACAAGATTTGAGAAACGTGCTTCTTACGAAGGGGAGCATCATCAGCTTGGCATCCTGTTTGTGAAGGATGATCCACAGCAAGAACCAACGGCAATTTCATCTTAAAAAAAAGCTGCTAGAGATGGCAGCTTTTTTCTTTTGGGCGCGCTTCTTTCCCGTAGGATTCGCCCCATTCACGCATGGCGAAGATGATAGGCTTTAATGTATTTCCGAGAGAAGTGAGGGAATATTCGACACGAGGGGGGACCTCCTCATAGACTTCTCTATGGACAACGCCGTCTTGTTCAAGCTCACGCAATTGCAGTGTGAGGACACGCTGAGAAATTCTTGGCAGCAGCCGGCGCAATTCATTGTAGCGTTTTGGTCCGCAAGTCAAATGATAAAGGATCACTCCTTTCCATTTCCCTCCGATGACACTTGTCGTCACTGAAACGGGACAGCCATGATTGACAATACTGACTGGATTGGATGGTGCACTCATCTTAACACTCCTTTCTAAGACAAATTTGGTGATACACGAACAAGATGGTAACTAACGAACAAAAATGTGCGTACTTGAATCACTCGAAGCTTTTCTTATACCATAGAGATATCACATCACACATTCGGGCTGTTGTTTTTTTATCATAACAATTTCTATATGGGAATGGAAAGAAATTGGATTGATGAAACTAACGCCCTAATTGGTTAATAGAAAGGATGAATACAATGCGAGACAAAGAGCAATTAAAAAAAGAAATCATTGAGGCGTATGAGTTCCGCCATGCGACAAAAGAGTTCGACCCAACGAAAAAAATATCAGAGGATGATTTTGCATTTATTTTAGAAACAGGAAGACTTTCCCCAAGCTCTGTAGGGTTTGAGCCTTGGAAGTTCCTCGTTGTTCAAAATGAAGCATTTAGAGAAAAATTAAAAGAGTATACATGGGGAGCGCAAAAGCAGCTTCCTACTGCCAGCCATTTTGTGATCATCTTGGCAAGAACAGACGCCCGTTATGATTCAGCATATGCAGAATACATCAACAAGCAAATCAAAGGAATGTCAGACGAAACGTTCGAGATGGTGAAGGGACGCTACCAAGAATTCCAAGAGAATGATCTTCATCTGTTAGAAAATGAACGTACGCTCTTTGATTGGGCTTCAAAACAAACGTATATTGCCCTTGGAAACATGATGACAGCCGCTGCACAAATTGGCATTGATTCATGCCCGGTCGAGGGATTCAGCTACGATGAGATTCATCGCATTCTAGATGAAGAAGGGCTGCTTGAGGATGGTCAGTATGATATTTCTGTCATGGCAGCCTTTGGTTATCGTGTCACCGAGCCGAAGCGCGGCAAAACGCGCCGTCCGATGGATGAAGTAGCTGTTTGGATTCGTTAAAAGAGAATGTCTGAAAAAGGATGTTGACAATTGCGTGGTTAGTCAGTATATTTAAAAAATAAAATCTTTGATAAATATACAAATTGACTATAAACGCTTTGACTTGAGAATAGTAGATGAACATCCGTTTTTTTAAGAGAGCTGCGGGTTGGTGCAACGCAGTAAAACGAATCATTGAACTCGCTCAAAGAGCGGTAAGACTGAATGAATAGTAAGTCTTTACGTGTGACCTCCGTTAACGGGTTTTAAGTTGGATTCAGCTATGGCTGAATCAATTAGAGTGGTAACGCGGTTGCAAGGTCAGTCGTCTCTTCAAGGAGATGACTGGCCTTTTTATATGCTTTTATCCTATATTTGTCTGAAGATTCAAATTTAAAGGAGCTATAGAAAATGGAAAAGGAACATGTGCAGTTAAAACGAACAATGACGTCAAGGCATATTATGATGCTCGCACTTGGCGGAGCAATTGGTGCTGGTCTGTTTAAAGGAAGCAGCTCTGCTATTGATATCGCAGGTCCTGCTGTCATTTTGGCATATATGATTGGTGGTCTTATTTTATTATTTATTATGCAAGGACTTGCCGAAATGACGGTTGCACGACCTGGCGCAAGAACATTCCGTGATTTAATTGAACCGGTGTTAGGCAAATATCCGGCTTATTTCTTAGACTGGATATACTGGAAAATGTGGGTGCTGAACATTGCAGCAGAAGCAATCGTATCTGCGATCTTTATTCAGTACTGGTTCCCACAAGTGCCGATTTGGATACTTGTGTTAATCATTTCACTTGTTGTGACATTGATCAATGTTTGTTCTGTTAAAATGTTTGCTGAGACGGAGTACTGGTTAGCTTCTATTAAAATTGCTGTCATTCTTTTATTTATTATCATTGGGTTAACCATGTTGTTTGTCTCATTTGGTCAGCATGTAGCACCGGGATTATCCAACTTAACAGACCACGGAGGATTTTTCCCGAATGGAACAGGCGGCTTAATTGCGGCCATGCTTGTGGTGGTGTATTCATATGGCGGGACTGAAATGATCGGGGTCACATTAGCAGAAACAAAAAACCCTGAAAAAGTCATCCCAAAGGCCATTCAAAGTACATTTGTACGAATCATCGGCTTCTATGTACTGCCGTTCTTTATCATCGTCAGCTTGATTCCTTGGAATCAAGTAAACAATGAGCAAGTGAGTCCATTCGTCACCGTGTTTGCAACGATTGGCGTGCCATATGCAAGTGACATCATGAACGGTATCATTTTACTAGCAATCTTGTCTTCTATGAACTCTGGGCTGTACGCATCCTCAAGGGTACTTTATACGCAAGCGATGGATGGGCGTGTATGGAAGGGCTTCTCAAAGCTATCAAAACAGCAGGTGCCTGTTAGAGCGATCCTAGTGTGTACATCTACATTGTATGCTGCTGTATTGATTTCTCTTTTTGTAGGAAGTCAAACCTTTAATTATTTAATGGGATCTTTAAGCTATACGGTCTTATTCATCTGGTTTATTATTGCTGTCGGGCATTTAAAATCTCGAAGTGTAGCAGAACCAGGAGGATATCGCGTGAAGCTGTATCCTTTCACAACATGGTTTTCTGTGATTGCGATCATTGCCATTTTCATCGGCGTTGTGTCAACAACTCCAATTGTCCAAACGATGGTCACGATGGGCATTTATCTGATTATTACTCTTTCTTTCTTCATCAACAGAAAGCGGTTTGAAACAGCCGCTTAATACAAAAAGCGTGCGGGACCTTTAAAGAGGTCTCACACGCTTTTTTAATGCTGTTTGTATTGCTTGAAATGAACAGGGGGTTGAACAGGATGTGGCTTTGACTGAAGCCCGTAACTCTCTCTTACGATGTAAAGTGGTCGATCTTTTGCCTCGTCGTAGATTCGGCCGATGTATTCCCCGATCATTCCTAGCATAAAGAGGATGATACCACTAAAGAACAGCTGTATGACAATTAACGAACTCCATCCTGTAATGGTGCTGTTTGTAAAAAGCTTTAAGTAAAGTACAAGAAACATTGAAATGAATCCGATAGCGGAAAGGGCAATTCCTGCTATACTCGCTAGCTTCAAAGGTTTATAGGAAAAGGAAGTGATTCCATCCATCGAGAGCTTGAGCATCTTTTTGAGCGGGTATTTTGTTTCTCCTGCTAGACGTTCATCTCGAACGTACTCTACTGCAATTTGTTTGAAACCTACCCAGCTGACTAGGCCGCGAACAAATGGATTTTTTTCTCGTATTTTTCTCATTTCATGGCACACTCTACGATCCATTAACCTGAAGTCACCGGTGTCGATTGGGATATCTACTTCGGTGATTTGACGTAAAACGCGATAGAAAAGGGAAGCGGTTTGCTTTTTGAAAAAAGTCTCGCCTTTTCGTTTGGTGCGCACGGCGTATACGACTTCATAGCCTTCTTTCCATTTTGCGATCATCTCTAATATCAATTCAGGTGGATCTTGTAGGTCTGCATCTATCACGATGACCGCTTCCCCCTTTGCATAATCCATCCCAGCTGTAATGGCAATTTGGTGTCCGAAGTTACGTGAGAAATCAATGAGTCTTACATTCGGATCGTTTTGGGAATACCCTTTAATTAGTTCAGCTGTTCGATCCATACTACCGTCATTGACGAAGAGAAGCTCGTATGCTTCTCCCGTCGAAGCCATGACTGTTTTCAGTCGCTGATAGGATTCATGAATCACAAGTTCTTCATTATAGACTGGGACTACAATAGAATATCGTATGTTCTTTTCCATCAGTCATTCTTCCTCCCTTTTAATAGATGAATTAATCAACGGATAGTTCATAAAGAGTGCCGCTCTCCATTCCGCCCATTCTTCTATTTGACTGATCATTTTGTTCTGATTGTTGGCTGTCTGTTTGCTGGTTCGTTTTGGATGTAGAGCTGTTCTGCCATTTAGAAGCAGGTACTTCTTTGCCATTTTTTCGAATCCAAGTGAGAATGTCAGAGCTGCCGCCTCTCATACCAGAAAGATAGAAGTATTTGATTTTGCCGTCTTTGAGGAGCTGTTTGAATTCACTAAGCGTGAGAATGTTATCAGATCCACTAAATCCACCTAATGCCATAACAGCTTTTCCTGTTTTAATAATGTAAGGTGAAGCAGTGGTTGCATCTGTTGTTCCGAATAGGAATTCTTCTCCCGTATTATTTTTCTCAAGATAGCTGATCAACTTTTCATTGACTTGTGAACTCATGCTGCCACTTGAAGTTGCAAGCTGAGGGCCAGCCTCTGGAAGCATACTGTTTCCCCCATAAAGAAGAGGTGTGCTTGCCCAGTATAGTGGTGCAATCAGCATGCCAAGGATGGCGATAAGAGACACGAATTGTTTTAGTTTTTCTTTTCCTGTTATCAAAAGCAGAGAAAGGATTGTTCCAACACCAATGATACCGACTGCAATGCTTAGTCCAAGACCGATCGTGCTTGTAAAAGTAGATAGGATAAAGATTTCAAATGCTGTTGTGACGAATATCGCAATTGGAAGCAGCCATTTTTTAAACCCAGTTCCTGTTTGGAACAATTGTGTCATAGAAACCCATCCGGCTCCTGCTAATACAGCAATTGGCGGTGCCAGCATGATCAAATAATAATGATGGAAAAATCCTGCTACACTGAAAAATGCAGCAACAGGAATAAGCCATGCTAACCAAAATAGTGTTTCTTTTTGTTTTGTATTGAGACGTCTTCTTTCAAAGGCAGTCGAGAAGAAGATACCAATCGCACCGAAGATTGCAAATGGAAGCAGCCAGCTGATTTGATCGGACAGTTCAGATTGGAACAGACGTAACGGTCCCTTGGTTCCTGTACCAAACATGCCGGAGCCATTTCCCATTTTTCCGCCCCCGCCAGTTGGAGGTCCATCACCATTACCGCCTGAAGGCATATCAGGTGGTGTTGTGCTGTCTGCACTGCTTGGTGGTCTTTGCATTGAAGGCTGTTCCTGACTGGGTGATTGGTTTGAATTGTCTGAGTTGTTTTGATTTCCATGAGATGGCGGCTGAGGCATGGTGGATGAATCATTGTCATTTTGCTGATCACCCTGCTGTGAAGGTGGCTGCCCCTTACCCTGATTTGTGCCGCCTCCCCCGCCAGACTGTTGACCAGTCAGCCGCTGGAGACCGTTGTAACCAAAGGCTAATTCTAATGCAGAATTCGATTCACTTGATCCGATATAAGGACGATTCTCTTTGGCAGTGAGATCAATCGCTATTGACCATGAAGCAGATACACCTAAAAGGACAATCATTGAAACGATCAGCGAGAGTAATTTTTTCTTCCATGTCGATCGGTAAGCAAGGATGTAAAAAAGAATGAGTGCTGGCACGATCATATAGGCTTGTAGCATTTTTGTATTAAAGCCGACGCCAATCATCGCAAACGAAGCAATCGCCCAAAGAACCTTTTGCTGTTTTACAGCCTTGAACATCATTCCTGTTGCTAGTAAAAGTATAAAGACAAGTAAGCTGTCAATATTATTTGTGCGAGATACAGCAACCGCAATAGGTGTACACGCCATGATAAGTGCCGCTAATCTTGCCGCTGCTTGACCAAAAGTTGGTTTGACAAGACGATAGATCAGATAAACAGATCCAATACCCGCTAAAGCTTGAGGCAAGATGACGCTCCATCCATGGAGACCAAAAATTTTGGCACTGATCGTTTGCAGCCAGAAAGTGAGCGGGGGTTTATCCACCGTGACATACCCTGCTGGATCAAATGAAGCAAAGAAGAAATGATGCCAGCTTTGCATCATACTTGTGACAGCCGCAGTATAATACGCATTCACCGTATCATCTTCCCAAATGTTATAAATGTTTAAGATGGCAGATAAGATCAATATGAAAAATAAATAAATATCAAATTTCTGAAAACGTCTGATCAAAAGCATGTCACTCCTTTTTCTTCACTTGAAAAAAGTGTAACAAGCAAATATGAATAAAATGTTAATAAAAAAAGACCATTTTTTTATTTTTTAGAAATAAAAACAGCTCTTGATGAAAAGAGCTGTTCTAGTTGTAGAAAATCCTATGGATGCAGAATTTATTGATAAAGTAGTAATTCCAAATGATATTTTAAAATATGTGAGTAGCTATAGAGTAGGTGAGCTCTCATTGAATGGAGCATTGGGAAGTTGAATAATGGCTGTCGTACCAAAGTCAGGTTCAGATTGAATGTCGAATGTTCCATGATGTTTTTTAATGATTTGATAGACAATGGCTAGTCCAAGGCCAGAGCCGCCATCCTTTCTTGTTCGTGCTTTATTTACACGATAAAATCGCTCAGAAACATGTGGGAGATCTTCTTTTGGAATACCGCTGCCTTCGTCGGTCACTTTCAATTCAGCCACACCTTGGTGAACTTGTAATTCAATCGATATTGATTTTTCAGATGGCGTGTAATGAATGGCATTGTCCAGTAAATTACGTATTACTTGTTGGAGACGGTCGCTATCACCATAAACAATACAATCCTCTTCAAGCGTTCGTTTGAAAGTAATGCTTTTTTTGTCAGCGATGAATGCCATTTGATCAAGAACATCGTGGATGAGCTGTGCAAAGACGATTGGCTCCATTGTAAGTGGATAAGAGTCACCTTCTAACTGTGCAAGATCTAAAAGATCGTGCACAAGCCGGCTTAAACGTGTGGCCTCATCTTGGATGATTTGCATGCCTTTTTTTTGATCAATGATCCCTTCTTCAATTCCTTCTGCATAGCCTTTCATATAACTTAAAGGCGTTCTAAGTTCGTGAGAGACATTCGCAAGAAATTCCCTGCGGTGCTGTTCAACTTTTTCGAGGGTTGAAGACAGTTTATTAAAGGAGCGGCTAAGCTGGTTTAACTCATCTCCTTTTTTGGTTACGGCCATTCGTTTTGAGAAATCACCAGATTCCATTTCCATTGCAATTTCTTTCATTTTATTTATTGTCTGCACAATGTGATTGGAGCTCTTATATCCGATCAAGAATATCAGGAGCAGAATCAATAAGATGGATATACCAAGCGTCAATCTAATTTGGACAAAGGGTTCATATACATCTGATAAAGGCACGGAGAGGAAAATAGTTCCTGATAGATCATCATTGCTTGAGAAAACAGGGATGGCAATGCCAAGAATATCTTGGTGAAACTGTGGGTGTTCTCTAATTAACACGACGGTTTCACCTTGAAGGAGCTTTTGGCGTTCCTTGAACGTAATGAGATTATCATTTGTGTTCGTATCAAAAGGAAGACCACTTGAAAGCTCCATTGGATCATCTGTAAAAATGACGTTCGCCTGACTTGAGTCATTTGCCCATTTCATTCTATCGGTAAAATACTTGTCTTTCCCATGTGTGTGATAGATTTCTGCCAGCTTCTTACCTTGCAAACTTAAGGAATCAATTTGTTTATCAATATATAAGTGCTGGTATAAGTAAAAGGTAAGGGCAAGCGCTGAGGCTGCAACGATTCCGATCACTGCAAGAATTAAGAAGAGTACTTTCTTTTTAATCGATAATGGCTTCATTCTTCCTCCTCAAACTTATAGCCGACACCCCAAACGGTTTTAATATATCGTTCTGCTTCCTTTAATTTCAGTCGCAGCGTTTTGATATGTGTATCGACTGTTCTTAAAGAGCCGCTCGTTGAATGTGATTCCCACAATTTTTGATAAAGGTGTTCTCTTGAAAACACTTGTCCTTGGTTGAGCAAAAGAAACATGAGTAAATCAAATTCTCTTCTTGTTAAATTAACGGGCTGTTGATGGAGGTAAACTTGTCTGCCATCTTGTTCAATCTCCATGTCACCAATCTGTATTCGGCTGCGCTTTAGCGAAAGACCTCTAATTCGCCTCAGGGTTGTTTCAATTCTTGCTGCAAGCTCACGCAGACTGAAAGGCTTCATGATGTAGTCATCCGCTCCAATTTCAAGTCCTCTAATTCGGTCCTCTTCATAACTCCTCGCTGTTAAAAATAAAATCGGTATTTGAGATGTTTGTCGAATACGCTGACAAACTTCAAATCCATCCATGTCAGGCATCATGATATCTAATACAACAAGATCAACAGATTCCTTTTCAAGCTGATGCAAGGCATCTTTTCCATTATTCGCAGTGATAATGTGAAAGCCATGTCTCTTTAAAAAAGACCCGATTAACTCAAGCATATCAAACTCATCATCTACGATTAAAATACGCATTTGTTCCTTCATTTCTTTTCCTCCAACACGATAGCATAAGGTCCTGATGGGACATTCAGTTGATTTTTCATGATAAGTGAGTGTTTATCGATGATGGATACTGAGTTGTCATCCAAGTTACTCACATAAATTGATGTCGTATCAGCGGTGATATAATTCGGATTTTGACCAGTTTCAACAGAAGCAAGCTGTTTATTTGTTTTGGTATCTACTTTGTATAGCGTATGATCTCCATGACATAGTACATATAAAGTAGAAGAATTTTTCTCTGGAAAAAATGCAACAGGCATAACGCCTAGCTTTATTTCTCGCTGTTTTTTTCCAGTTTTAGGGTCATAAGCAAAAATACTCTTATTTAAGGTGCCTTGTTTACCATGGCCGCCGATCCAAATGGACCGTCCATCAAAATGAATCCCAGAAGGCCGTTCAAGTACAGAAAACGTACGTATATTTTTTTCCTTTTCAATATCTATGACGGAGACAGTATGACTTTCTGCATTTAAAACAAATAAAATACCTGATGAAGAAAGAGTCATAGAAGAAGGTAATTTTCCAGTTTTCACAGTCGATTTTATTTTTTTGCGCTCCGTATCAATAAAATAAACGACATTTTTCTGTGAGTTGGCAGCGATTAATGTATGAGAAGCTGCATCATATGTAAGGGAAGTCAGTCCTTTATCCACATTCATATAATCAGTTGCTGTACCGTGTTTTAGATTAATTTCGATAAGGGATTCTCCCTCTTTACTTGTAGCGATGATGACGTCTTTATTGATTTGAATAAGATCAGTGAGTGGGTGTTTTAAATCCACAGAAGAGAGCATTTTATTTTTTTGTATATCAACTATTGAAAAGGAGGCTTTTTTTAATTGAGAGATGACAGCGATGGATTGAGAGCTGCCTGGCGGCGTAAATTGCTGTTCTTTTCCACAGCCTGTCAGGAATAAAAGTAGAGCTGATAAACAGATCAAAATATATTTCATACGTTCCATTCTTCCGCTCCTTTGCGTTCTCTATTTTCAAAATCATACCACAAAAATTGTGAAAAAAAATTGAAGTTATCTATGCTGAAAGAATGAAAAAAAGCTTTTAGGTAAGTGAGGAAGACCATTTGTACCTGAAGTTCCTTTTTTGTCTGGACATATGCCATTTTTTCTTCTTTAAAAGATGATTTTCAGGATTTGATGGATGCACTCGCTATAGTTTACAGTGATACAAATGATGAAAACTCCCCGCTCTAACTAAACATAGAGCAAGGGAGTCATTAGGCGGAATGTTCAGATGATGGGGAGGTTGATTTGGTTTTTACACGTTGAGATAAAAGGAAACCAAGAATGCCTGCACCCATTAATACAATAAATAAAGATTGAAAACCACTCATGATCCCAATCAATGTAGACGAAATGATACTGCCAAAATATCGAAAGGTAGAGAAAATACCAGATGCTGAACCAGATAAGTTTTGATCAACAGACGTTAAAGAAGCCATCTGCATACTGGTCATTCCAATACCTGATGAAATTCCACCTGTAACAAGTGTCACGATAAGCAGTGGTAAGGTAGGGAACTGACTGAGTGTGATTAACATGATGCCTGATAAAGTCAGACAGAGAAATGAAAAGCCAATCATTTTTTTCGCGCCTTTTTTCGGATGGAGTCTTGCCCCTAACAAGCCGCTAATAGACATGCAAAGAGAAAATACTGATAGAATAATACCGCTTTGTGTATGAGAAAGTGCAAGTTGTTGTTCCATAAACAGCGGCATAATTAGAAGAATGGCATACATCACAAAATTACTTAGCATGATCGACAGGTTTGCGTTTGTAAATGAACTGTTTTTAAAAAGCGACAAATCGATGATCGGATTCTTTACTTTTCGTACATGTTTAAAGAATAAAGGAATGACGATCAACGCTAGAATTCCATAGATCAAGTATTCATTTAGCAATTGGCTTTTAGTGCATAGAATGAGTGTGGCAATCCCGATGGTTAAGTATAGTGAACCAGTGATGTCTACATTTGCTTGTAAGCGTGTATGCTTTGTTTTTGGAATGAGTAATACGCCGGTAACAAGTGTAAGGAACAAGAATGGGATATTGACAAAGAATATAGAATGCCAATCAAAACTCTGAATAAGAATCGAACCAATAAAAGGTCCAAGTGCGGCACCAATACCGGCTCCAAACCCAAAATACCCCATTGTTTTAGACAGTTTTTCGGGGGATACTGTTGCACGAATCAATGCAATGCTATTCGGTGTTAAAATAGCACCGCCAGCTGCTTGAATGGAACGAAAAGTGATGAGAAAAGCTAGATTAGGAGCTAAAGCACATCCAATTGAGCCAATTAAAAAGAGCATGACCCCAATTAAATACATTCGCCGATGTCCGTATATATCTCCTAACTTACCAGCGATAGGCTGAGTGACTGCCATGACAATAAGATAAATTGTGACAACCCAAGTGATGTTTGCAAGGGATTGATCATAATACGTTGATATGGATGATAGAGCGACAGCGATCATCGTTGAATTGACTGGAACTAATATAGCTCCAAGTAACAAGGAATAGATGACGAAACTCTCTTTTTTTAATCTCAATGTGTATACCACCTTTTGTAAAAAAGAAGAATTCCACCCTTTAAGCGGGAGAAATTCCTCTCATGAAAATGTGTGTGCATGTTTCAATAAAATCTTCTTTTTGTGTGAGAACGAGTTGAAAATCTTGCTCTAGCTGCTGAATAAAAAATCCGAAATACGTACTAATGAAAATGTCTGCATAAATGTCTTCATTTCCTTTTAATACATGATGCTGGGCACCCATCTTTTTGAAATATTGTATGAGCATTTCTCTTAGTTCTTGAGGGTAAATCTTTTCATGACTGGTTAAATCCTTAAACATAGCCGGTTCTCGCATGCTGATATAAATAAATTCTTTTTTGGAAGTCAAATCCTCAAGGAAATAGGTACCGAGAAACTTCAAATCGGTGTATAAATCGCCTTTGAATTCTGCTTCTAGGGTTTTTGTCGGTGTTGATTTCATTTTCATAATGGCAGCAATGACGCCGCGTTTGTTTTTAAAGTTGCGAAAAATAGTTGCTTCACTCACATTCGCTTTTGTTGCTATTTCTTTGGTTGTTGTTTTTTGATAGCCCTTTTCAGTTAATAAATCCATTGTTGCGCGAATGATTCGTTGATTTGTAGATTTTAACAAGCATACTCACCTCAGGTTATGAATGTGTTTGCAACAAAGTAAGTATACCGATAAAACCTATGACCGCCAATATCATCCAAAATGATAAGTTTATGCACGCGAATGCTGCTTTAATATCTGAATGCGTCCATTGCTGCCATCTACTGTCACAAGGTCACCGGATTGAAGTGTTTCAGTTGCTATTCTAGTACCTAAGACAGCGGGCATCATATACTCTCTTGCGATAATAGCTGAATGAGATAAAATGCCTCCAGCATCGGTGATGACTGCTTTCGCATCTCTAAATAAGCTCGTCCATAAAGGTGTGGTCGTTTTACAAACTAAAATATCATCCTTTTGAAATTGTGAGAATTCGTCAGCACATGTAATGACTTTTACTCTTCCAGAAACAATACCGCTGGATGCGCCAATTCCATGGATCACATCCTGTGTGTTGTTTTCATTTTCTCTTAATGAACCAAGCATTCTTTCTACTTGCTGCAGTTCCGCTTCAGTTGGTGTGCCAATGTAAGCCGGTGGTTGAATGTCTTCATTTTCCTTCATTTCTATCTTTCTTTGCTGGATAACCGAATCAAATGAGATAGACGTTGTGAGCGCTTTTTGTACCTCTTCATCGTAGAGATACCAAAGATCTTCTTGATGAGGAATGGCTCCTTTTTTTGCAAGAAGTTCACCAATTTTTAATAGATATACCCGGGCCTTTGCATCTAACATGGCATCAATATAGAAGTGGTGGTCATCTCGGATATTCGCTGCTTGAAGGGCAAATTGATACAGCGTCTCAAATTTTGTTTTAAACGATTCATCCTTCACTTGACTCATAAAATGTTTATATGTCTCTTGTCTTTTGATCACTGCTTTTGCAAATTCTTCATCAAAATCACAATGGCAATGGATGTTATTTCTGATGATATCTAATATAAACTTCGGGTTTTCTGCCCAAGTCTCATCTGTAAGGTCATGACTTTTAACAGATCGCCAGCCGTAAACTTGGAGAAAATCCTCCAATTTCGAAATGAAATGCCTTCCTTTTTCCGAGTGATTGAGTGCATGTAACAGCTCCGAGTTCTTTTCATGTTGAATAAATGCTTGATGAAGTTCTGGATCTTGAAGGACATCCTTTGCGATATCAGATAGCACCTTGTCTGTTTCAAGAGATTTGTTCATCACGCCTATCATCATTTCGTGCAGCAAGACGACTTGGGTTTGATCACCAGTATACGTGACAAGCATGTCTTCAATGATGGCTGATAGAATGACTTGTGGTATGACGATATCAAAATGATCATCATATGCTTGAATATAAAAATCCTTTAATTCTTCAAAACCAATGATGGCCTTTTCAATGGTCATAGGTTCCTTCATTTGGCGATCGAGTTTTTCGTAAAATGGAAAGAAATTTTTCTCTAAAATCTCATACATCCGTTCACTTAAATGAGGAAATAACTCAAATATACTTTCATCAAAAACGGGTGCAGCTCCTTCTTGCGCTTCTGGCAGATCCGGTGCTGAGTATAGGTGGCCTCTGTAAAGTTTAATATCTTTGATGTTCATATCAGGTACTTGATACTTTTCTCCATTTTTCTTCATCCCGCTTTTTAAGGCTGGTATGATTAGGCTTGAGAAAAGAGGGCTCGTTGGACCAGGCATATGATCATCCATTGAAATCCAGAAATCCTGCAGCTCTTCTGGCTTCATTTGAAAAGAAGCACCTGCTGTTTCATTTACTGCTTTTGGAAGAGCTGTAGTAATCGGCCTTGCTTGAAGTAAATAAAACGACCCATCTGCTATGCCAAATTCGATATCGACTCCATGTCCG
This sequence comes from Bacillus sp. I-2, assembly GCF_001974945.1. Lineage (NCBI taxonomy): Bacteria > Bacillati > Bacillota > Bacilli > Caryophanales > Bacillaceae > Bacillus > Bacillus sp. I-2. The sequence continues at coordinate 370,812 of NZ_LZRW01000022.1, read as the reverse complement.
TAAAGTTCTTCTACTTGTTTCGTGATTTGTGTGATTTCTTTCAATTGATCATCGTTCAGGCAAAACTGGCCAGCCAATTTCTCCGCCACTGGCTGTTCGATGACACCCTCTTGGAAAGGAACAATTTGCAGCTCTTTCGCCCCAAGTGTTTTTTCAATCAAAAAGTTTTCTTTATCTACAATAAACGTGTCCGGTGTCACAAGACCGGAGACAATTGCTTCTCCCAAGCCGTAGCTTGCGGTCAGCATCATTTCATTTGTTTTCCCCGATACTGGATTCTCACTAAAGATGACACCGGAGACGTCAGAATGGATTAACCCTTGAACAACAACGGCCATGAGCGGCATCTCTTCCTCATTTTCATTCATCTCTTCCTTATATTCTGTGACTCTCGCGGCAAAATAAGAAGACCAGCATTCTTTGACTGCCTGTAAAAACTCTTCATTTGTTTTGATATTTAAATAGGTCTCGTACTGTCCTGCAAATGAGGCACCTTCGAGATCTTCAGCAACAGAAGAGGACCTGACTGCAACAGAGGGGTAAGTCTTCCGCAAGGATTGAAAGGACGAAAGTAGCTCTGCTTCCATTTGTAAAGGAAACGATGCTTCTTTGATTTTTTGAGAAAGGTTTTGTTCTGCTGGCTGCAGATTGTGATATGAAAGAAAGCTTGCAAAGCTGTTGGTTTTGATAATAAATCCATCTGGGACTGGCAGGCCGTGATTGTTTAATTTGATTAAATTCAGGCCTTTTGCCCCTGCGAGTGATGCGGATTCTTCAGCCGCATGAAATAAAACTGAATACATGGGAATGCCCCCTTATCCAAATAGCCAATGGTTTGTATGTCTCTCTATTTTTCAAAATGATAGTGCGCACTATCATTTTAATCATAGGATTGATTGGATGTTATTGTCAAAGACGGAAAGACCTATCTTTACAAAGGGGACAATCTCACTAATTTCCTTCTATTTCTAAAACAAAAGTCTCCGAACATGAAGAAAAAAGGCGAAATTGAAAACTGTGAATTGTTCAATATGCCAATCTTTACTATAATCAAGGAAGTAGACCATGAAGAGGGAGGGTTTTTGTGATTACAAAAGCCATATTTGCACTAGTTTTTCCTTTCCTGCTCGTTATTTTATTTTCAAAGGTTACTTACAATCATTACGTGGGCATTGCGTTAACAGCAGCGCTTTTATTTGCTTCGTACATGAAGGGCTATACAGAAACCTACTTTATTGTGGGATTAGATATTATTTCTTTAGTAGCTGGGGCTTTGTTTATGGCTAAGAAAGAAATCGAAAAAAGAGAAAAAGCTGAAAAAAATCAATGATGTCACCGCCATCAAGAGCATGATGGCTGAAAACTGACATGTTTTAAACAAGAGCTGTGCTTACGATTTCTAGTAAGCGCAGCTTTCTTTTTCTGCTCATCGAATATCTCACTCCAAAATGTTCCATACTGAAAGGAAGGTTTTATTAAGAGGGTTATTTGCCATGGGAGAGAGGGTATGACTGTATTGGAAATAAAAATCAAGTAAGAGCCGAACTTTAGTTCGTATTTTTGTGTTCTTTTATGATAATATATTCATTAGATAGATTTCGTAAACGAAACGGAGGCTTTGATGTGAGTGACCGCTTTGAATTAGTTTCTAACTATCAGCCCCAAGGAGATCAGCCAAAGGCGATTGAAAAGCTTGTTGAGGGGATCCATCAGGGGAAACAGCATCAAACGCTGTTAGGTGCTACAGGTACGGGAAAGACCTTTACTGTCTCCAACCTGATCAAAGAAGTGAACAAACCGACACTTGTCATTGCGCATAATAAGACACTTGCCGGTCAGTTATACAGCGAATTCAAGGAATTTTTCCCGAATAACGCTGTTGAATATTTTGTGAGTTACTATGATTATTATCAGCCAGAGGCATATGTACCTCAGACCGATACATTTATTGAAAAGGATGCCAGCATTAATGATGAGATTGATAAGCTGAGACACTCGGCTACGTCCTCGTTATTTGAGAGAAGAGATGTCATCATCATTGCCAGTGTGTCCTGTATTTATGGCTTAGGTTCGCCAGAGGAATACAGAGAGCTTGTGCTGTCTTTGCGTACTGAAATGGAGATTGAACGCAATCAGCTTCTTCGTAAGCTGGTGGATATTCAGTATTCTCGTAATGATATAGATTTTCAGCGCGGAACCTTCCGAGTCAGAGGAGACGTTGTTGAGATTTTTCCTGCTTCACGAGATGAGCATTGTATCAGAGTGGAGTTTTTCGGTGATGAAATTGAACGTATTCGTGAAGTGGATGCGCTGACTGGAGAAATACTTGGTGATCGTGATCATGTGGCGATTTTCCCAGCATCTCACTTCGTCACAAGAGAAGAAAAAATGGAAAAGGCAATTATTAATATTGAACAAGAGCTTGAAGAACAGCTTGAAAAGCTTCGTGAAAATGGAAAATTGCTTGAAGCGCAGCGCCTTGAGCAGCGGACAAGATATGACCTTGAGATGATGAGAGAGATGGGCTTTTGTTCAGGAATCGAGAACTATTCAAGACATCTGACCTTGCGTCCTCCTGGTTCAACACCGTACACACTGCTTGATTATTTCCCAGATGATTTTATGATTGTTGTCGATGAGTCGCATGTGACGATTCCGCAAATCCGCGCCATGTACAACGGGGACCAAGCTAGAAAGCAAGTGTTGGTTGATCACGGATTCCGCCTGCCATCAGCACTTGATAACAGACCGCTCACCTTTGATGAGTTTGAAAAGCATATCAATCATATTGTGCATGTATCAGCAACGCCTGGTCCATACGAGCTTGAGAAAACACCAGAGGTTGTGGAACAAATTATCCGTCCAACAGGATTACTTGATCCAATCATTGAAGTCCGTCCGATTGAAGGACAAATTGATGACTTAATTGGAGAAATTCATGCACGAGTTGAGAAAAATGAGCGTGTGCTTGTGACCACACTGACGAAGAAAATGTCTGAGGATCTCACAGATTACTTAAAAGAAATCGGAATCAAGGTGAATTACCTGCATTCAGAGATTAAGACCCTTGAGCGGATTGAGATTATCCGTGATCTGCGTCTCGGTAAATATGATGTGCTTGTTGGAATCAACCTTCTTCGTGAAGGACTGGATATTCCAGAGGTGTCGCTCGTGGCCATTTTAGATGCGGATAAAGAAGGCTTTTTGCGCTCTGAAAGATCCCTTATCCAGACGATTGGCCGTGCAGCGAGAAATGCAGAAGGCCGGGTCATTATGTATGCAGACAATATGACGAAATCGATGGACATTGCTATTCAAGAAACGAAGCGAAGACGAGAACAGCAAGAAGCATATAACGAGAAATTCGGGATTACACCGCAAACGATCCATAAGAAAATTCGAGATGTCATTAAGGCAACAAAGATACATGAGGATTCAGAAGAATACGAAACAAAAGCAGCACCAAAGCTGTCGAAAATGAGCAAAAAAGAACGAGAAAAAGTGATCGAAAAAGTCGAGATGGAAATGAAAGATGCAGCAAAAGCGCTTGATTTTGAAAAAGCAGCAGAATTAAGAGATTTATTGCTAGAGCTAAAAGCGGAAGGATGATTGCCTGATGGCTATGGAACGAATAGAGGTGAAAGGTGCTAGAGCCCACAACCTTAAAAATATTGATGTCAATATCCCGCGTGACCAGCTAGTGGTCATTACGGGATTATCTGGTTCAGGAAAATCGTCGCTTGCCTTTGATACGATTTATGCAGAAGGTCAGCGCAGATACGTTGAATCTCTTTCAGCGTATGCACGCCAATTTCTTGGGCAAATGGATAAACCGGATGTAGATGCCATTGAAGGTCTTTCTCCGGCGATTAGTATTGACCAGAAAACGACGAGCCGAAACCCTAGATCAACAGTTGGTACTGTCACTGAAATTTATGATTACTTGCGTCTCTTGTATGCTCGTGTCGGAAAACCTATTTGTCCTATACATGGAATTGAAATTACGTCACAAACGATTGAGCAGATGACAGATCGTATTTTAGAATATCCTGAAAGAACGAAATTACAAGTGCTTGCACCAGTTGTATCCGGCCGCAAAGGAACACATGTGAAAGTGCTTGATCAAATTCGGAAGCAGGGCTATGTACGAGTGAGAGTCGATGGAGAGATGGAGGATCTTTCAGAAGATATCGAGCTTGAAAAGAACAAGAAGCATTCCATTGAAGTAGTCATTGATCGAATTGTCGTGAAGGAAGGCGTTGCTGCTCGGCTGTCTGACTCCCTTGAAACGGCGCTGCGGCTGGGCGAAGGCCGAGTGATGATTGATGTGATTGGACAAGAAGAGCTGTTATTCAGCGAACATCATGCTTGTCCGCACTGCGGGTTCTCTATTGGTGAACTTGAGCCGAGAATGTTTTCATTTAATAGTCCTTTTGGTGCCTGCCCGAGCTGTGATGGGCTCGGTTCAAAACTGGAAGTGGACCCTGAGCTTGTCATTCCTAATAAGGATCTGACTTTACGGCAGCATGCCATTGCACCATGGGAGCCGCAAAGCTCGCAATACTATCCGCAGCTTCTTGAGGCTGTTTGTACACATTACGGCATTGACATGGACATTCCAGTGAAAGATATCCCATCGCATTTATTTGATAAAATTTTATATGGAAGCGGATCTGAACGGATTTATTTTAAATATGAAAATGATTTTGGTCAGGTACGTGAAAATGAAATTGAGTTTGAAGGTGTTCTTCGTAATATTGAACGGCGTTATAAAGAAACCAGCTCTGATTATATTCGTGAACAAATGGAAAAATATATGGCCAATCAGCCATGTCCGACATGTAAAGGATATCGTCTCAAAAAAGAAACGCTGGCGGTTCTCATCAATGGCAAGCATATCGGAGAAATCACCGATTTGTCTGTCTCTGATGCCCTTGATTTCTATGAAAAAATCGAGTTGTCTGAGAAAGATTTGCAGATTGCCCAGCTCATTTTGCGTGAAATCAAAGAGCGCTTGTCTTTCTTAAATAATGTGGGATTAGATTATCTGAATTTGAGCCGGTCGGCCGGGACACTATCAGGCGGAGAGGCGCAGCGGATTCGCCTGGCGACTCAAATCGGGTCAAGGTTGACAGGTGTTCTTTATATATTAGATGAACCATCTATTGGTCTGCATCAGCGCGATAATGACCGGTTGATCGGGACGTTGAAAAACATGCGTGACATCGGGAACACACTAATTGTCGTCGAGCATGATGAAGATACCATGCTAGCCGCTGATTATTTAATAGATATTGGACCTGGAGCAGGAGTTCATGGGGGAGAAGTGATTTCAGCTGGAACGCCAGAAGAAGTCATGAAGGACCCGAAATCCTTAACAGGACAATATTTATCTGGCGAGAAATTTATTCCGTTGCCAATTGAGAGAAGAAAGCCTGATGGCCGCTATATTGAGATAAAAGGTGCAAAAGAAAACAACTTGAAAAACGTGAATGCGAAGTTTCCTCTGGGCGTCTTTACAGCTGTGACCGGAGTATCCGGCTCAGGAAAAAGTACGCTTGTGAATGAAATTCTATTAAAATCACTTTCACAAAAATTGCACAGAGCGAAGGCGAAGCCAGGGCAGCACAAAGAAATCAAAGGAATGGATCATTTGGATAAGGTCATTGATATTGATCAATCTCCAATTGGCCGTACACCAAGATCCAACCCTGCCACGTATACAGGTGTCTTTGATGATGTGCGGGATGTGTTTGCACAAACCAACGAAGCAAAGGTACGAGGCTATAAAAAAGGCAGATTCAGCTTTAACGTCAAAGGCGGCCGCTGTGAGGCGTGCCGCGGGGATGGCATCATTAAAATTGAAATGCACTTTTTGCCAGATGTGTATGTGCCTTGTGAAGTGTGTCACGGGAAACGTTATAACCGCGAAACACTCGAGGTCACATATAAAGGGAAAAACATTGCTGATGTGCTTGAAATGACTGTGGAGGACGCACTCCAATTTTTCGAGAATATCCCAAAAATTAAGCGGAAGCTTCAAACGATTTATGATGTGGGGCTTGGATACATTACACTTGGACAACCTGCAACGACATTGTCCGGAGGAGAGGCGCAGCGCGTGAAATTGGCATCTGAGCTTCACCGCCGTTCAAACGGAAGGTCCCTTTATATTTTGGACGAGCCGACAACAGGACTGCATGTGGATGATATTGCCCGTTTATTAAAGGTGCTTCAGCGTTTGGTTGAAAACGGAGATACGGTGTTGGTCATTGAGCACAACCTTGATATTATCAAGGCTGCTGATTATCTCGTTGATCTTGGACCAGAAGGTGGTGCAGGCGGCGGAACGATCATTGCCTCTGGCACTCCTGAGCACATTGCAAAAGAAGAAGCATCTTATACAGGCCAATACTTGAAGCCTATTTTAGAGCGTGACCGTAAACGCATGAAACAACTGGTTAAAGAAACGGAAAGTGTGACTTCTTCATAAAGAAAACCCCTCGATAAGAGGGGTTTTTCTTTTACTGCACATCTTCCTTCGGCATTAAATTACTGAGGTGCGTTAAATCCTTTAAAATATGGGTGCTGCTGCTGTCGAGCAGTACCTTTAAATAACGGATATCACCATACTTTGGATGAGACGGATGAATGGTCTCAAGCTCCTTGATCATATCGCTGTTCATGCTTTTCTGTTTCTGTATAAGGTCTAAAAGCGTTTGAGCCGTATGTTTTGAATTATGATGATCTGTCAAAATAATTACCCCCTATAATGATAATCACCATCTTTTCAACATATTTTAAAGGGTAATCTGTGAAGAATCTACTCTTAGGTGCAAAAAGAAATAATTTGTGTCTAAGGTCATATGTAAATCGAATGATTTTGAAACTTTTTATACGCAATAAACGTATGAGTTAGAAAGGGATTTTCGTTATGAAGGAGCGAATATATATGAATAGAGATCAGTCGATTATTGCTTCTATTTGTTATTTTAGTGTATTATTTATGCCGTTTATCGTACCGATCGTGGCGTTTTTTGTAGTAGATCAAAAGGAAACGAAGCGGCACGCATTGCGGGCATTATGGTCACATCTTTTGCCGGTCGCAGCGTGCATTCTGTTGATTTTTGGGTCTATCCCATTTTTATTGAAGACACAGGCAGGTGACTCGCTCATTCCAGTCATGACGGTGTTCATCTTGTCTTTTTTAGTAGTCATTGGCTTTTTGATCTCTGTCATTTGGAATATCATTCAAGGGATTAAAGTACTTCAATCCATCAAATCTTAGGGGGGCTTTGTATGAATGAAAAAGAACGAATTTTAAAATTAGTAGAAGACGGAGTATTATCAGCAAAAGAAGCAATTACGCTGCTGGAAAAACTAGAAGAAGGTCAGTCAGTCTCATTAGAAAAGTCTACGGCTGATCACAGCTTTCATGAAGAAAAAGCTGGAGCAGAGAGCAAAGGAAACGGCACCGAGAATCTTGGGGCAAAGCTGTTTGGCTGGTTAGACTCTGCGGTGAAAAAGGTAAAAGACGTGGATCTTGATTTGAACTTTGGACAGTCCGTTGATGTTGAGCATATTTTTCAGTTCAAGGACGCATCGCTTTCCCATTTAGATATTCAATTGGCGAACGGCAGCCTCAACGTGATGCCTTGGGACGATCGAGATATTCGAGCAGAGTGTCATGCGAAAATTTACCGTGCAGAGGATGGAGAGCAGGCAAGACAGCAATTTCTCAATCAATTGGACTGCGGGCTTGAAGGAGATAAATTTTTTATTCGAACCGAAAAGAAGACGATGAAAGTCAATGTTACATTATACGTACCGCGTATCCAATACGATAAGATCAAGGTCAAGCTGTTTAATGGACCGATTCGCGGGGAAAAGCTAAAGACAAAAGAACTTGCCGCAAAAACGACAAATGGTGTTGTCTCTTTTGCTTCGTTACAAGCAGAAAAAGTCGGAATAGAAACAGCAAACGGACAAATCAAACTGGCAGATCACGAGTGTGGTATGATTGAAGTAGAAACCATCAATGGGCTCATAGACCTGCGCGGGAAAAGTGAATCAATTGATGCTCAAAGCTTTAATGGAAATATTGCTGTTCAGCTGTCAGATGAAAAGTGCCGTTCCATCTATGCGAAAACGACAACAGGCAGTGTGGACGTTCAGGTTCCGCGTGCATGTGCAGTGACCGCTGAGCTGAAAAGCAATCTTGGGTCTATCTCTCATGATTTACTTGATGCAGAGATGATTAAAGAAAAAAATGAAACATTACAAAAAGAGAAAATGATCAAAGCCAATCAACAAGCGGTGCACAGTATATCCATTTTTGCAGAAACAAAAACAGGCTCAATACAAGTAAAGCACCAATCAGACAAGGAGTGATTCTACATGAAGAAACTTTATCGTTCAGCAACAGATAAAAAAATAGCGGGTGTTGTTGGTGGACTTGCGGAATATTTAAGTGTGGATGCATCCCTGCTTCGCATTTTAACCGTCATCATCGGATTTTTGACAGCATTTATGCCGATCTTCCTGATCTACTTCATCTGGTATTTTGTTGTTCCGGAAGAAGGCACTAAATAAATGCTTAGATGGATCGTCAGTATATTAGTAAATGCATTACTTTTAATCGTCATTGCTGGATATTTTGATTCGGGCATTCTGCCTGGGCTCGGGAGCGTGTATATTGAAGGTTTTGGCGCAGCCATTGTGGCAAGTATCATTTTGTCCTTGCTCAATATTTTAGTGAAGCCGTTTTTGATCATTTTAACGCTTCCAGTGACCGTTCTTTCACTAGGATTGTTCTTATTTGTCATCAATGCGATTACACTCATGATGACATCGAGCTTTATGGGAGATAGCTTTAACATTGATGGATTCGGAACGGCCATTTGGATGGCTGTCATTTTATCCATTTTCCATCTGTTGATACAAAAAGGAATTGTAGAGCCGTTAGCGAAAAAAAGCTAACGGTTTTTTTGTGCAAATTTTCATCGTTTCTCCGTTCCATCTGACATAAAAACGACCTTCAGGAGACACAATATCCGAAGGGAGGCGGTGCAAGATGGTGAACGTGAGCAGACAAATCATGCTTTTATTTGTTTTTATCATTCTTTTTTGTTTCAGTCAGCCTGCTTCAGCAGGACCTTTTCTTCAAACAGAAGTGAATGTACCGGACAAGCCTTTTTCGCCTTTTATCTTTGACCAATTTCATGTGGACGTCCGCCCGGTTCTAGGAAAAAGCCATGATCTACAGTTTCGTGCGTCCATTAGTGACCAAGAACAGATTTTGTCTGCGAACTTGTATTATAAACAAAGTGATGAACTGGGGTACCGCTTGATTCCAATGGAACGGCTGCCAGGGATGAAGCCAGAATTTACAGCGAAAATTCCGCCAGATCAATTATGGAATCCAACCGTTCGTTACTATACAGAGTTCCTTACGCAAAAATCAGTCATCAAAACGGCAGAGAAATCGGTTCATTTAAATGGATTTGAAGAAGATCTTTCACATATTCCGGACTTATTCATCACAGAAATTGTCGTCAATTCAAAAAACCGAAAAGGCAAAGATGCTTTTGAGTTTATCGAAGTGTATAACACGACACATGCGCCTATCTCTCTTAAACATTATCAGCTCCGCTACCGCAATCCTGCACAGGGCATTGAAATGGATGATGTATATTCCTTTCACACAAATCCAGTCATCATTTCACCTGGAAAACCTTATGTATTCTGGCTGAGAAAAAAAGGGCAGGAGCATTTAACGACAGCGGACTTTAATGCCATGTACAAAAGCCAATTAAAAGAGGGCGAGCATCTATCCATTATCGAGAGTAAAGGGCTGTCCAACTCTAAATCTCGTCTTGTTTCGATCACAACAAATATAGGTGAAGAGATTTCTTCTGCTGCATTTCGTTTGAAGCCATCATGGTTTAGCGAGCATAAATCCTTGCTGTTTAAGTATCCAATGGATGGTACGACGCAGACGAAGCTGATTTCGAAAATTGAGGAAGAACCCACTCCAGGTAAAGTGCTAAAAGCACAAATTCCATCTGAAAAAAAGGAAATTTCTCAAGATATCCATAAACCTGTGATTGAAGATATGACGGTAAGAAAACCGGTGAAACCAACTGAAAGTGTAGAGATTAAAGCAGATGTCCAAGATGATCAGGCCGTAAAAACCGTCAAGCTGCGCTATCGAACGAATCGAAAAGATCCGTTTAAGGAAATACTGCTGCAAAAAGACCATAATGACCGGTTATTTCATCATATTATTTATTCACCTGAGTTGATTGGGAAAGAACAATTGGAATATCAGCTTGAAGCGTCAGACGGCGAAAATGAAGCCAAGACGTTGAAAAAAACGATTGATGTGGAGCAGGTCAGCAAAGCCCACGGTCTACGATTCAATGTAGAAGAGGGAGATACGGTATCAGGTTTATTTTCATTAAAGGCAACGTCTGATCAGAAAAAAAGCATCGAATTGCGGATAGATGGAAAACGGAATCAGCAAGTATCCTCTGCCCTTGAAGCAGATCCATATATCGCATTTGATGTCAAAGGAACAAATTTATATTTTAAAAATGGTGTGTCTATAGGTAGGCGTTTACTTTCTATTTTTGATGATTCGACAAAAGTGTACCGTACCTATACAATGCCAATACCCGAAGAAGAGATAAAAAAGGCAGGTCTCCAAACGATCTCTTTCCACGCTGGCACAAAGTCTTCTCCGATGGACCGGCTGCCTGGAGAGAATCATGATGATTTTGAATTGAAAAACGTCAGGATGATCTTATCAAATGGAACACAAATTCCGCCAATCAATGCGAAGCCGCTAAAAGAATGGAGAATGGGAGACAGCGGGAACGCAAAAAAGGTGAGAACGTTTCAATTTGAGATTCCAAAAGAGGCGTATGTCTCAACCTATATAAAGTGGGACACAAAAAGGCTGAAAGAAGGGCCGCACCTGATTGAGGCCAAAACCTCAGACGAGCACGCTTCAGTACGTGTAAAAGTTGATAACACTGGGCCGAGAATTAAGACCAACGTACAAGCAAAGGATCAATATAAAGGCGCCTTTACATTAAAAGCAAAAGTAACGGATCGCTGGAGTGACATAGAGGAGTTGAAGGCATATGTAGATGGCAAACCAGTTTCTTTGCCATATCAGACGTCCTCTAGTGAATTAAAGCCTGGGAAGCACACGTTTACGATCAAAGCAAAAGACGTAGCTGGTAACATGTCGACGTTAAAAAAAGAGTTCAAGACGGTACATGAGCATCCTGAAACACCAGAGCGGGTGGCAGATAAGACAAAAATGAAATCATCAAAACAAACTGTGCTAACCAAGGATCCAACGAATGATAAGTTAGATTACTCTTTTTATCGTGCCTATCAATATACATCGCTGCATCCTTCAATGAAGATTTTTAAGTATGCAGCAGAGACAGAACCGCCTAAGAGTTATCTCCAAAAAGGAGAAATGATTTTTTCTGATCAAGAAAGGAACCGTATTGCATTTGTTGATGGGAAGTCAGTTGAAACGAAGGATTTACAGCGTTTTCCTTATCATCGTTTTCAAATTAAGGTTCATCATGATGTACGTGAAAAGGATGTCGTCGAAGCTGTATGGAAAGGGAGTTCATTGTCAGGGAGAAAGGTGACAATGTACGCGTGGAATCACCAGCAGGAAAAGTGGGATAAAATCACTCATCACTTTGCCAAGGATCAAAAGGAATTTTACCTGAAAGGGCTGCTGTCAGTGAGACAGTACATGAAGAATCAAACGTTTGATTTGCTAGTACAGGATGAAATCAGCAAATCGCAAAAGCCATATAAGATGGTATGGATGTCTGACACTCAATATTATGCAAAGAGCTATCCTCATATCTTTAAACAAATGGTCGAATGGATCAGAGATCAAAGGGAAAAATTAAACATTCAATATGTGTTCCATACAGGCGATATTGTGGATGATTCAAAGGATAAGCAATGGCACCGTGCTGATACATTTATGCGTGTATTGGATCAGAATCACATTCCCTATGGGGTTTTAGCAGGAAATCATGATGTTAGGCACAAGGACGGTTTATATGCGGAATATGGGAAATATTTCGGGGAAAAACGCTTTGCGGATAAGCCTTACTATGGTGAATCCTATCGAAACAATAAAGGTCATTATGATCTCATCTCTGCCGGCGGCAATGATTATATGATGGTGTACATGGGCTGGGGGATTAAGCAAGATGAAATTGATTGGTTAAACCGTGTAATTTCTGAGCATCCAGATCGTATTGTCATTTTAAATTTCCATGAGTATTTGTTAGTGAGCGGCAACCGGAGCCCGATTGGCGACCTCATCTTCCACCAAGTGGTGAAACGCCATCCTAATATTGTGGCCGTATTTAGCGGCCATTACCATGGAGCAAGCAGGAAAGTAGATGAGCTTGATGATGACCATGATGGAAAAGTCGACAGGAAAGTATATCAAATACTCGCCGATTATCAGTCAGGACCTGAAGGTGGTCAAGGGTTTATGAGGGTCATAACAGCCGATCAAGAAAAAAATCAACTTCATTTTACGACATACTCTCCTTACTTGAATCAAGAGCATTTTTATGATCCTAAAACGTATGGAGATCAGGATGAATTTTCAATCGATGTAGATTTGACACCGAAAATGAAATCTGTCAAAACCAATTATTTTGAACTCAATGTGTATACGAATGTTCTTCTAGGAGAAGCGCGCGGCGTAAAAAGCGGCAAAAAAGCAAGCTTTGAGTGGAAGGGCTTAAAGCCAAATGAAGATTATTATTGGTACACTGTAGCAAAAGATCGTTTTCAAGGAAAAGCCATTTCACCAATATGGAAAATTCATACAAAAGATGATGACGAAACAAAATTTCTTAGGAAATAAAAAAACAGTGCTCCGTTTCAGGGGCACTGTTTATCTTTCCATTGTATGAATGAGCTTGTAACGATCCCCTCTATAAACGGAAACAACATACTCAAATGGAATGTCTTGTTGAAAAAAAGTCGTTCTTGTTATGGACAGCACAGGGTCTCCTGCTAGAATAGAGAGCAAGTGTGCTTCTTCCTTTGAGGCAACATTGGCTTCAAGCTCCTGTTTGGCATGAGCAATGACATGGCCAGTGTGAGTTTCTATATATTCATATAAAGAGCCAGTTAAATGTTCCTTTGTTAAATCTCCTGCAAATCTTTCCGGTATATAGCTCGTTTCAATCGCCATCGGTTCATCATTTGCAAGGCGTATGCGTTTTAGTTCAAATACAGCATCACTATTAGACAGCTGTAAGACTGGCAGCAAGTGCTCTGGACATGCGGTTTTTTTAAAGTCAATCAGCTGGCTTGATGCTTTGAGCCCTCGCTGGCGCATATCCTCTGAAAAGCTTGTTAAGCCTTGAAGCGGCTGTTCAAATTTTTTTCGGCTAACAAAGGTGCCTTTTCCTTTTTGTCGATACAAATATCCTTCGTTCACAAGATTCGATAAGGCTTGTCTGACAGTCATTCGACTAATACCAAAGCGTTCGGCATATTCTCTTTCAGAAGGAATGAGTGTATCAGGTGCTAATGTTCCATCCTCAATCTGCTTTTTCAAGTGCTCCATAATCTGATGGTACATCGGAATAGGTGACTGCTTATCAATAAACATGTGAAAATCCTCTCGTTTTTAGCGTAGTGATCCAGCTTCTCGATCAATCAAAACCGTTACATCTTCATGAAGTTTCAATGCAGACGCTGGGAAGTCCGGATGAATCTCTGCCTGTTCTAAATATTGTATCACTTTCGCTTTTGATTTTCCCGAAGCAAGAAGGAGAATCTTTTTACTTGAAAGAATGCTCGCGATTCCCATTGTGATGGCATGTGTAGGTACCTCATCAATAGAAGAAAAGTATCTTGCGTTAGCCTGTCTCGTGTTTTCATCTAACTGCACGACATGAGTCTTTGAGTTGAAAGGGGTACCTGGTTCGTTAAAACCGATATGCCCATTTTGACCGATTCCAAGGAGCTGAAGATCGATGCCGCCTACATCCTCAATGAGCTGGTCATATCTTAAGCATTCCTTTTCTAAATGAGCTGCATTGCCATTTGGAAGAAAATATTGATCGTGAGGGAGATCAATATGGTCAAATAAATGACGTTTCATGTAGGTCATATAACTATTTTCGTGTTCTGGATTGAGTCCTGCATATTCATCTAAATTGATTGTTTTTGTTTGCTTGAAAGACAGTTGATTCGCTTGATGAAGTTGAATTAACTCTTTGTAAGTTTCAATAGGTGTACCGCCCGTTGCTAGGCCGAGTACGGCATCGGGTTTAGCAGCTATTGTCCTTGAAATAACGGCAGCTGCTTCTTTTCCTAATTGATCTTTGCTTTCAAATTCGATGATGTTCATTAGTGGTTGGCCTCCTTTTTTTCAAAGACGATTTGTCCACGGCAGATCGTCATCATCAGTTCACCAGATTCATCCCATATCACCAAATCTGCTAGTTTTCCAACTTCGATGGAACCGAGCTGTTGATCAAGTTCCAGTTGAGCGGCTGCATTGGTTGAGGTCATCTTCGCAATCTCTGTCCACTCACAATTTGTGAGCTGTTTTATCCTTTTGACGCCGTCTTTCATTCGCAAAATCGATCCCGCAAGTGTACCATCGTCCAGCAATGCTTTTTCGCCGCTGACTGTGACCGTCTGACCGCCAAATTCGTATGTTCCATTCCCAAGCCCTTTTGCACGCATCGAGTCTGTGATCATGATTAAACGATCACTTCCTTTTGCCAAATACGCAAGCTTGATGGAAAGAGGATGAGAGTGAATCCCATCTGTGATCAGCTCAGTATGAAGATTCTCGTTCGTAAGAGCAGCACCTACAGCGTTCGGTTCACGGTGCTGAAACGAACTTATTGCGTTATAAAGGTGCGTTACATGGCGTGCACCATGCTTAGCTGCTAAATTGATCATGTCATGATGGGCATTCGTATGTCCAATAGAAGGGATGATGTTCTTTTCCTGTAATAGAGAAAGAAATGCAAAATCTCTGTCTTCCTCAGGCGCAAACGTGACAATTCGAATGAGTTGATCAGAAGCATCCAGCCATTTTTTAAAAAGCGGGATGTCCGGCTGTTTAATCCATTGAACAGGCTGTGCCCCTGCCTTATCTTTAGAAATAAATGGACCTTCTAGGTGGATTCCTATACATTGTGCCTGACTTCCTGCTTGTTCTTCATTACTTTGTTTCCACTGAGCGACATTTTTAAGTGCCCGCTCAATCTCATGATGGTTTTGTGTGATGGTTGTCGCTAAAAAACTTGTCGTTCCTTCGGACGGAAGGTTGTCAGCGAGTGTATTCATTGCTTCTGCTGTCGCATCCATCATGTCTGCACCATATCCGCCATGGATGTGAATATCAATCATTCCAGGGAGTAAATAAAAGTTTTCCCGGGAAATATATACTTTTTCATAATTTCCTGTCGGTGGTGATGTTGAAATATAGTCAATCTTGCCATCGCGTAAACCGACAAAACCGTTTTCAATGATCTTTGTCTTTGTCACAATATGAATATTGGAGAGCAATAAAGAACCGCTCATGTTTGAGCCCCCTTATTCGTTATCTTTCATTTAAGTTTACTCTTTTTAAGTATAGTTGTCTATACCAGTTAGGGTGGTGAAACAGGAACAGGATAAAATACTGTTTTGGGTTCATCATTGAAAGTGATAAAATAGAGCTGTATTTCTGAATCGCCTGTGATAAAAGGAGGAAGAAACGTGCCGAAAGTTCGTACGAAGGACATAATGGAACAATTTCATCTTGAACTGGTAAGTGGGGAAGAAGGGATTAATCGTCCCATTACAATCAGTGATCTTTCCAGACCAGGTATTGAAATGGCTGGTTATTTTACATATTACCCAAAAGAAAGAGTTCAACTTTTAGGGAAAACAGAGCTTTCTTTTTTTGAACAGCTCCCAGAACGCGAACGAAAGCAGAGAATGATGTCTCTTTGTACAGATATTACCCCTGCCATTATTTTGTCACGCGATCGTGATGTCCCGAAGGAATTAATCGAAGCATCAAATGAAAATGGCGTGCCCGTTTTACGATCTAGCCTAAAAACGACAAGACTTTCGAGTCGATTGACCAACTTTTTAGAAAGTAAGCTTGCACCAACGACTGCCATTCATGGTGTGCTCGTAGATGTATATGGTGTAGGTGTGTTGTTAATTGGGAAAAGCGGAGTAGGAAAAAGTGAAACAGCCTTAGAATTAGTGAAGAGGGGACATCGGCTGGTCGCAGACGATTGCGTTGAAATCCGTCAAGAGGATCAGGATACGTTAGTCGGAAGTGCACCAGAGCTGATTGAACATCTTTTAGAAATCCGCGGGTTAGGCATTATTAATGTGATGACCTTATTTGGAGCAGGCGCTGTCAGAAGCTATAAGAGAATTACGATTGTAATGAACCTTGAGCTTTGGGAACAAGGCAAACAGTATGATCGTTTAGGACTTGAAGAAGAGAAAATGCGAATCATCGATACTGATGTGCCGAAGCTGACGATCCCTGTGCGGCCAGGTCGAAACTTAGCGGTCATCATTGAGGTGGCTGCGATGAACTTCAGGCTGAAACGTATGGGACATAATGCAGCAGAACAATTTACAAGTAAACTTGCCGATGTCATTGAAGACAATGGCCAAGATGAATAGGAGTTGACTATATGAACGAAGCAATTCAGCCAATTGATCCGATTGCTTTTCACCTCGGACCTATTTCGGTTCATTGGTATGGTGTGATTATTGGGGTCGGGGCCTTGCTTGGACTTTGGCTCGCCCTGAGAGAATGTGAAAAAAGAGGAATCAATAAAGATACGTTCATTGACTTAATCTTATTTGCCATTCCAATAGCGATTATTTGTGCCCGAATTTATTATGTATCCTTCGAATGGGATTACTATCAGCAGCACCCAAACGAAATCATTAAGATTTGGAATGGTGGAATTGCGATTCACGGCGGGCTGATCGGTGCCGTGCTGACAGCCATCATTTTTACAAAAGTGAGAAAGGTATCCTTTTGGAAAATAGCTGACGTCGCAGCACCTAGTATTTTACT
This sequence comes from Bacillus sp. I-2, assembly GCF_001974945.1. Taxonomy (NCBI): domain Bacteria; kingdom Bacillati; phylum Bacillota; class Bacilli; order Caryophanales; family Bacillaceae; genus Bacillus; species Bacillus sp. I-2. Next base: position 353,681 of record NZ_LZRW01000022.1, on the reverse strand, counting down.
AGGGCAGGCAATTGGACGCTGGGGGAACTTTATTAACCAAGAAGCGCACGGTGAGGCGGTTTCAAGAACCTTTTTAGAAAATTTGCATCTGCCTGAGTTTATCATTAATCAAATGTATATTGATGGTACCTATTATCACCCGACGTTCTTATACGAATCATTATGGAATCTTGTTGGTGTTGTCATCTTGATTTTATTACGCAGAACTTCGCTGCGCAGAGGCGAAATCTTCTTGTCTTATTTAATTTGGTATTCAATCGGCCGTTTTTTCATTGAAGGGATGAGAACAGACAGCTTAATGCTGACAGAGCATCTTCGAATCGCACAGATGATTTCGATTGCGATATTCGCAGTGGCTATTCTACTGATTTTCTTTAGAAGAATGAAAGGATACGCATCGATTCCGTATAAAGAGAACAACTCATCGAATTAAGCAGGGGGGATCAGAAGAAGATGGGAGAGACATGGAAAAACGGCTTGAAAGCAGGGCTATCGACAACTTGGACACTTGGTAAAGTCATCTTTCCAGTGACCATTCTCGTCAGTATCTTGCAGCATACGCCTGTCATGGATTGGATCATCCGATTCATTCAGCCATTTATGGGGCTGTTTGGTCTTTCGGGGGAAGCGGCTATTCCGCTTGTATTAGGAAATATGCTGAATTTGTATGCGGGGATTGCTGCCATTTTGACATTAGAGCTTCCTGTGAAGGAAGTGTTTATTTTGGCAGTGATGCTGTCCTTTTGCCATAACTTGATCATCGAATCAACAGTGGCAGCAAAGGTTGGACTGAGGGTATCTGTGATTTTGTTGGTCAGAATCAGTCTTGCTGTTATTTCTGCTATTGTCATTCATCTCGTTTGGCAGGGAGGCGAGGAGCCGGCGCAATATGGACTGCTTAGTGCAGCTCAGGCGGCTGATGTGCCTTCTAGCTGGTACATGATCGTCCTTCTTGCTTTACAAAAAGCTGTACTCGGTGTGCTCCAGCTCGCATGTATTGTTATCCCGCTCATGATCATCATTCAATTCATGAGAGATTTAGGGTGGCTCCATACACTGTCTAAGTGGCTGTCACCTTTTACTAGAATGCTTGGAATGAAAGAAAATACGTCTATGACGATGGTGGCTGGATTAACGATTGGTCTCGCTTATGGAGCCGGTGTGATGATGAAGGCAGTGGAAGAGGACGGTGTGAGTAAAAAGGACTTAACCCTCGCCTTTATTTTCCTTGTTGCCTGCCATGCGGTGGTCGAAGATACGCTGGTTTTTATTCCACTTGGTATTCCAGTATGGCCGCTTCTTGTGATCCGCCTGTTTTCTGCAATTTTATTGACAGCTGCTATTAGCTATATTTGGCGGAAGCGGGAACTTGCAGCTGTTAGAAAGGAAGCCATATGAACGAATCGACGATCAACACAGTGCTATTTGATTTAGATGGCACATTAATCAATACAAATGAATTAATTATTGCTTCATTTCAGCATACGCTGGATCATTATTACCCTGGTCAGTACAGCCGTGAGGATATTCTTCATTTCATTGGTCCGTCCTTGTTTGATACATTCTCTGCGATGGACCCTGATTTGACGAATGATATGATTCAGATGTACCGCACGTTTAATCATAAGCAGCATGATCTGCTTGTGACTGAATATGAGACCGTTATCGACACATTGAAAGTTCTGCAGGATCGAGGATTTAAGCTCGGTATTGTCACAACGAAGATACGGGATACGGTTTTAATGGGATTGAAGCTGACCGGTTTAGAGCCGTTCTTTGAGGTCATTGTGACGCTTGATGATGTGCAAAATGAGAAGCCGCATCCGGAGCCTGTTCAGCTGGCATTATCAAAGCTTGGCAGTGATCCGCATGAAGCGGTGATGGTCGGTGATAATTATCACGACATTTTGTCTGGTCAAGCGGCAGGGACAAAAACGGCAGGTGTTGCTTGGTCGATTAAGGGAGAAGAGGCCCTTTTAAAGCATCGCCCTGATTTCATGCTGAAGAAAATGAGTGATCTCCTGGCGATTGTTGGAGCTGATTAAGTTGAGAAAAACAGATCGTTATCCTGTAAAAGGGGTCAATTCGCTGCGGCAAGTCTATCGGACAGTTCCCTTTTTCAAAGTGGTGAAAAACTTCATTTTTATTCAAATGGCAAGGTACACGCCTTTTATGGGAATGAAAAATTGGATATACCGAACCTTTCTTCGTATGAAGGTCGGCGAGGATACGGCGTTCGCCTTAATGGTGATGGTTGACCTGATGTTTCCTGAGAAAATCACTGTCGGTCGAAATAGTGTGATCGGCTATAACACGACCATTTTGTCCCATGAGTATTTGATTAAAGAGTACAGACTTGGGGAAGTCTATATTGGTGATGAAGTCTTAATTGGAGCTAATTCAACTATTTTACCTGGTGTGACCATTGGGGATGGAGCGATCGTATCGGCTGGTACACTTGTTCATAAGGATGTGCCAGCAGGCTCATTTGTTGGAGGAAATCCAATGCGCATGATTTATACGAAAGAAGAAATGGAAGCACGTCAATCTACGTCTGCTGAGTAGCTCGGCAGACTTTTTTGTTGACAATGTGACATGGTGTAACTATAATGATTACAACAGAGGTGAGAAAACATGAAAATCAGCAGCAGATTTACTGTCGCTGTCCATATTCTGGCCTTGCTATCACTTGAAAAAGGATCATTACAGACATCGGAGGATATCGCGGGAAGTGTGAATACAAACCCAGTGGTCATCCGCCGCATTATGAGTAAATTAAAAAAAGCAGGCCTAATCTCAACGAGTCTTGGCAAAGGTGGTTCTCAGCTGAACCGCAGTGAAGACGACATCACACTGCTCGATGTGTATAAAGCGGTTGAAGTCGTGGATGAGGGAGAATTGTTTCAAATTCATGAAAGCCCAAATCCTGACTGTCCGATCGGTGCAAATATTCAAGCGGTGCTTGAATTAATTTTATGCCGCGCTCAAAGTGCGATGGAGCAAGTACTTGCTGAGATCAAATTAAGTGAACTAACGCATGTGCTAATCAAAAAAATTGGATGATCAATTCAATTTTTTTTACCTCTGTTGTAACTGTATTGGTTACACCTTTCTTTATCAATATAAAACCATATTGCAGGAGGAGTTAACATGAAAATTGGAATTATTGGCGCAACAGGTAAAGCAGGACAAGAAATTGTGAAAGAGGCTCAATCAAGAGGACATGAAGTAACGGCAATCGTCCGTGATGCACAAAAGGTGACAGATTCATCCCTAGCTGTTCTTGAGAAGGATGTGTTTCACTTGCAAGCAGAAGACATCAAAGGCTTTGATGTGATTGTAAATGCATTTGGCGCACCTGCTGGAAAAGAGCATCTTCACGTAGAAGCTGGGAAAAAGCTGATCGATATTTTAAAAAAGGCACCTGAGACTCGTTTGATCGTTGTGGGCGGAGCAGGAAGTCTATTTGTAGATGAGGCGAAAACAACAAGACTAGTGGACACACCAGAGTTTCCTAAAGAATATGCTGCTACGGCTACACAGCAAGGAGAAAACCTAAAAGATCTTCAACAAACAGAGGGATTAAAATGGACCTTCCTCAGCCCAGCTGCATTCTTTCATCCAGCTGGCAAACGTACAGGTTCTTACGTGAAAGGGAAAGACCATCTGATTGTCAATTCTAAAGGTGACAGCTATGTGAGCTATGCTGACTACGCCATTGCGCTGGTTGATGAAGTGGAGCAGGCAGCCCATGTTGGAGAACGTTTTACCGTTGTATCTGAAGCTGAATAAGCAGTTTCATGACCGCCTAAAAATGATAAATGGGGAGTCTAACGTATGAATGAGCAAGAATTGTCTTTCATCTATGTTTGGGATGCGTATTGTGGCTGGTGTTATGGATTTTCAAACAGTATCCGCACTTTGCATGAAAATCATCCGGAGATATCATTAACACTTGTGTCGGGTGGTTTATTTGTAGGAGAAAGAAGTCTTCCAATAAAGGATTATCCACACATTCCAGAAGCAAATCAGCGTATTAGTCAGCTGACGGGTGTCGAGTTTGGTGAACGTTATCAGGAGCTGTTAGCAAACGGAACGTTTCTTTTAGACTCTGAGGCTGCGGCCATTGGTTTTTCTGCATTAAGATCCATCGCACCTGAGCGCGCATTGTACTTGGCTTCATCGATGCAAAAGGCTTTTTATCAAGACGGAAAAAGCCTGAGTGATGAAGAAACGTATCGGGAGATCGCTTTGGCGCATCATCTTGATCCTGACGCAGTCATTGAACGCATGAAAACAAAAGAAGCGATGAATGATGCGTATGCCGACTTTGCGAAGGTTCATCAACTTCAGGTGAACGGCTATCCTACACTTTTGTTAAAAAGAGGGGATGAATACTTCAGCTTGGGCGGAGGTGCAATGACGGCTGAAAAGCTTGAAGGCCGCCTGAAGGAATTACTAGAAAATGAAGCAATAAAAACAACCTCTACGTGAATAGAGGTTGTTTTTTTACGCTTTAATGATAATCGCCTGACTGCCCATCTGTTCCCAAGAATCTTCAAATTGATCACGGTCGACTTTTTGATTCTTTTCTCCGTATGGATTATTCAAGTAGACATGCTCCTTGTCATAGCCTGTGATAACCACGCTATGCACATTAAAGCTTATATCTATTTTGCCATTTGGTGTATTCCATGTTTCGATGTTATCTGTTTTGTCAAAGGTGGATGTCGTAATCACCCAGACAGGATAACCCTTTTCAAGTGACTGATAGATGGCCTTTTTAACAGGCTTTCCGGTTAAGTCGACTACTTGATCGCCCGCGTATTTTTTCGCAAGCTGATAAATCGGTTCGTGGTAAACCCCAAGACCCGGCCCATTCTCCATATCGCCTACAAACCCGTCATGAGGGTCTCCTTTTAAGCCATTTTCATAATTGAGCGGAACACGTTTGATTTCATTTGCCAATGCGTTTTTCGTTACTTGCTCATAGCCGCTGTAATGAAGCAGCATCGCTAAGCTCGTGACTTCGCATCCGTTATAAAGCTTTGGCGCATCCATTTGATTGTAGAGAATGACGTCCATGGCTTTTTTGCTTCCTTTTAATGAATGATGTGTGGTTTCTGCTTTTTTCGTTGAACGAGTTTCTTCAGCTGCAAGTGCCGTATCGTTTTCTTTTGCTGCTTTTTGCGGCGAAGCTGTTTTCTTGACTTGATCGATTTGTGAAACGTATATAAAGCCGAAATAAACAAGACATGCGCACAACAAAGTTAAGATGAATGTCTGGATGAACTTCACTGTTAATCTCCTGTGTTATTCAATATTTTTAAGTATTATAGCACGTTCCTTCATCGAACATACAGAAAAGGCACAGGTGTCACTTGAATGTAATAATTCCAGAATATGTTGATGAAAATAGGGAGAAATAAAAATGATTGATTTAATCACTTTATTTTGTTAGCATATTATCATATTAGCGAACTAAAGGATTCGGAATTTTTTGTTTTAATGTGTTGGAGGTGCGGAAGAACATGTTTATGTTTGAGAAACCATATGGTATGCGGGATTCATTACCTGGATTGTATGAGACGAAGAAGAAAGTGAGACATTCTTTAACAGAGGTCATGAACGGTTGGGGTTTCCGTTTGATGGAGACACCAACACTTGAATTTTACGATACGGTCGGTGTGCAATCGGCGATTACTGATACACAGCTTTTTAAGCTTCTTGATCAAAACGGGCAAACTCTAGTGCTGAGACCTGATATGACAGGTCCGATTGCAAGGGTGGCGGCTTCTAAGCTTCACCAGCAGGCGTATCCGCTTCGTGTTGGGTATGCAGCGAGTGTGTTCCGAGCCCAGGAAAGAGAAGGCGGAAGGCCGTCAGAATTTGAGCAGGTCGGAATTGAATTGATTGGTGATGGTTCAATTAGCGCAGATGCTGAAGTCATCGCGCTTGCCGTATTTGCATTAAAAAATGCCGGGCTAAGGTCCTTCAAAATTGCGATCGGGCATGTCGCTTTAGCAGAGACGTTATTTGTTGATGTACTTGGAAATACAGAGCGTGCAAATGTCCTTCGGCGCTTCTTATATGAAAAGAATTATGTGGGATACCGTCAGCATGTGAAACAATTACCGCTCTCCTCCATCGATAAAACGAGGCTGTTACAGCTTTTAGAGTTAAGAGGCGGCCATGAGGTTATAGAGCGGGCAGAGGAAATCGTTGTTTCACAAGAAGGAAAAGAGGTGCTCGCACAGTTAAAGTCGCTTTGGGAGACACTTGAAGATTACGGCTGTACAGAATATATCCGTTTAGATTTAAGCATGGTGAGTCATATGAGCTACTATACGGGTATTTTGTTTGAAGTATTTGCAGATCATGTTGGGTCGGTCATCGGAAGCGGCGGGAGATATGATCAATTGCTTGCTCACTTTGATGCACCTGCACCAGCTACAGGGTTCGGACTTCGACTAGACCGTCTTCTTGAAGCGCTCGATGCAAAAGAAATCATTGAGCCGCAGGAGGCTGTGATTTTTAGTAAAGAACAAAGACTGGAAGCCTTTGCTTTTGCAGAAAAGGAGCGGTCAAAAGGGAAAAAGATTGTCCTGCAAGACTTAGCGGGGATTGAAAATATTGACGCGATGACCAAGGCATTTGAACAGGTGACTTATTTTATCGGTGCTAGAAAGGAAGAGCGAAATGGGTAAGGTGTTGACGATGGCGATGCCAAAGGGCCGGATATTTGAAGAAGCAGTAGGGCTGTTAAGACAGGCGGGGTACCAGCTGCCAGAGGAATTCGAGGATTCAAGAAAATTAATCATTGATGTACCAGAAGAAAACCTCCGCTTTATTTTAGCCAAGCCAATGGATGTGACCACCTACGTAGAGCATGGTGTGGCGGATGTTGGCATTGCAGGGAAGGATGTCATGCTTGAAGAAGCTCGTGATGTGTACGAAGTGCTCGATTTAAACATCAGTAAATGTCATTTAGCTGTTGCTGGATTGCCAGGAGCGAGCTGGGGTGGTGTCGCACCGCGTGTGGCAACAAAGTACCCAAATGTCGCATCGTCCTATTTTAGAGAGCAAGGAGAGCAGGTGGAGATCATTAAGCTGAATGGTTCCATAGAATTAGCACCGCTCATTGGGCTTGCCGATCGCATTGTAGACATTGTCTCTACAGGTCAAACACTAAAAGAAAATGGACTTGTGGAAACGGAACATATTTGTGATATCACGTCACGTTTTATTGTCAATCCTGTGAGCTACAGGATGAAGGATACGGTGATTGATGAAATGGCGCAGCGTCTTGCAAGAATCATTGGAGAAGGGGAGGAAACATCATGAACATCACCTGCATACAAGAAGGTGAGACAGATATTCTCTCACTCAAACGGTCCTTAGATATAGGAACAGAAGAGCAGCGTCAGGCTGTTCAGCGCATTATACAAGAAGTGAGAACAAATGGTGATGAAGCTGTACGGTCTTTTACAAAGCAATTTGACGGTGTGTTGATTGAGGATCCGCTTGTCACAGAGGATGAAATGGCAAAAGCCTGTGACCGCTTGGACAAAGAGGTGGTTCAGATTATCCAAACGGCTATCAAGCATATTCGCACATACCACGAGCGGCAGCTCACGTCCTCTTGGTTTTATCACCAAAAGGACGGTTCAATGCTTGGTCAAAAGGTGACACCGCTTGATGCGGTAGGTGTGTATGTCCCCGGTGGAACAGCTGCCTATCCATCATCTGTATTAATGAATGTGATCCCTGCGCTAGTTGCTGGCGTTGAACGAATCGTACTTGTGACTCCCCCTGGGAAAGATGGCCGTCTCTCTGACGCTGTCTTAGCTGCGGCGAAGGAGCTTGGTATTTCTGAAATGTATAAAATGGGCGGTGCACAGGCGGTTGCGGCACTTGCCTATGGAACGGAAGGCATCAAGCCTGTTGATAAAATCACAGGTCCAGGCAACATTTATGTCGCGCTGGCAAAGCGGGAAGTATTTGGTCAGGTAGATATTGATATGATCGCAGGTCCAAGTGAAATTGCAGTTCTAGCAGACGAAACAGCAGTCGCGCATGAGGTAGCGGCGGATTTACTTTCGCAGGCAGAGCATGATGCGCTGGCATCTAGTATTTTGGTGACACCGTCTAAGACACTTGCTGAAAGCGTGCAGGCAGAAGTAAGAAAGCAGCTTGATACTTTGCCTAGAAAATCAATCGCAGCAAAATCTATACAAGATCATGGCCGTATTTACGTGACAGAATCAATTGATCGTGCAGTAGACGTCATCAATCAATTAGCACCAGAGCACTTAGAGGTGCTGACAGCATACCCAGAATCACTTCTTGGTCAAATCAAGCATGCTGGCGCGATTTTCTTGGGACGCTATAGTCCAGAGCCGGTGGGCGATTATTTTGCAGGGCCGAATCATGTGCTGCCAACAAACGGAACAGCTCGATTCTCCAGCCCGCTTGGTGTGACTGATTTTCAAAAGAAAACGAGCATTATTTCATATAGTCAAGAAGCCTTTGAAACACACCGGGAAAGCATTGCGGCTTTTGCCAGATTAGAAGGGCTTGAAGCACATGCAAGGTCGATTGAAGCGAGAAAGCGGGAGGAATCGTAATGAGACAGGCGAAAACAACGAGAAAAACAAATGAAACGACCATTTCATTAGCGCTAGAAATTGATGGAGAAGGAAAAGCGGATATTCAAACAGATGTCCCTTTCATGACGCACATGCTTGATTTATTTACGAAGCATGGACACTTTAATTTGACCGTCGATGCGAAAGGGGATACGGATGTTGATGATCACCACACAACAGAAGATATCGGCATTGTACTTGGGCAAATGTTTAAGGAAGCGTTAGGCGATAAAAAGGGAATTAAGCGGTATGGCTCCAGCTTTGTTCCGATGGATGAAACACTTGCCCAGGTCGTGGTCGACTTAAGCAACCGTCCTCATTTGGAAATGAGAGCGGCCTTTCCTAGTCAAAAGGTTGGTACCTTTGATACAGAGCTAGTACATGAGTTTCTGTGGAAATTTGCACTTGAAGCCCGGATCAACCTTCATGTCATTGTTCACTACGGAACTAATACACATCATATGATTGAAGCCATTTTTAAAGCGATGGCACGTGCCTTAGATGAAGCAACAACCATTGATCCACGTGTGAAAGGAATTCCTTCGACAAAGGGGATGCTCTAATGATCGGAGTCATTGATTACGGAATGGGAAATTTGTTCAGCGTATCAAAAGCACTGGAACGAGCAGGTGCCCGCTATATCGTCTCCTCTGATGTGGAGGAGCTGAAAAAAGCAGATGCTTATATATTGCCCGGAGTAGGTTCGTTTCGTGATGCAATGCAGCTGTTAAAAGAGACTGGACTTGAGGCGTTTATTCACCAAGTTGTGCAGGAAGGAAAGTTGTTATTCGGCATTTGCCTTGGCATGCAGCTGTTATTTGAAGAAAGCGAAGAGGCAGGCCGTACAAAAGGATTGGGGCTGTTAAAAGGGCGTGTCGTTCTTTTAAAGGATCGTGATCAGGACGGGCAAAGGCTGAAGGTACCTCATATGGGGTGGAATGAGCTCACATTTCATCAGCCCTCCCCATTGTTTGACGGTGTACCAGAAGGATTTGCGTACTTTGTTCACTCGTATTATGTGAGCGATATGAATCCAGATGAGCAATTAGCAAGCGCGGACTATGGTGTTCAAGTACCAGCTGTTGTTGGCAAGGGAAATGTGCTTGGAGCACAGTTTCACCCTGAAAAAAGCAGTACAACGGGAATGGCGCTGCTCAAACAATTTATTCAATTAGCAAACGAACAGAGGGTGAGCAAATGAGTGAGTTTACATTATATCCGGCGATTGATATGAGAAATGGCAAATGTGTACGTCTTGTGCAAGGAGATTATGATCAAGAAACCATTTATGGAGATTCACCGCTCGACATGGCTGCGCAATTTGCGAAGGATGGAGCAGCATGGATTCATCTTGTGGATCTAGATGGTGCAAAAGCAGGGAAACGTGTCAATCATGAGCATGTGCTGGCGATTGCTTCTTCCTTAGATGTGAAGGTACAAATCGGCGGCGGTATTCGGACGGAAGAAGACGTTGTCTTTTATTTAAAGAGCGGCGTAGATAGAGTGATTCTCGGCAGCTCAGCTGTTTCGAACCCAGCCTTTGTGAAAAAAATGCTGGCGCAATATGGAGAGAAAATCGCAATTGGGATTGATGCGCGAAATGGCTTTGTATCGACTGAAGGATGGCTTGAAACGTCTAAAGTGAAGGCAGAGGAACTCGGCAGGGAATTGGCAAAGGAAGGCGCAGAGGTCTTTATTTTCACCGATATTCAAATGGATGGCATGCTGTCTGGTCCCAATGTAGAAAGCACGGTTCGCTTAGCAGAAGCAACCGGCAAACAAGTGATTGCTTCAGGTGGTGTCAGCGCAGTAGCCGATCTTCAAAAGCTGTCAGCGCAAAAACAGTCTGGTGTGTCTGGTGCGATCGTTGGAAAAGCACTTTACACAAAGCAGTTTACTTTAGCAGAAGCATTTGAAGGGCTTGACCGCATATGATGACAAAACGAATCATCCCATGTCTTGATGTGAAGGAAGGGCGTGTTGTCAAAGGGGTGCAATTCCTAGGCTTAAAGGATGCTGGTGATCCGGTCGAATTAGCGCAGATCTATGATGAGGAAGGGGCGGATGAACTCGTCTTCCTTGATATTTCTGCTTCTCATGAAGGCCGGAAAACGATGGTGGATGTGGTCAAACAAGTCGCGTCCACTCTTGCGATACCATTTACGGTGGGAGGCGGGATTAACCACCTTGATGACATGAAGCGTATATTAAGAGCGGGTGCAGACAAAGTATCTGTCAACACAGCAGCTGTGTTAAGGCCGGAACTGATTTCAGAAGGTGCTGACTTTTTTGGCTCCCAGTGTATCGTTGTTGCAATTGATGCAAAATATGATGAAGAGAAAAAAGCATACATGGTCTATACACACGGAGGACGCCGTCAAACAGATTTAGAGGTCAGCGACTGGGCGAAGGAAGCTGTGCAGAGAGGGGCAGGAGAGATTTTGCTGACAAGTATGGATGCTGATGGTGAAAAGACAGGCTTTGATCATCGATTGACAAAGCTTGTATCAGAGGCAGTCACTGTGCCAGTGATCGCTTCTGGCGGCGCTGGCAATGCCCAGCATATGCTCGAGGCCTTTACAAAAGGAGAAGCTGATGCAGCATTAGCAGCCTCCATTTTCCATTATAAAGAAACCTCCATTCATGAGGTGAAGACATATTTGAGAGAACACGGGGTGAAGGTCAGATGAAACAGGCAAATGAATTAACCTTTAATGAAGCAGGCCTGATTCCTGCGATTGTACAGGATGCTCAAAGTAAGGAAGTATTGACGCTTGCGTATATGAATCAAGAATCCTATGAAAAAACGCTGGAGACAGGTGAAACATGGTTTTATAGCCGGTCGAGAAACGAGCTTTGGCACAAAGGCGCCACCTCTGGACATACCCAGCAAGTGATTTCTATTCGATATGACTGTGACAAGGACGCTCTGCTTGTCCTTGTCGCGCCAAGTGGCCCAGCCTGCCATACTGGCAGCTATAGCTGTTTTTCGGAAGAAGGGGTAAAACGCCTTAGCGAAGAGCAGGAACGTTTTGCGATATTAAATGAACTTGAACAGGTCATTGCCAAGCGTCAGGCGGAAATGCCAGAAGGGGCTTATACAACCTATCTATTTGAAAAAGGGGTCGATAAAATCCTGAAAAAGGTAGGGGAAGAGGCGTCTGAGGTGATCATTGCAGCGAAAAACCGGGATCAAGAAGAATTAAAATGGGAAACGGCTGACCTCCTCTATCATCTTCTTGTATTATTACGTGAACAGCAATTGCCACTTGATGATGTATTAAAGGTATTAAAAAAACGTCATCAAGGTGAATGAAAAGCCGGGGGATATCCCAGGCTTTTTATGTTTAAATGAAAAACAAATCCTTCCTTTCCTTTTGTTCTATGTGACGACTGGTGAAGTATGTTATACTACACACGGTACACTGTTCGAAATGGAGGGTATCGGTGAGTAAATACACTTCTCAAAATAATCACACACAAGTCGTCCAGCTATTTCAAGATGGGCATTACTTTTTTCATAAAGGTCTTAAAGCATATAGAGAAAGAAATCTGTCTAGGGCAAGTAAGCTGATACAGCGGGCTATCGTACTTGAGCCTGAAAATGTAGAAATGCTGTCACAGCTTGCCATTATTTATACTGAAATGGGTCATTACCAGCAATCAAACGAACTGCTTGATTTTATCCTTGAACACATCGATGAAAACATGTCTGAGTGCCACTATTTTAAAGCCAATAATTATGCGAATCTCGGACTGTTTCAAGAGGCATATAAATCAGCTACTGCTTATGCCGCGCTGGAAGAGAACGGGGAATTTGCGGATGAAAATGACGACCTTCTTGACCTGCTCGATATGAGCGACGAAGAGGACGAAGATTTTCCTTATGATCAGGATGACCTGATTGTGAAGCAGGATCAAGCAAACCATTTGCTAGAAAGCGGCAGACTCGATGAAGCCATAGAGATGCTGGAACAGATGATTGTTGAGTATCCAGAATTTTGGTCGGCGTATAATAATCTCGCTTTGGCCTATTTTTATTCTGGCCGAATCCATCAGGCGAAAGAAATGTTGAACCGGGTCCTTCATGAAAATCCCGGTAATCTGCATGCCCTTTGCAATCAGCTAGTCTTCTACCATTATGAAAAAGAAGAAGAAAAGGTCAACGTGTTAGCAAAGCAGTTAACGCACGTGTATCCAATACTAAGTGAACAGCGTTATAAGCTTGGTGCAACATTTGCCCTTGTGGGAGAATTTGAATGGGCCTTTAAATGGCTTTATTCTTTGTACAAAACAGGTTTTCAAGGAGATAGTACATTTTTATACTGGCTTGCAAGCGCAGCCTATCATACAGGCCACAAGACGCTCGCCCAAACGGTTTGGGATAAGATGGTCGAAGAAGATATCGATGCAGATGAAATCAAGCCGTGGCAGGATAAACCTGAGGTGACAGAGCCAATGGTCTCGATTGAGGAACGGCTGACTGCGTACTATGTCAGTAAACAAAAAGGGGAACGTGACGTTCTGCAGTCTGTCCTTGATGCACGCGCAGCGAAAACGGCCTTTGAACAGCAATTCATAGAACTGCTTTTATATGAAGATGAAATGTTAGAAAAGTCTTTTTCAGAAGATGCAGTTTTTGCAAAACAAGCGGCATCCAGTCTGGAGGAAGCGGTTCAGCCTGACAGCCATATGCCTTATTTTTGGTTATTCCATATTATTCAGCAGGCACGTGCTTCTGGTATTGATAAGAAAAATGCACCTGCCTGGGCAGCAGCATCTTATTATCTATGGATGAATGAACAAGAAGCAGCTGTCAGCAAAAAAGATGTTGCGTCCGCTTTTCAGATCAGTGTTCAAACACTGTCTAAATACGAACGAGAGATCTGTACGTTAATCGATTAAATAGGTAAATAGATTCAGAACATCCCAGCATGGCCGAAAAGGTCATGCTTTTTTCTTGGATAAAAAGGTGGGATTTGCAAGGAATTGGCGAAGTATGACAATCACGACATGTTTTTGAAACATAAATGTAATAAAAATATTAGCTCATTTTGTCGATGTCTCATGTATAATGAAACTCGTGGATAAAACAAAGATAGATATTTAAATATTTTACTATACATAATGAAACACCTAGTGATAGAAACAATCTGGTCAACATCTGACTGAACAATCAGGAAGAAAGACATAGAGAGCACAGATTGGTCGCAGAGAATTTGCTGCTTTCTAATGTCGCTTGGGAAATTGTCAAAGGAGGAACTATTCGTGAAAAAGTTTATTACTTTCGGTTTAGCTTCGGTGATCGGAGCGAGCGGTTTATTTATTCCATTTACGCATGAAGCAAACGCACAGAACTTTGAACAAAAGAAACAAGAACTAGACAGCAAGCAATCTGAGGTAAACAAGAATCTTCAAAAGAAAAAAGAAGAGCTTTCAAAGCTTGAAGCAAAACAAGAGGCACTTGCACAAAAGCTTAAAGATATTGATGAGAAAGCTTTAAAAACAAGTGATCAAATCGAAGAAAAACAAAAAGAAAATGAAAAAACAAAAAAAGAAATCAAAGCACTGAAAAAAGAAATTGCTGATACAGAAAAACGTATTGAAGAAAGAAACGAGTTCTTGAAAAAGCGTGTACGTGCCCTTCAAGAGAGCGGCGGTTCTACGAAATACATAGATGTATTACTAGGAGCAAAAAGCTTTAGCGATTTCATCAGCCGTGCAGGTGCAGTATCTACACTGATCAACGCAGACAGTGAAATCATTAAAGAGCAGGAAAAAGACAAAGCAGAACTTCAAAAGTCTGAAAACGAATTAAACACAAAGCTTGAAAATGTGCAAAACACACTTGCAAAGCTTGAAACGCTTCAATCAGACTTGAATAAACAGCTTGATGAAAAAGACAAGCTATTCAAGCAAGTGAAAAAGCAAAAAGGAAGTGCTTTTTCTGAAATCAGCGAGTTAAACAGTGAGGCTAACAGCATTGCATCTGAAAAAGACGCAACAATCGCTGCACAAAAACAAGCTGAAAAAGAAGCAAGAGAAGCAGCTCAAAAAGCAAAAGAAGAAAAAGCGCAAAGACAACAGCAGCAGCGTCAAGCTAGTGTTCAAGCGGAAGACAACAGCTCAAGTAACGATAGCAGCCCGTCTTCAAGTAACAGTGGATCATCTAATGACAACAATAACAGCAACAGCAGTGCACCAAGCAAGAAGCCATCTTCTGGCGGCGGATCACCTGTCAGCAGTAACGTAGGCGGAATTGAAGGTGCGATCAGCACAGGTTCTACGATTGTTGGACAATCTCCATATAAATGGGGCGGCGGCAGATCACAAGCCGATATTGACGCACGTCGTTTTGACTGTTCTTCATTCGTTCGCTGGGCATTTGCATCAGCAGGCATCAACCTTGGACCAGTTGGCGGTACAACAACAGATACGCTTGTAGGTAAAGGAAGAGCTGTAAGTGCATCTGACATGAAACGCGGAGACCTTGTGTTCTTTGATACGTATAAAGTAAATGGACACGTTGGTATTTACTTAGGAAACGGTTCATTCTTGAACGATAACAGCTCTCGCGGTGTTTCAGTTGACTCAATGAACAACGTATACTGGAAAAAAGCTTTCAATGGCGTTGTAAGAAGAGTCGTTGAATAAATCATTACTTTTTATATAACCGTAAACAGGCTTCCTTAAACAGCAGTTTAAGGAAGCTTTTTCTTTTTTTGAAGATATGAGCAAATGATTCGCTTATTCCCCGCAGATTTAATAGGATATGGGTAAGGAATAAAAGCTAAGAGTGGAAATGATGCTCTCTGTCATGAATGGAAGCATCACCCAAGGGCATTCTAATAAGAAATGCGAGCAGCAATTGAAGAGGGAGTGACAGTTGTGTCAGAAGAAAAAATCTACGATACGATCATCATTGGAGCGGGTCCTGCCGGAATGACAGCCGCTGTTTATACATCACGGGGAAATCTTTCAACATTAATGATTGAAAGAGGAATTCCAGGCGGACAAATGGCGAATACGGAAGATGTCGAGAACTATCCTGGCTTTGAAAGTATTTTAGGGCCGGAACTTTCAAATAAAATGTTTGAGCATGCGAAGAAATTCGGTGCAGAGTATGCATATGGCGATATTAAAGAAATCGTGAACGGTGAAGAATATAAAATCGTCAAAGCCGGCTCAAAAGAATACAAAGGACGCTCTGTCATTATTGCGGCAGGGGCTGAATACAAAAAAATCGGTGCACCAGGTGAAAAAGAACTTGGCGGCCGCGGCGTATCATATTGTGCAGTATGTGACGGGGCATTCTTTAAAAACAAAGAGCTTGTCGTCATCGGCGGCGGTGATTCTGCGGTAGAAGAGGGTGTGTATCTCACACGCTTCGCTTCTAAAGTAACGATTATTCATAGACGCGATAAACTTCGTGCACAAAGCATTTTACAAGCACGCGCCTTTGATAATGAAAAAATTGACTTCAAGTGGAACAAAACCGTCAAACAGATCAATGAAGAAAACGGGAAAGTCGGCAGTGTGACATTGGTTGATACGGTGACTGGTGAAGAAGAGGACTTTAAAACAGACGGCGCCTTTATCTATATCGGCATGCTGCCACTGTCTAAACCATTTGAAAATCTCGGCATTACAAATAAAGAAGGCTACATTGAGACAAACGAAAGAATGGAAACAAGAGTGGAAGGTATTTTCGCCGCTGGTGACATTCGAGAAAAAACACTTCGTCAAATTGTGACAGCAACAGGTGACGGAAGTATTGCAGCACAAAGCGCACAGCATTATGTAGAAGAGCTTGCTGAAAAACTCAAAGCAACGAAATAAAAGACTGTCGTAAATCCTTAATATAGCGTCATGGGCTTTTAACTGGAATGTAACACGGGTGAAATAATTTTCCGTTATGATAAAGCTAGTAATTGACCCCCTTTTATAAGGAATACATGTTTGGCACGGATGTGAATCCGTGTCCTTTTTTTTGCCTAAAATCAGAAATTCACGAGATGTTCACAAATGACGCATGGAGAACCGTTAGATGCTGTAAAATAAAGAGTAGAGAAATGGCCCGTTACACTATTCAAACGAAAACCGGTCTGTTTTCGGGGAAGAACGGGCATGTTCATTGTGGGAGTCAGGTTGAACCTGTATAATAAGTTAAAGACATAAAAGAGTAGGTGACAGCTGATGCAACGAGTAACGAATTGTGTGCTGCATCACGAAGATCAAGTTCTCTTGCTGCAAAAGCCAAGACGGGGCTGGTGGGTAGCACCGGGCGGCAAAATGGAAAGCGGAGAATCGGTCAAGGATTCAGTCGTTCGAGAATATAGAGAAGAAACAGGTATTTATATTTTAAATCCGCAGCTGAAAGGTGTTTTTACCTTTATCATAAAAGAAGGCGATCAAATCGTTCAAGAGTGGATGATGTTCACCTTTATGGCAGATTCATTTACTGGAAAAAACGTACCAGAGTCAGAGGAAGGCATTTTAAAGTGGCATGACGTAAAGGATGTGCCTCATTTGCCGATGGCCCCAGGAGATTCCCATATTCTTGATTTCATGCTTAAAGGAAAAGGACTTCTGCACGGCACTTTTACGTATACACCCGATTTTGAGCTGATTGCTTATCGGTTAGATCCTCAGGGAGAATAATACATGAACCGTTTTCATAAAGAAGGAGAGGAAGCAGGCATGAATACACACAAACAAGAAGATATTCAGCTTGTGATTATTACAGGAATGTCAGGTGCGGGGAAAACCGTCGCCATTCAAAGCTTTGAAGATTTAGGCTACTTTTGTGTTGATAACCTGCCGCCATCACTTTTACCAAAATTCCTAGAGCTCATGAAGGAATCGAATTCCAAGATGAGCAAGGTCGCTCTTGTGATGGATTTGCGCGGACGCGAATTTTTTGACAGCTTAATTGCTGCCTTAGATGAAATGGGTGATCTTGACTGGATCACGCCAAGAATTCTATTTTTAGATGCAAATGATAAGGTGCTTGTCTCAAGATACAAAGAAACGAGACGTTCGCATCCCCTTGCGACAACAGGTTTGCCGCTCGAAGGAATTGCAATGGAGCGCGAGCTGTTAGAGGAGTTAAAAGGCCGGTCTCAAATGATTTTTGATACATCGGATTTAAAACCGAAACAGCTGCGAGAAAAAATTGTCACGCACTTTGCCACGAATCAAGGACAGGTGTTTACAGTAAATGTGATGTCCTTTGGCTTTAAATACGGACTGCCGATTGATGCTGATCTTGTCTTTGACGTGAGATTCCTGCCGAATCCTTATTATATTGAGAGCATGCGTCCACAGACTGGAAACGATGAAGAAGTGCGCTCCTATGTGATGAAATGGACTGAAACACAAAAATTCACAGAGAAATTAATCGATCTCCTCAGCTTTATGCTTCCGTCCTATAAACGAGAAGGAAAAAGCCAGCTTGTAATCGCCATCGGCTGTACAGGCGGACAGCATCGATCTGTGACGCTGGCCAACTATTTATCGGAGTATTTTAAAAACGATTACTATACACATGTCACTCACCGGGACATTGAAAAGAGAAGCAGAAAATAGATGACGACACTACCAAAGGTGGTCATTCTTGGCGGCGGCACTGGCTTATCTGTTTTGCTCAGAGGGCTTAAAACGAAGCCAGTGGACATTACCGCTATTGTAACAGTTGCTGATGACGGAGGCAGCTCAGGCAGACTGCGGCATGATTTGAATATTCCCCCTCCAGGTGATATTCGAAATGTTCTTGCGGCTCTCTCTGATGTTGAACCGCTTGTAGAAGATTTATTTCAGCACCGTTTTAACAAAGGGAATGACTTAACAGGCCACTCACTCGGCAACCTCATTCTTGCGGCCATGACAAATATAACCGGTGATTTTTTTCATGCCGTCACTGAAATGAGCAAGGTTTTAAATGTGAGAGGAAAAGTATTGCCAGCAGCAAATTCAAGTGTTGTTCTTCATGCGGAATTAGAAAATGGGCAAATGGTGACAGGAGAATCGAAAATTCCCACCTATGGTGAGCGAATTAAACGAGTGTTTCTCACACCCGATACGATTGAACCACTGCCAGAATCCATTCAAGTCATTCGTGAGGCGGATTTAATCGTCATTGGGCCTGGAAGCCTGTATACGAGTATTTTGCCAAACTTGCTTGTCCCGCATATTGGAGAAGAAGTGATTCGCTCTAAGGCGAAAAAAGTGTATATATGCAATGTCATGACGCAGCCGGGGGAAACGCTTTCCTACAGTGCAGCTGATCATGTTCAGGCATTAAATAATCATATGGATCGTCCATTTATCGATACGATTTTTGTGAACAATAAAGAAATTCCAGAAGAAATCAAAGCGAAATATGCAGAAGAACAAGCACAGCCTGTACAATTCGACACAGATGCACTGAAAGCAATGGGACTAGAAGTGATTCCTGGAGAAATCATTACATATGACCAGCATGTCATTCGTCATGACACGCTAAAAGTAGCCTCGCTGCTTGTCGACCTGCTACATCAGAAAAAATAGGAATGGGGGTGGCAAGGATGTCATTTGCATCCGAAACAAAAAAAGAGCTGACTAATCTGGACGTGAAGGACTGCTGCACAAAAGCAGAGCTTTCTGCCCTCATCCGTATGAACGGTTCATTATCTTTCTCTAATCGAAAATTGATTTTAGATATACAGACAGAGAACGCAGCCATTGCAAGACGGATTTATACGCTGCTCAAAAAGAAATACGATGTGACAGTCGAACTGCTCGTCCGTAAAAAAATGAGATTGAAAAAGAATAACGTGTATATTGTCAGACTGGTAGAACGAGCGAAAACCATTTTAGAGGATTTGAAAATATTAGGTGAGCAATTTGTATTTGAGCGCAATATTTCAGAAGAACTTGTGAAGAAAAGATGCTGCAAGCGCTCCTATATGAGAGGTGCTTTTTTAGCAGGCGGTTCTGTGAATAACCCAGAAACGTCCTCCTATCACCTTGAGATTTTTTCACTATATAAAGAACATAATGATGCTCTTTGTGAGCTGATGAATCAATTTCATCTCAATAGTAAAACACTCGAGCGCAAAAAAGGGTACATTACGTACATGAAGGAAGCAGAAAAAATCACGGAATTCTTAAGCGTTGTGGGTGCTCATAACTCACTGCTTCGCTTTGAAGATGTGCGGATCGTCCGAGATATGAGGAACTCCGTCAACCGGCTCGTCAATTGTGAAACAGCAAACTTGAATAAAACGATTGGTGCATCACTGCGTCAGGTCGAGAACATTCAATTCATTGATGAAAAAATTGGACTTGATGCCCTGCCGGATAAGCTTCGTGAAATTGCCAAACTGCGAGTCGACTATCAAGAGGTCACGCTGAAGGAACTTGGAGAAATGGTGGAAAGCGGCAAGATCAGCAAGTCAGGGATTAACCACCGTTTAAGAAAGCTAGATCAAATCGCAGAACAATTACGAAACGGACAAGCTGTTACACTCAAATAGGAGAATGAAAAAGGGAGGCAGATCATATGGTGGAAAAAACGGTCACCATCCAGCTGAAAACAGGCTTGCAGGCACGTCCAGCCGCTTTGTTCGTACAAGAAGCCAATCGCTTTGGTGCTGATATTTTTCTAGAGAAAGATGGGAAAAAAGTCAATGCGAAAAGCATTATGGGTCTCATGAGTCTTGCGATCAGCTCTGGGGTTACTGTCACACTGATTGCAGATGGTGCAGATGAACAAGAAGCCATTGAGGCGTTAACAGATTTTATTAATCAAGAAAACTGAGTCTCTTCAAAGGCTCAGTTTTTTTAGGAGGGAATGTCATGATTCAATCAGCTTTTTTACAGAAGGTCGGATATGAAGGCAAGTCCATCACCTTTAAAGACTTGCCTGTATTATTAAAAAAAATGGCCTATACCTTTCCGTTCGAAAATAGATCTGTTTTGAACAAACAATCCTACGCTTTGAATCAAGAAGGGTTGAAGCAGCATCTTCTTGAAGAAAACAGAGGAGGTCTTTGTTACGATCTCAATCCTCTCTTATACTATGTGTTAAAAGAGGCAGGGCTCTCTGTACAGCTTCTTCAAGGCACAGTGTATAACAAAGAAGCGGGTACGTGGGCAATTGATGGCACGCACGTAGCCATCATGTTGAAGCATCACAACGAACACTTCCTCATTGATGCGGGGTTTGGTGTGAATTTACCTCTTCAGCCTGTGCCTTTTACAGGAGATTGGGTGGAAGGAGCGTCAATGCGGTTTCGCGTCAAAGCTGAGGAAACCGAAAAAGGGACACATCTGCTCCAATTAGATAAGGGAGATGGCGCTGAAACAGGCTATGCTTTCACATTGAACGAGGTGGACGAGGCTGTATTGGCCCAAATGAGACACGAGATTTATGAAAATGAATCCTCTCCATTTAACAAAAGACCGCTTGCGTCAAAGCTCACGCCAACAGGACGTGTGATCGTTACTGAGGATCATGTCACCACACATGAACATGAAGAAGTGTCGAAAAAGCCGCTGCTGATTCCTTTTGAGGATTACGTGAAAAAGCTTATACCGTAAACCACCATACGAAAAGACAGCCCCAGATCAAATAGGGCTGTCTTTTTTATTGATTATCGAATACGGGTGAAAGTTGCATAATGGTCTGTTGTTTTGTAAATGAGCCAGTCGCTTGAATACACAAGACGGTCTGCATTGCGGAAGCCTGAAACGTAGTTGATGTCTGCCTCACGCCATGTTCGGCCGCTTGCTGAAGGAAGACGTCCCTCCCGGTTTGAGAAAATATCTCCACCAATGCTTTTACCTGGCGCCACCTCGGCTAGATTTCCCTTAGATGCCACCCATCCGAGAGCACTTGCTTGTGATTTCGTAATGTAGTTATCAGGCAGTCGTTTGTAGCGAATTAAATAATCTGCTACACCATCAAACGTATTAATGACGGCAAGGGTACGCACATCTGGCGTGAGCTGAATAGAAGCATTTTCAGTTGTGGCTGTTGGTGTAAGAGGTGTTTCTGCATGTGCTTGCTGCGGGACAAATCCAGAAAACAGAATAGCAGCGATCAGAGCGAACATAGTAAAAACCGAACTCAATCTTTTCATCTTCATCCTCCTATTAAGGAAATCGGATGCCGTCCTCTTGATGCTTGTCTAGCTCATATTATAGCACCCGAACATGAAGGAAATGTAAAGAATCAGGATCTTTGCTAAAATGAGTCTTTTCTCCTGATGTCTTCTAAAGAAATAAATAAAAAGACGCAGTTTCTGCGTCTTTGCTGTTCAAGATGAAGCAAGCTCCTTCACAACATCAACAGGCGCCTTCCCATCTATTCCATGAATCACATTATGAATGGCTCGTTTCAGCATGAGATCCCTAGTTGTTTCAGTAGCGGAACCGATGTGAGGGGCTAGGGTGACATTGTTCATCTCTTTGAAAGGATGATCCTCTTGAAGCGGTTCCTGCTCATACACATCAAGACCAGCGCCTTTGATCCATCCTTCCTGAAGTGCTTGAATGAGGCTTTTTTCATCCACTGTTTTCCCGCGGGAAATGTTTACAAATAAAGCCGTTTGCTTCATTAACTTCAATTCTCGTTCCCCAATCATATGATATGTTTCCTCGGTCAGCGGTGTAATCAACACGATGATATCAGCTTGTTTTAAAAGATCATCAAGTGCACAATAGACAGCGCCATACGCCGTTTCAGCCTTTTCATTCCGGCTTCGGTTATGATAAAGAACGTTCATATCAAAACCATGTGCTGCCCGTTTGGCCACTTGTTCTCCGATACGTCCCATGCCAATAATACCGAGCGTTTGGTGATGTACGTCGATGCCAAAGATCTCTTCTTCCTGTACGAATTTCGTCCATTTTCCTTCACGGATAAAACGGTCAAGCTCGGCGATTCTTCGCGCAGAGGAGAGAATGAGCGAAAAGGCAAGGTCAGCCACGGTATGATCGAGCGTATAAGGAGTGTGCGTACCAATCACGCCTCTTTGCCTCATCGCTTCTATATCAAAATTGTCATAGCCGACAGAGTTATTGCTCACCACCTTGAGTTTTGGTGCGTGATCTAACAGCTCTTGATCGATTTTTGTTCCAGACGTTAAAAGACCATCAGCGTGCTGCAGCTTCTCAAACAAAATGTCTCTTGGAATAGGGTCTTTGGATTGCCAAACCTCGTATGTACAATGTTCCTTTAGCATTTCCTCAAAAGAGGCAGGCAAGGGTTTGGCGACAAAAATGTGTGGTGTCACAGTCAATTCGCTCCTTTCACATGGTCATCTTACTCCTTTTATTATAAAGCAACCATTTCGGCAGAACACGTTTGAATGTTAGCAGCTCAATATTTAATATACTGAAATAACGGTAAAGAAAGACATTTTCTTAGTGAAAAAGTAGATTCTTATGCCATCTGATGCATTTTTTATCTATATAAAAATAAGCTGATAGTAGATGAGACATGTGAAATTGCAAGATTTTACGAGAGATTATCTGACAAACTGGAAAATAGATAGAGACTTTTTGATAGAAAATTTATTATATTTGAAATGTATTAAACGGGATGGTCATTTTCTACTAAACCATTTTATTGTCTTTTGGTGTGATGAGAACAATAGATTGAAAACAAACCCGCGAAGCCGTTGGGATGCAGCGTAAAATAGAGAAAATGATGATATTTCTTCTCATCGTTTTCTCATTTTTTTCTTTTTTTTCTATCATTTTTCTTCTCTATTCTTGAGAACACAAGAAAGAAAAGGAGGACAGGCACGAGCTTACGTTACTTAAAAAAGATGGGAGATGGCAAAATGGAGTCAAAATTAGAACAGATTCTTCAGCACAATTCAGAGTTTGTGAATGAGAGACAGTATGAGCCTTACAAAGCGGGGAAATTTCCTGAGAAAAAACTGGTTATTTTAACGTGCATGGATACCCGTCTTTTGGAATTATTGCCGCAATCTATGGGACTGCGCAACGGGGATGCGAAAATCATTAAGAATGCGGGCGCCATCGTGACACATCCGTTCGGCAGTGTGATGCGGAGTATCCTGCTAGCCATCTATGAACTAAAGGCAGAGGAAGTATGCATTGTAGGGCATCATGAATGCGGAATGGCAGGTCTTGCGGCGGACCCTTTACTTGAAAAGGCGAAAGCACGCGGAATTGAAGAGAAATGCTTAAGCATTGTGAAAAATTCAGGAGTTGATTTAAAGGGCTGGCTGACAGGCTTTGATTCAGTTGAAGAGAGCGTGGCCCAAAGTGTGAAATTAGTGAAAGAGCATCCACTGATGCCAAGTGATGTGGCTGTTCATGGACTGGTGATTCACCCAGCAACAGGAAAGCTGGATGTCGTTGTGAAAGATAAACTGATTGACCCGCAGTATACCTAAATCATCTACACATACTTGAAGGAGGCCAACACATACCATGCGTTTTTATGGAAGATTTGAAGGGTACAATTCATCAAAGTTTAGACGCGATTTAATCGCTGGGCTTGTCGTGGGCGTTGTGGCAATTCCTTTAGGCATGGCATTTGCCATAGCATCTGGTGTCGGACCAGAATATGGATTATACACAGTCATCGTTGCCGGCATTTTGATTTCATTGTTTGGTGGTTCAAAGTATCAGATCGGCGGGCCGACCGGGGCGTTTGTTCCCATTTTATTCGGGATCGTCAGCCAGTACGGCATTGAAAACTTGCTCATTGCCGGTTTTATGGCAGGCTGTATGCTTGTATTATTCGGAATATTCAAATTAGGAAAGCTCATGAAATTTATTCCTCGTCCGGTTATCATCGGTTTTACTGCTGGCATTGCTGTCATTATTTTTTCAGGACAGATTGCCAACTTCCTCGGATTAAAGGGTGTTGAAAAACATGAAAGCTTTTTCCTCAATATGAGAGAAATCGTGGTCCATCTTGGTACCACAAACAGTCTCGCCATTATCACAGCCGTCATCGGGCTCATCGTGATTTTGGCGGCACAAAAATACATTCCCAAAATACCTGGTGCTCTATTAGGTTTATTGGCTTCTACGTTTCTCGCCGTTCTCTTTTTTCAAGGACAAGTTGAAACGATTGGCTCTGCATATGGTGAAATCCCTCGTCAGCTGCCAACCTTCGCTTTTCCTGAATTGACGATTGAAAAAATGATATACCTCCTGCCTCCAGCAATTGTCATTGCGCTTTTAGGCGGCGTGGAATCGATTTTGTCCGCAATGGTCGCTGATAATATGAAAGGCTCTAAGCATGACAGCAATAAAGAGCTTGTGGGGCAAGGAATTGCCAATATGGCGGCACCGCTTTTCGGAGGAATTCCAGCGACGGGAGCTATTGCCCGAACGGCAACGAACATAAAAAATGGCGGGGCAAGTCCGATTTCTGGTGTCGTACATGGCGTTGTCGTCTTACTGATCTTAATGGTATTTGCGCCGTATGCGTCGATGATTCCACTTGCTGCAATGGCACCGATTTTAATGTTTGTTGCTTGGAATATGAGTGAGAGAAAAGAGTTTATCAATATTTTGAAAGTGAAAAATGCTGATTCGCTTGTACTTGTCGTAACCTTCCTGCTCACAGTGATTGGTGATTTGATTATTGGCGTCACTGCTGGTCTCATTTTAGCGTTTATCGCTTTTATCAAAAAAATGAGCCAGACGACCAATATCCATACAAATGTCGCCGTTCCTCAAATGGAAACAGCAGCTGCTTTAGAAAAACAGACAGAGGAGAAAGGGATCAGTATGTATTCCATTGAAGGGCCGCTCTTTTTCGGAACAACAGATTCATTGGAAAATTCGATATTGGACCATGTTCAAACAAAACCGAAAACGCTCATTCTGCTTATGAATAAAGTCAATTATATGGACACATCGGCAGAAGCGGTTCTCATGAATATCTCCAATCGGTTAAAGCATCATAATGGAAAGCTGATGATCGTTGGACTTCAATCACAGCCTAAGGAGCTTTTGCATCGAACAGGTCTATTCCATCATATCGGAAAACAGCATTTCTTTGAACGAACGGATGACATCTCACCACAGCATCTTTAAGGCGTAAAAAAACACGTGACAGCTTGGTCACGTGTTTTTTACTGGCTCTTTTTCTCCAGAAAAACGCTTTGTGAGTTTTTGTTGATGAGCGCTGAAGACCTCTTCTACTGTGACATCATATTGATCTGCTAAAATGAGGAGATTTGCTAAAACATCTCCCATTTCTTCAATGAGTTCTTTCTTCAGCTCAGATGATTCCTGTCTCTGCTCATCAGGCCGGTCTCGTCCGATTTCTATTGCTCTAACAGCGCGAGCGAGTTCTCCCGTTTCTTCCATTAAGAAGCCTAACCGGATAAACGGTCCGTATTCTGTCCAATTTCTCGTTTGATAAAAATCCTTGATCCACTTCTCCATTTCAGTTGTTTGCATTCTCTTTATACAGCTCCTTATATGGTGTTCACTCTTTTGATTTTACACTATATATAGAAGAAACGGCTGTTTCTTTACAAATCATTATAGTAGAATGAGTGGGTGAAGAAATCATAGAGAGAGATGGGGCTGTTTTGATGAAAACGATTTGTGTGTTTGCTGGTTCGAATCCAGGTGTAAATGATGTCTACAAACAAAAGGCTGTAGAGCTGGGTGCTTATATGGCGAAGCAGGGCATTCGTCTTGTTTACGGAGGATCGCGTATTGGGTTAATGGGCGCGATTGCCGATGAGGTCATGAGACATGGCGGGCAAGTGATCGGGGTCATGCCTAAGGGACTTTTTAGAGGAGAAGTCGTGCATCAAGAGCTGACAGAGCTAATTGAGGTAACAGGTATGCATGAACGAAAAGCGAAAATGAGCGAGCTGGCCGATGGGTTTATTGCGATGCCAGGCGGCTTTGGTACATATGAAGAATTATTTGAGGTGCTGTGCTGGGCACAAATCGGCATCCATCAAAAGCCGATTGGATTGTATCAAGTGAATGACTACTTCAACCCGCTCATAGACATGGTGAAATTTAGTATACAAGAAGGTTTTTCGAATGAATCACACCTTCAATTGTTACATGCTTCGAGTGAACCGGAGGAATTAATCACGAAGATGGCTTCTTATCAAACACCGTCTCTTCAGCAGAAATGGACGGAGCTGTCTTAAAGTATGATGAAAACAAAAAACCGTCTGTTCAAGAACAGACGGTTTGTGTTGTGATCATTATTTTTGGTCTTCTGTATTACGGGTCAAGACTTTGTCAATGAGTCCGTATTGAAGTGCTTCTTCCGCTGTTTTGAAGTTGTCACGATCTGTATCGCGCTCAATGACTTCAATTGGCTGACCAGTACGTTCAGCAAGTACTTGGTTCAGTTTATCCCGTAAAGAAAGGATTCGTTTTGCCGCAATTTCAATTTCAGTTGCTTGACCTTGAGCACCGCCTAGTGGTTGGTGAATCATGACTTCACTGTTTGGAAGAGCATAACGCTTACCTTTTTCACCAGCAGCAAGCAGGAACGCACCCATAGATGCAGCCATACCAATACAAATAGTTGATACCTTTGGTTTAATAAATTGCATCGTATCGTAAATGGCCATACCAGCTGTGATTGAACCGCCAGGGCTGTTAATGTAGATAGAAATATCTTTTTCTGGATCTTCAGCTTCTAAGAAAAGCAGCTGTGACACGATGGAGTTGGCAACATTGTCATCGATCGCAGAACCAAGCATGATAATACGGTCTTTTAAAAGACGAGAATAAATGTCGTAAGCTCTTTCCCCACGATTTGTTTGCTCAATGACTGTAGGTATTAAATTCATAATGTTCCTCCTTCACCTTTTAGGTAAGTATGTAATTCAATGATACATTTTTGGTCAATAAAGGTCAAACAAAACGCTGACCTAAATTCAAATACCCCTATCCATTTTCCCCAAAATCATTCCACTTCAAACCATCATATTAGTGTATGAATACAAAGTAAGAAAATACATCATCATGACGAATGATTAATCATTGCTTTCTTGCAGCATTTCCCTTATAATTTGATATGCTGACGTTCAAAAAACATATCGTGCGCTCGTAGCTCAGTTGGATAGAGCGGTGGTTTCCGGTACCACGTCTGCCGGGGGTTCGAATCCCTCCGAGCGCGTACTTGACCTTGCTAGGTAGATAAGATAAAGGTCTGTCATGAACCCTTCTTCATATGGAGAGGGGTTTTTGTGTTCATTCGGGTTTATCGTTCACTAGGGTGAGGGAAGTGAAAAAATGATCTGGTTGCAAGCCAGCAACATTTATCCGAGTATAATAAAGTTATGTTAAGAGTGGGGGTTACTGCTTTAGAATAAAGGGTTATCTGCCTTTCTGGCCTTTCCTGTAAATAGCCGCAGGTATAATTGTAAGAAGAACAATGATAAATCCAATCACGGATACAGTATTTTTTATTGTATTGTCATTTACGGTGAAGTTTGTCACGATCATTGCCGCCAGACAAAGAATGATGATCAAATAACTGTATTTCTCCAAGACTTTCACAAATATCCCTCCAATATGAATCTAAAAATAATATTATGACTAATTATACAAAAATAAATAATAAAGGGTTATATTGGGATGTTTGCTCGTAAGAAGGACGTTATGTTCAATCCCTCTATGAAATACTAGACATAAGACTCATTTCTTCCCTTTTCAGGCGTATTTGTTGAGCCGGCTTGCTGTATATGATTAACATGGAAGGGAATTGACAATGAGGAGGAATTTCTTGTGGCGAAGATTTTATTGATTACGTTTCCAGCTGAAGGACATGTGAACCCTATGTTAGGAATGATTAAATCATGGGCGGATCGAGGCGATGAAGTGCATGCGGTCACAACTGTACATTATGAGGAACGAATCAAACGCTTAGGCGCTCACGTACATATACATCCAGACTATATTCGGACATTACATGTGGAAGAAGGAGATTTAGATTCTATGCAGCCGTTCTTTCATGCCATGCTGCAAACGTCATATGATATTTTAGAGGTGGTGGAAACACTTTCCGAGAAGCATTCATTTGATTTGGTCTACTTTGATATGTTTGGGGCAGGGGAGCTTGTTCGAGATTATTTGCACATTCCGAGCATTGGTTCCAACCCATCTTTTGTGCTGCAAGAGGCGCATTTTGATACACCGCTATACAGAAAGGATGAGAAAGCCGATCATCTATTAGAAAATATACAAGAGCGTTTTGGCGTTCAGCCAACGCGTTTGATGCAATTTATGAAAAACCGTGGAGAACTGAATATCGTCTATACAAGTGAATATTTCCAGCCGTCTGTTGATTCATTAAACGATTCGTTTGTTTTCATTGGACCGAGCTTTTTAAAAAGAGCCGATCAGCATGATTTCCCGCTGGAAGCACTTGAGCAAGAAAAAGTCGTTTTTATTTCCATGGGCACCGTTCTTGGTGATACAGAATCATTTTTTAATATGTGTATAGATGCTTTCGCAGACTTTGACGGAAAAGTGATTATCGCAACAGGTGAAAAAGTGGATCGTTCTCTCTTAAAAGAGGCGCCTGCTCATTTTCTAATCGAGCCTTATGTACCGCAGCTTGAAGTGCTCGAACTGACAGATGTGTTTATAACGCACGGCGGGATGAATAGTGTCAATGAAGGTATTCATTACCACGTTCCGATGGTCGTCATTCCAGTCGACAAAGATCAGCCGATGGTGGCACAAAGACTGACCGAATTATCTGCTGCCTGTGCACTTGATAAAGATCAGCTGACAGCAAAGCAGCTAAGAGAAACTGTTGAGACGGTTTTAGGCAGTGACACGTACCGTGCCGGTATTGAGAAAATTGAAGAAAGCTTCCAAGCAGCAGGTGGAACAGAAAAAGCATTAAAGGTGATTGATCAATTTATACAAGCGAAACAGACTCAATCATGAGTCTGTTTTTTTTATGAAAAGACGTTGTATTTCCCATTTCTGTATGCTAATATTCAATTCGTAATCATTTCGATTAATAATCGTAATGATTACGATAATTTTGAATTGGGGGAAGTACATATGAGTGATCAACCTGTTTACATAAAGAAGAAATATGAGAAAAGGCATCCCTATGTGACATACACCTTGATGCTGTTTTCAGTGATGGCTTGTTTTTTATTGGCCTCATGCTCTGAAAACAAAGCATCTTCCAGCAATGATAGAGAAGAAGATGAGCTCGTGTATGCAAGTACAAAAGATATCAGGGACATCAATCCCCATCTATACGGTGGAGAGATGGCTGCTCAAAATATGGTGTTTGAATCGCTTGTCGTCAATACAGAGAAGGGTGTTCAGCCTGCCTTAGCGAAAAGCTGGGACATATCAAAGGATGGAAGGACCTACACCTTTCATCTTCGAAAAGGTGTGACTTTTTCAGATGGTGAGCCTTTTAATGCAAAGGCAGTGAAATTGAATATTGATGCTGTCGTCAAAAATATTGAAAAGAACGCTTGGCTTAATCTCGTATCCGAAATCAAATCCACAAAGGCGGTAGATGACGATACATTTGTTCTCACGTTGAAAGAGCCTTATTATCCTACGTTAGAAGAGCTGGGCTTAACACGCCCCTTCCGTTTTATTTCTCCAAAAAGCTTCATTGATGGAACGACTGCAAAAGGAGTCAAAAGCTATGCAGGTACAGGTCCTTATGTGCTAAAGGAACATAAGAAAAATCAATATGCTGTTTTTGAAATGAATGACCACTATTGGGGGAAAAAGCCGAAAATTTCAACTGTGAAATGGAAAGTCATGCCGGATCACCAAACCATCTTACTTGCGCTTCAAAAAGGAGAGATTGATCTTTTATTTGGAGCAGATGGTGACATGATCGATGGAGACTCATTCCAGGCTTTAAAAGAAGCAGGTCAATATGGTGTAACCGTGAGCCCTCCTGTTGGTTCAAGATCGATTGTTATTAATTCAAACCAGCCAATCACAAAAGATCCGAAAGTAAGAGAAGCGTTTCAATACGCCATTCAAAAGGACATGATCACAGAAGGCATTTTAAATGGAACGGAAAAGGTGGCACACACATTGCTTGCCCCTTCAGTCCCTTACGCAGATATTCCATTGAAAAAGAAAACTTATCAAAAGAAGAAAGCAGAGGCATTATTGGATGATGCAGGCTGGAAGATGAAAGAAGACGGGTATCGCTATCAAAATGGCAAACTGCTGAGTGTGGCTATTTACTATAATTCCGATAATGCAGGCGAAAGAACGATCAGTGAATCGATTCAACAAGATTTCAAGCAGGTGGGGATCAAGCTGGATATTAGAGGAGAAGAAAAACAGGCATTCTTAGATCGCCAAAAAACAGGAAAGTTCGATCTGATGTACTCGCTGTCTTGGGGGCTTCCTTATGATCCACAAACTTATGTCTCTTCATTCCGTGTAGCATCCCATGCTGATTATCAAGCTCAATTAGGACTGAAAAAGAAAAAGTGGCTGGACGAGACGATTACGGAAGTATTAGTAGAACCAGATGAGCAAAAGCGGAAACAAATGTATCAAGAAATATTGACGTATATCCATGATGAAAATGTCTACCTCCCAATCTCATATTCTGTGACAAAGGCTGTTTATAATAAGCGCCTGAAAGGCGTAGGTTTTCATGTATCTCAGTATGAAATCCCATTTGACCGTATGTATTTTGCGTCATAAAACGGAGGTAGAGACATGACTCGCTATCTCTTAAAACGAATATTGATGCTTTTTCCGCTTATGATCTTCATCACCTTCTTTGCTTTTGTACTGCTGACGATGCGGGCAAGTGATCCAGCAGAGGTCGCTTTGCGGGTGAATCAAGTCACTCCAACAGAAGAAATGATTGAATCGATGCGGCAGGAGTTAGGCTTAGACCAGCCATTTTTCATCCGCTATGCCACATGGCTAAAAAATGGATTAACAGGTGATTTTGGCAGAAGCTATGTCAATCAGGAGCCCGTTTTTGATCTTATCATGGAGGCGCTGCCTGCGACATTGCAGCTTGCAGGAGCAGCGCTTTTTTTCATCATTGTGTTGAGTTTATTATTTGGAGTGATTTGTGCATATGCTGCTCACACTTGGGTGGACCGTTTATTGAGAGCCTTTGTGTTTATCGCCGCTTCAATGCCTAGTTTTTGGCTAGGGATTTTGTTGATTTGGCTTTTTTCTGTCAAATTCAATTGGGTCAATACGAGTGGAATGGAAGGATTCAAATCGATTCTTCTTCCAGCTGTCACATTATCATTTGGCTACTTATCGACCTATGTGAGACTAATACGTAATCAAATTCTAAAATTTCAGCACGAGCCCTTTGTTTTTTATGCAAGAGCACGTGGTTTAAAGGAACGAACCGTTCAACTGAAAATCTTGAGGCATGCCCTGCAATTAGCGGTAACAGCACTTGGCATGTCTATTCCAAAGCTCATTGCGGGAACTGTTATTATTGAGAACCTTTTTGCTTGGCCTGGGGTTGGCCGGTTGTGTGTAACGGCTATTTTCCATGCGGACTTCCCCATTATTCAAGCCTATTTGTTTGTGATGGGGTTCCTGTTTGTTATGTGTAATCTCATCGCTGATATGATGCAAATGACCATGAATCCGCAATTGAGAAAGGAGGTATGACAACAATGATAGGGTGGCATCAATTAAGAAAAGACCGTATGGCGATTCTTTCAATCTGGCTGTTAGCGCTTGTCGCATTAGCTGGACTGTTTGCTCCAATGTTAGCACCACATGATCCAACAAATACGAACATTCTCCAAAAATATGCCGGTATCAGTCTTACTTACCCACTCGGAACGGATCATCTAGGGAGATGTGTATTATCGCGGCTTTTATATGGCATTCGGACAACAATGCTTGCAGCTATGCTGACCATGTGTATCACGATGCTCATTGGCAGCGCACTTGGACTCATGGCAGGTTTCTTTCGAGGAAAGGTGGATGGGGTTTTGATGAGGCTGTGTGATGTCATGCTGTCCTTTCCAGCAGAGGTGATGATTCTTGCGGTTGTGGGAATACTCGGACCTGGACTATTCAATATTATTTTGGCGAATGTCTTAGCGAAATGGGCCTGGTATACAAGAATGATTCGGTCGTCTGTCCTTCAATATGCGAATGAACCTTCTGTTCAATTTGCAAAGGTGACTGGCGGCAAACCCTTTTACATATTGAGGAGACATCTATTTCCTCGCATCTCAGGAGAAATTGCTGTTTTTGCGACACTTGATGCGGGCTGGGTGATCTTAAATATATCAGCACTGTCTTTTCTTGGATTAGGTGTGAGTCCGCCTACACCAGAATGGGGCATGATGCTCAACGAGGCGAAGAATGTCATGGTGACACATCCAGCCCATATGCTTGCGCCTGGACTTGCCATCTTGTTTGTGGTCATGGCGTTGAGCTTTTTAGGAGACAGCCTTCAGCATGCCGCGAATCCTGCCATGCATCATACCAGAAAGAAAGGGGTGAGGCCATTTGCCTTTAATCGACGTAAAAAATCTGTCCGTACATGATCCACAGCAGCAAAAGAATATAGTGACGAATATCACATTTTCTTTACATCAACAACGCTGTTTAGCCGTCATTGGAGAAAGTGGCAGTGGAAAATCAACTGTCGCCAAAGCGTTAATTGATCTTGTCGCCCCTTCGCTAGAAGTGGAAGGAACGATCATTTTTGACGGCAAAACATTAACAAATCAAGAAGCGCATCAATGGCGGGGTAAACGAATAGGTTTCATCTCACAGGATGTCATGAATGCATTCAACCCTATCGAAACGATAGGTCATCAAATGGTGGAAACATTTCAGCAGCATTTGGGCTTACGAGGGAAAGAAGGGAAAGCACATGCTATGGCTGGGCTTACACGTGTCCATTTAAAAAATCCATATGATTTGATGAAAAAGTATCCGTATGAACTGTCTGGAGGAATGCTTCAGCGTGTGATGATTGGCATCACGATGATGCTTTCTCCAGACGTGATCATTGCAGACGAGCCAACTGCATCACTTGATGCCTTTAATGGGCGTGAAGTCATCAGACAATTACACAGTCTAAAGGAAGAAACTGGTGTTACCTTGATCGTCATAACGCATGATTTAGGCGTCGTTCAGGCAATCGCTGATGAGTTGATGGTCATGCACCAAGGAGTAATGCTTGAGCATGGGTCAGCCAAGGAAGTGTTCACATCACCCGAGCATCCTCAAACAAAGCATTTACTTGAGACGAGGCTTCGATTATCTGCCCCTACTGAAGCACTGCGGCAGCAGAAGAGAGTGGAGGCGTTTCCATGTTGATCACAGCTTTCGATCTAGTCAAACACGGTGAGAAGAAAGGTCTTTTTTCAAATCAAAAGAAACCAAAAGACCGCATATCAAATGTTTCGTTTCAAATCGAAAAAGGACAATGTGCCGGATTAGTCGGTGAGAGCGGAAGTGGCAAAAGTACATTGGCACGGATCCTGCTCGGTTTAGAAAAAATAGATGGAGGCGAGGTACAGATTGATGGTATGACAGCTGACAAATGGCGAAAGATGAACCGGGGGAAAATGAGTGTTGTCTTTCAGGATTATCTATCTTCTGTTCATCCCTCCTTTACGGTGAAAGAGATCATAGCAGAACCGATGCGTTTGTTAAAGCAGAATCAGAATCTGGATCAGAAGGTTTTGTCATTACTTGAGCAAGTCAGACTGCCCTCGTCTGTACTGAATCAATATGCTCATCAGCTAAGCGGTGGTCAGCTCCAGCGAGTGTGCATCGCACGAGCCATATCGACGCATCCAGCCATTCTCATACTAGATGAAGTCTTGAGCTCACTGGATGTCTCTGTTCAAGTACAAATATTGGAGCTGCTTGAGACATTAAAACAAGAGCTAGACATGACCATGCTTCTCATTACTCATGATGTAGAAGCAGCGGTGTATCTGTGTGACCGCCTCCTATTTTTACATGAAGGAAGCCTAGTGGAAGAATGCAAAAAGGACGAACTGTTTGAAGTGTCCCATCCATTTACACTCCAGTTAATCGACTCACTTATGCCATTTCAGCTTGACAAAAAATAACCAATCTTTTATCGTATACGTAACAAACGACGGAAGGGTGACCCAATGCAATGAAGTACTAATCCTATGACCTGTAAGCAAAATGAACGAACGAAGGCAGTGAGCAAACGATCCGTTTGCCATGTTTGCTGCGTTTTCATTTTTTAGCTTCGGAATAGGATGGTACAGCTTGGGAATCAAAAAATGAAGTGATTGATACGTGGGATGTGTGTGTTCAAATAGGAACGGCACACCATACTGGATCAATCCGCTTATTTTTGTACACCATTTTGCCTCCTATTCTGAGAATGGGAGGCTTTTTCATGTCTCCTGATACGAAAGGAGAGGATTGGATGTTATTAAAAGCCAATCAGTTAAAGGTATTTCGAAAAGATCGCTTGTTATTTGATATTGAGGAGCTCGCCATCCATCAAGGTGACCGCATTGGTCTTGTAGGGATAAATGGCAGCGGAAAAACGACTTTATTGCATGTGCTGGCAGGACAGGAAACACCAGACAGCGGCACGGTTGCCGCCACAGCGGTCTGTACGCTGCTTCCTCAATTGAAACAAGGAGACGGCAGACAGAGTGGCGGTGAAATGACCCAGACTTATATTGAAAGAGCATTAAGCCGGCCGTCTGCCCTTTTATTAGCAGATGAACCGACCACTCATTTGGATACGGAGCACATTGAGTGGCTGGAAGAAAAGCTGCGTCATTATCAAGGAGCTCTCATTGTTGTTTCGCATGATCGTGCTTTTTTAGATGCAATATGTACGGAGATTTGGGAGCTGGATCATGGGCAGCTTCATCATTACAAAGGCAACTACACGCATTTTGCACAGCAAAAAGAGCTGGCATATCGTCAGCAGGTGGAAGCGTATGAAGCTTATACACAAAAGAAAAAACAGTTAGAGCATGCACTGGAAAAGAAAAAGAAAAAGGCGGATAAAGCGACAAAGCCCTCCCAAAAGGTGAAATCCTCAGGACCTAAAATTGCAAAGCCCTACTATGCAAATAAGCAAAAAAAACTGCAAAAAACAGCCAAATCCATTGAAACAAGGATGGAGAAATTAGAAAAGGTGGAGAAGGTAAAGGACATTCAGCCCATTCAAATGACTCAGCATACGATGAAGGAAACAGCAAGCCGTACCATTTTGAGAGTGGAAAATGTAGATGGCAAGGCGGGAGATAAAGTGCTTTGGAGGCAGGCGAATGTGGAAGTGAGGGGCGGAGACAAAGTTGCCATTATCGGAAAGAACGGGAGCGGCAAAACGACATTTCTCCGTATGTTAGTGAATGGACATCCCGGAGTTACTCGTTCAGAGGCTGTCAAGCTAGCCTATTTTCGTCAGGATCTGTCAGGATTGAAGGTAGATGAATCGATTTTACAAAATGCGCTGAAAGAGGCGGTTCAAGATGAAACAGTGGTTCGAACGGTTTTGGCGAGACTAGGATTTAGAGGGGATGATGTGCACAAGCCTGTTGATGTATTAAGCGGGGGAGAACGGGTGAAGACGATGCTTGCTTCCTTACTCGTCAGTGATGCCAATGTTCTCATGCTGGATGAACCGACGAACTTTTTAGATCTGGCGGCAGTTGAAGCACTTGAAGGTCTATTGAAGGATTACCCAGGTACCGTTGTGTTTGTTTCCCACGATCGCAGGCTGATTGAGGAGGTTGCCACTCATATTTTCCATATTCATGAGGAACGTATTGAAGCATTTGACGGCACATATGAAGCCTATAAACAAAAGGAAGAAAAACCAGTTGTGACAAATAGAGAAGAGGAGCTTCTGTTAATTGATATGCAGCTGTCTGAAGTGCTCAGCCGTTTAAGTATTGAGCCGTCGCAAGAGCTTGAAGAGACATTTCAAGCATTATTGAAACAAAAAAAGTCTTTGGAGTCATAAAAGAAAACCCCTGTTTACTCTACAGGGGTTTCAGCGCGCGGACAAACCCTCGCATTCTTTGTCAGTCCTGCGTGCCGGTGCTCACGAATGTACAATTCGCTCCGCTCCAGTACTCGTCCTTCCTAGACTTCAAAGGTTTTCCATCACGCTGAAAAGAAGACAAAGGGCTAAAATAAAGATCATTTTAGCCCTTTGTCAACAATCTGAGACCCCTGTTTACTCTACAGGGGTTTGTTCATGTCGTTCTTTTTTTAATTGTTCAAGTTCACTCACTGTGACGAGCTGGTAGCCTTGTTTGGTGAGTTCATGGATGATCTTTACTGCTGCTTGGGCTGAGCTTTCATAAATATCGTGCATTAACACTGTTCTGCCATCTGCTGCATGTGAGAGAACGCGGTTTGTGATTTGCTGGCTGTTGCGGATCTTCCAATCCTCAGGATCAACATCCCACAAAGTGACCTTCATCCCAATTGCATGATTGATATCTTGATTTGTACCGCCATATGGCGGTCTAAAGTGCGTAGGTGTATATCCGCTTGCTTTCTCAATCAGCTGCTGGGTGTCCTTCACTTGTTTCACCGCTTCTTCTAAAGGCAGTCTTGTTAATAAAGGGTGATTGTAGGAATGGTTTCCGATCTCATTCCCGCCTTTTAAAATATCGGCAAGCATTCCAGGGTAATATTGCACCCTGCTGCCTAATACGAAAAAGGTAGCATGTCCTTTATATGCCTTCAGCGCATCTAAAATTTTTGTGGTTGTCGCTGGATTCGGTCCATCATCAAATGTGAGTGCGATGGCTTTTTTATTCGGGTCAAGCTTTGATTTTTGCGGCAGCTTGACGGCTTTTCTTTTTGGATTCGGTTCTTTCATTTCATTTTTATTTTTGAGTTTATCCATATAATCTGGCTTTAATATGTCCTTCAGCAATGTCTTTTTGATTGCGAGTGTTTGCGGCCCAAGATCCTCTGCTG
This sequence comes from Bacillus sp. I-2, assembly GCF_001974945.1. Classification (NCBI taxonomy): domain Bacteria; kingdom Bacillati; phylum Bacillota; class Bacilli; order Caryophanales; family Bacillaceae; genus Bacillus; species Bacillus sp. I-2. The sequence goes on along the minus strand of NZ_LZRW01000022.1, from coordinate 316,104 downwards.
CTACTTGAGATGCAGGGAAATAAAATTCTACATATTTGTCTTTCAAGGCAAATTGACTGAAGTTTTGAGCATCAGGGGCTGTTCCCTTCTGAAGGAGAGGCTGATCCTTAGATAAGGTTTTATCCTTTCGAAGCTCTGTATATGTAATATAGGATAATTTCTTTAAATAATTGGTTTTAGGCAGAAATAAATCTTTGGTGTCAAGAAAGGTTTTTTTCTGAAAATCAAAGTTAATCGTGAGGTGATTGGTGGTTCCATTTTGCTGGCCAGTATACGTATAGGTCGTAAAGCGAATGGCAGCAGACTGCTTCGCATAATGCACCATTTCATAATCAATATTCAGTTCATAGCGTTTATGTTCATCGATATCCTTTGCTTCACTGAATGTTTTTTTGAAATGCTCTAATGCCGAATTGGCATAGCTTTGAATCTTGTCATCTAGCTCTTTTTGATGAAAAAGAGGATAGTTGACTGCATATCTCATAAATTTCCCGTCATTTACGAGAGTGACAATTTCCACGTTTTTATAGTTCGTATCCTGCTTTACATTTTTCTTCTCTGTACCGCTTGCTTGTTGATTTTGAAAGAAAGCAACTGCTCCAATGACGACTGCAAGCGCAAATAGGACGATACTCCATTTTCCCTTTACTGACACAACTTTCAAATCTCCTCTCATGACGGGTCATTCTTTATTAGTTTGACATCTGTTTGTAATATTTTTATAACATTTGACTTACTTTTGTAATTTTAGGGGATATTCATGTGAACTGTCAACTATTTTCCTATTAAACTAGGAGAAAAAATGATAGGCCGTACTGAGCGACAAAAAGAACCTCCCACCCCGATGCTCCGCATATACCTTCATTAATTAAAAAAAAGGGTGTACATTGATTTTTTAGAGGCTGGCGGCTATAATTTTGTTGATTATGATTCTCATTTTCAAACTGACTTTCAATGAAGAAAAGGATGACACCGATTTTGCAGGATAAGCGAACTCAACAAAAACGATCATCACATATTCTGTTCTTTTTGATATTTTTTCTCGCCGTCATTGGTTTAGCGGCTGCCATGTTTTTTGCTGTGTCATACGGTGCAAAAACATTGTCTCTGCAAACGGTTTGGACAGCTGTATTTGACTACCAGTCAAATGTTACAGAGCAGCAGATCATCCATGAATTAAGACTTCCACGTGTTTTAGGGGCAGCTCTAGTGGGAGCGGCGTTTGCCGTAGCGGGTGCTCTAATGCAGGGCATCACAAGAAATCCACTAGCAGATGCGGGGATTTTGGGCATTAATGGCGGTGCGATGTTTGTGGTCGCTCTCTGTTTTGCTTTTTTCCCGGGAATACCTTATTCAGCACTGATGTTTTTTTCCTTTATTGGTGCTGTGCTCAGTACGCTGCTGATCTTTGCGATTGGGGCGGCTGGCGGCGTATTGACACCGCTGCGCCTCACTGTGGCAGGAGCGGTTGTAGCCGCATTGCTTCATGCGCTCAGCTCTGGGATCGCGATTTATTTTGACCTGAGTCAGGATCTGGCTTTTTGGTATGCAGGCGGGGTAGCTGGTGTGAAATGGCCGCAGCTGACGATTCTCGCCCCGGTTATTCTGATTGTAATCGTATGGGCCATGCTATTAGGCCGGTCACTTTCCTTACTATCGCTCGGTGAAGATACAGCGGCAAATTTAGGGGTGAAAACACGGCAAGTGCGAATACTAGGAATGACTGCTGCTGTGTTATTAGCAGGGGTTTCTGTATCAGCAGTCGGATCGATTGGGTTTGTCGGTCTCGTCATCCCGCATATTGCACGAAAGCTTGTTGGTGTAGACTATCGTTTCGTCATTCCGATGTCAGCGATACTAGGCGCAATGCTGCTTGTCTTTGCAGACCTTGCCAGCCGTACAGTCAATCCGCCAAGAGAACTTGCCATTGGCGTGATGGTGGCACTTGTTGGTGTTCCTTTCTTCTTATACATTGCCAGAAAAGAAGGGAGGAACCTGTCATGAGAGAGAAACAGCGTGCTCTTGTCGTGACACTCGTTTTGCTTTGCCTGAGTGCGGCTGTTGTGCTGTATAGTTTAAATACCGGTACGCTGAAACTTAGCCCTGTCATGGTCGTCAAGACGTTATTTGGCTTTGGAGATTTCCAAAGTGAAACGGTGCTGTTTGACTATCGTCTGCCTCGAATTGTGGTGACGATGTTAGCTGGTATTGGTCTTGGCATTGCTGGCGGCATTTTGCAGAGCTTATCCCGTAACCCGCTGGCCGACCCTGGGATTATTGGATTGAATGCAGGGGCAGCCTTTGGCTTAATTGTGTTTGTGACATATTTTCACGCACTTGAAGGCAATCCGTCTCTTCTTATTCCGCTCTTTACGTTTGGCGGCGGATTGCTTGCGGCAGCGGTCATCGTGCTTCTTGCATATGACCGGCATGAAGGGCTTGTTCCTATCCGTCTGATCTTAGTTGGCATTGCGGTTGCTGCGGGATTTAGTGCACTCACCTTATATTTGTCATTGAAGCTGGATGAAGATACATATACGTTTGCTTCAAGGTGGCTTGTGGGCAATGTATGGGGGAGAGACTGGATTCATGTGCTGGCGCTTCTGCCTTGGATTGTATGCCTTGTGCCGCTTACGCTGATGCAGACAAACACGCTCAATGCATTGACATTAGGAGATGCTGTCGCCTCAAGTGTAGGTGTACGTGTCCAGCGTAGACGTCTTCTCCTCTTGACCTTAGCGGTAGGCCTCGCGAGTGCAAGTGTTTCAATGACAGGTGGTATTGGCTTTATTGGCCTCGTCGCCCCGCATTTGGCTAGGAGGCTTGTCGGTTCACTGCATCAGTATTTTTTACCAGTTAGTGCGCTGCTTGGCTTGTTGATTTTGGTCAGTGCCGATACAATTGGACGTTCCATCTTTGCTCCAAATGCCATACCGGCGGGTGTGGTCGTGGCCTTTATCGGTGCCCCATATTTTCTTTATTTATTAACTAAAACGAAATAAACACGAAAGAGGAACTCATCATGAAAAAATTACTAGTGTTTGGATTAACGTTCTGTTTCTTGCTGCTTGCCGCTTGCGGACAACAGGAAACAAAGAATACAACAAATGAAAAGACCAATGGAACACCAAAGATTGCTTCCTTGTCTATTCATTTAACAAATGACTTGTTAGCACTCGGTATCAAACCGGCGGGCTCTGTTGTAGGAGGAGACTTAAAAGATTTCCTTCCACATGCGAAAAAGCAGCTGAGTCAGACGAAGAAGCTTGGCATTGCAGCTGATCCAGATATGGAATCACTGCTTGCGTTACAACCAGATGTCATTTATGTTGATGAAGAATTAGCCGGACAAGACTTATCGAAATATAAGAAGATCGCCAAAACAGAAGTGTTTAATTTAAATGATGGCACATGGCGGGATCATTTGAAAAAAATCGCCAAACACGTCAATAAAGAAAAAGAAGCGGATCAATATATTAAGAATTACAATCAAGAAGCAAAAGAGGTCAAATCGCTCATCAAGAAAAAGATTGGAAACGGAAAAGTCATGGCGATCCGTGTCACAGCAAAGGAGCTTCGCGTATTTAGCATGAAGCGCCCAATGGGTCCTATTTTATACGAGGATTTAGGCCTGACACCTGTCGATGGTGTGAAAAAGCTGGACAGCAAGCGCCCATTTGAAGTGATTTCTCAAGAGGTTCTTCCTGATTATGATGCTGATGCGATCTTTGTCGTTGTCAACCGTGATGATAAAGCGCAGCAGGCATTCAAGCAATTAGAAAAGACTCCGATTTGGAAGGGTCTAAAAGCAGTGAAGAAAAACCAAGTCTATCCGATTGCCGATCAGCCTTGGCTCGATTACTCAGCTCTAGGCAATAAAATGGCATTGGATGAAGCAAAAGAGATGTTTTCTAAATAAATAGCAAATGAAATCAGGCATCATTCCGCATATAGGAATGATGTCTCTTTTTTTTGATTCGTTCTTCTATTCATTCGGCTGATGCATACATATGAGAGAGAACGAGCAATACCGCCCGTGAGAAGAGGAAAGGGAGGGGTTACAGTTGGAGATTCAAAAAATTAGTGCAGGTACAATTGCAAGGCTTGTGCTGCTTTTACTGGCGCTTGTTAACAGTGCGCTAACTGCTGCGGGAAAAAGTCCAATTCCTATTGATGAAGAAGGCGTTCAGCAATTCATCACGCTGGCCTTTCTGGGAATTACATCACTATGGGCCTATTGGAAAAATAATGATATAACGAAAAAAGCACGAACAAAAAAAGAAGAATAACAGAAAAAAGAGCCTTTCATGAATCAAAGGCTCTTTTTCATCGAAGCGTCAAACGCCTCTCCCCGCAATCATTCTTCCTGAAAGGCTTACGCCCGGCGTTCTCCCATGTTGTTGAGGAAAGCTTTTACTTCCTCAATGCTTAAGCCAATTGCCTTTGCTTCACTCATTAGACGCTTCCACTCTGCGATATTTGAATCGGTCAGCTTTCTATGGGTGACATGTAACGACTTTTCTTCCTGCTCCTTTCGGTACGTTTGGAGCAGCTGATAGAGCTCTTCTTTAGGCATGCCTGATTGGACGGCACTCACAATATGCTCCCGCCATTCGTGTTCACCACCCTCAGCGTAATGAAACATCATCGTCTCTGCATCAAACAGCTCTTGTAAATCAATCTCTAGTGAAGAGGATACCTTTTTTAAGAACTGGACAGATGGATTTCTGTGGACACCACGCTCAATTTTGCTCAAATATGACTTAGAGACATGAGCATCCTCAGCCAGCTGCTGAATCGAGTATCCTTTTCTCTTTCGGTAAATGCGTATCACCTTGCCTATCATTCGATCAATGATCTCCCTTCTCACCGGCGAATAGTTCTGCGACCTTTTTCGTTCATTATAAGAAATAAATTGTTCTTTATAAAATTCAAAAACGTAAGAATCAGGAAGTAAACAAAAGAAAACGAACGATTTCGTTCTTTAAAAAGAACTATAAGACCTATTATGACATTTTTCTTTGCGGGTATTATCTTTTATAATCCAATCATTAACAAAAAGAAACCATATATAACCTTTTTATGATGAAATCGGGAGGTATCTATGAATGAGAATATAGGTTTTAAGCAGCTGTTTTCTGTCATTAAAGAGAAAATGGCCCTTCTGATCCTGATTGTCCTGATCGTAACGGGCATTTCAGCCTATTATCAGTTCTATGTCTCGACTCCTGTATATCAGGCAACCACTCAAATTCTTGTTCATAAACGCAGCAATGACGCACAAGCAGATTTAAACGATATTCAGATGAACCTTCAATATACACGTACCTTTCAAGTTTTATTAAAAAGCCCAATCGTCATTGAAAAAGTAAAAGAAACACTCCATCTCACAGAATCAGCAGAAGGACTAAAACACAAAATTGCCACAAGTACTGAAAATGAGTCTGAGGTCATCAATATTTCTGTACAAGATGAGGATCGCGCGAAGGCAGTCGCCATTGCGAATACCGCAACAGAGGTGCTGCAAGAAGAAATCAAAAAAACAATGAATATGGATCGCATTAATGTTTTGTCTGAAGCCAAGCTGTCCAACACGATTCTGATGAATTCAAGGAAGTTCGTTCATATCGTTCTGGCACTAGGCGCCTCCTTATTAGGGGGCATGACACTCATTTTCTTAATGAATTTACTCGATGATACTGTAAAACGAACACATCAAATAAGAGAAGAGATCGGATTGCCGTCGCTTGGCAGTGTCTATCAGATGCAGGCAGACAGGAGGGCCAAAAAAGACAAGCAGTCCGTCATAACGGGAGGACAGAACATTGATCTTTAAGAGGAAGAAAAGAGAAAAGAGAGATTTATCCTGTATTTCTGCATTAAATCCTCACTCTGTCATTGCGGAACAATTCCGTACGATCCGAACAAACATCGAATTCACATCGATCCAAACAAGGCTGAAATCGATATTAGTGACCTCCTCCTTACCGAAGGAAGGGAAATCATTTACGGCTGCAAACTTAGCAGCTGTTTTTGCACAGCAGAACAAGCGGGTGCTGCTCATGGACGCTGATTTGCGAAAGCCGGCCGTCCATGAATATTTTGACCTGAGTCATCACACCGGTTTGACGAATGTGCTATTAAATAATTGCAGCTTGGAAGAAGCTATTTTACCGACACCGATTGAGCATTTAGAGCTGCTTCCGAGCGGAACCATTCCGCCGAATCCAGCTGAGCTGCTCTCCTCTTCTGTGATGAAGCAGCTATTTTATGAGATTGAACAGCAATATGACATGGTGATTGTTGATTCCACGCCGCTTCTGCCAGTTGCAGATGCAAAGATCTTGGCGAACCGGACGGATGGGAGCATTCTCGTTGTCTTAAGCGGCAAAACAAAGATTGCTGCTGTGAAGAAATCAAAAGAAGTATTAGAAGGAACAACAAGTAAACTGCTTGGAGCTATGCTAAATGGCAAGAAAGAGAAAAAGGGCAGGCTGTATATGTATTAAAAAGATTGATAGGTGATGTCTCCTAATCTTTAACAATGGAGGCACTCGATCCTGCTGTGGGCATAACCGTGCCTTAGATGCTCGTCATCAGTAGTGGGATGTGAGGACGGGTTTGATGCCCATGTTACGTAAGAATAGTGATGCTTTAAAAAGGGGGAGGAGCGTTGACTTACGCCCAAAGATTATCAATCATCGTAGCACTAGATTCATATCTCATCTTAGTTGCCGTCTTTTTTGGTTTTCAATTTGTCCAAGAGGCGGCTTTAACCGTTTATACATTTGAAATGCTCGCCATTTCTTCACTCAGTCTGCTCATTGGGCACCATATATTTGCCTGCATGTTTCATGTGTACAAGCAAGTATGGGCTTATACAGGAGTAAGAGAGTTATTTTCTTTAATGAAGACCTTTGTGTGTTCTTTTTTATTTTCGATGACGGTGCTGTACCTTTTCGTGCAGACATGGCCATTTCGGTTTTTATTCATCGTGTGGCTTTTTCATATTTTATTCATCGGTGCATCTCGTATGGCTTCTAGGTTATTTCACGACGGGGCAAAACGGCTTCAGGCAGAAAAAGAGCGGGCATTAATTATTGGCGCCGGATCAGCGGGAACCATGCTCGTTCGTCAGCTTCAGCAATCGAGTGATGTACATATTGAGCCGGTCGCCTTCATCGATGATGACAAGACGAAACATCGGCTTGAAATTATGGGTCTGCCTGTTATAGGAGGAAAAGAACAAATTCAAACAGCTGTCGTCATGATGGATATTCAGAAGATCATCATCGCCATTCCGTCCAAAAGCAGCCACACCTTAAAAGGGCTGTATAAGGAATGTGTCGCGACCGGAGTCAAAACACAGATCATGCCGGAAATGGAGCAGATTTTAAAAGGAACCCATGCGCTGAATCAATTACGGGATGTACAGCCAGAGGATTTACTAGGGAGAGAACCGATTCAATTAGATACGAGCCGTCTATCTGCTCATATAAAGGGAAAAACAATCATGGTCACAGGGGCAGGCGGATCGATTGGATCAGAAATCTGCCGTCAAATTTGTGTGTTTGCTCCTCAAGCGATTGTACTTGTGGGACATGGAGAATTTAGCATTCATTCTATTTTACTAGAGCTGAAAGAATTGTATGGAGGCAGCATCAGACTCTATCCACAAATTGCGGATATTCAAGATAAACAGAAAATGAGTGAAATCGTTGGTCAATTTCAGCCGGATATGATTTATCATGCTGCGGCACATAAGCATGTTCCGCTCATGGAGATCAGTCCGAAAGAAGCTGTGAAAAACAATATTATCGGGACAAAAAATGTCGCAGAAGCCGCACACGAGCACGGCATTGAAACATTCGTCCTCATCTCATCTGACAAAGCGGTCAACCCTGCCAATGTGATGGGAGCCACAAAGCGGTTTGCTGAAATGCTGATCATGCAAATGGGGGCAAGCAGCGAAACAAAATTTGTTGCCGTTCGATTTGGAAATGTACTCGGAAGCAGAGGGAGCGTCATCCCTATTTTTAAGAAACAAATCGAGCAAGGCGGGCCGGTGACGGTCACGCACCCAGCCATGACAAGATATTTTATGACCATCCCAGAAGCATCAAGGCTTGTCATTCAGGCAGGTGCACTGGCAGAAGGAAGACAGATTTTTGTTTTAGATATGGGGGAGCCAGTGAAAATCGTGGACCTCGCAGAAAACCTCATTCACCTCTCAGGCTACACCACAGACCAGATTCCAATCACTTTCACAGGCATTCGTCCTGGAGAGAAAATGTACGAGGAATTACTCAACCAGCATGAAAAAGCGCAGGAGCAAATCTTCCCGAAAATTCACATCGGCCATGCGCTGGATGGTGACCCATATGTGCTGAACCGCTTTATCCATGAATTTGACATGATGAGTGAAGAGCAAATGAGACAAGCATTATTTGCTGCCATTGAGTCGCATGATATGTTGTCCGAACAGATGACACGAGAGGAGGAGCCGCTTGCCAATGAAGAAAAAAGTCTTGTTTTGCGCAACGGTTGATTATCACTTTAAGGCCTTTCATCTTCCGTATTTCCGGTGGTTTCAGGAACAAGGATGGGAAGTGCATACAGCGGCAAACGGCCAGCTGAAGCTGCCCTATGTGAATCAAGCTCACTCAATTCCGATTCAGCGCTCTCCTTTTCATGTACGCAACCGGCTTGCGTATGTAGAACTGAAGAAGCTGTTAGCGAAAGAGCACTATGATTTCATCCATTGTCACACCCCAATGGGAAGTGTCATTGGCAGGCTCGCAGCCAAAGGCACGCGCAAAAAAGGAACGAAGGTTCTTTACACGGCACATGGCTTTCACTTTTGGCAGGGGGCGCCGCTTCAAAACTGGCTGCTCTATTATCCAATTGAGAGATTTCTCGCCCGCTATACAGACGCTCTGATCACCATTAATGGAGAAGATTTTAAAAGAGCCGACCGTCTATCAAAAGAGCGGGCATCTGTATATTATGTTCCCGGTATGGGTGTGGATATGAAACGGTTCGCACCTGTCGATGAAAATGAGAAGCAGCGCCTTCGCGCAGCCTATGGCTTTCCCTCGGAAGATTTTATCGTGCTGTGTGCTGGTGAATTAAATACGAATAAAAATCAAGGGATGCTCATCAAAGCATGTGCACAGCTGTCTAGGAAAATACCAAATATAAAGATCGTGTTTGCGGGGGAAGGGACCATGAGGCCGAACTATGAAAAGCTTACCCGCCAGCTCCATCTTGAAAAACATGTCCACTTTGCTGGGTTTTGCAAACAAATAGAGGAATGGATGCATATGAGCGATGTATGTGTTTCCACCAGCTTGAGAGAAGGGCTCGGCATGAACCTGCTTGAAGCGATGTCGGCAGAAAAACCTGTGATTGCAACGGAGAATAGAGGACATTGTGAGCTTGTCAAACATGGCGTCAATGGTTTTTTAGTTAAACCGCAAGATGTGAATGGTTTAGCTGATTACTTGCAGCAGCTCTATGACAAAAAAGATCAGCTGCCCCTCATGGGAAAAGCGGGACGCTCTATGGCTCATGCATTTGCACAGGAGCAGACGGTCAGTGCAATGGAAGAAATTTATACAATCTATATGGATCAAGCAGAGAAGGTGATACAGCATGCATAAACCAAAGGTGTCTATGATCATGGGCGTCTACAATTGCCAAGAGACAGTAGAAGAAAGCATTGAATCTATTCTTCATCAAACATATGAAAACTGGGAGCTCATCATATGTGATGACGCATCAACAGATGGCACTTATGAGAAAGTGCTGTCTTATACAAAACGACATCCTGAAAGAATTCGCCTAATCCGCAATAAACAAAATCAAAGACTCGCTGCCAGTCTCAATCGCTGCCTGGCTGAAGCGAGGGGAGAGTTGATTGCAAGGCAGGATGGCGACGATCTATCAGTGCCTGTTCGTTTAGAAAGACAGGTTCACTTCCTCGATACATATCCTGAATATGATGTGGTCGGTACGGCGATGACGGTTTTTGATGAATCGGGAACAAAGGGTGTACGGGCACTTGTGTCAGAGCCTAATCGGAAGGTGTTGGCAAGAGGGACTCCTTTTTGTCATGGGACCATTATGATGAGGGCTTCTGCTTACAAGGCTTTACAAGGCTATCGTTCTGTAAAAACAACAAGGCGGATGGAAGATATCGATCTTTGGATCCGCTTTTTTGCTACTGGGAGGAAAGGCTTTAATTTACAAGAGCCGTTATATCTGGTGAGAGAGGATGAAGCAGCCTTTCAGCGGCGGAAGTTTCGATATTCGATGGATAATGCCTGGCTCGTTTTGAAAGCATGCTGGCTATTAAAGCTGTCGCCGCTTGACTATTTATTTGCTCTAAAGCCGGTGGTCCGTGCCTGCTTGTCACCGAAGGTCATGAAGCTTTATCATCGCCGGAAGCTGGCGTCGTCTATGCTGAAGAGGAGGGCGATTCGGGATGAGTGAGCCAAGGCGCGTGCTTCATATTGTGGGCGGGATGAACCGCGGCGGAGCTGAAACGATGATTATGAATATCTATCGTGCACTCGACAGGAATGTCCTTCAATTTGATTTCATTACTCACCGGCAGGACGTCTGTGATTATGATGAGGAAATTCGCCGGCTTGGGGGACGCATCTTTTACGTCCCAAGTATTGGGGCGTCCTCTCCGGTTGCTTTTGTGAAAACATTGACCAAGACAATTAGGCAAACAGGGCCCTATCAGGCAGTGCATGCACATACGGATTTTCAGACAGGTTTTTCCGCACTTGCTGCCAAACTAGCGGGTGTAAAGGTGCGCATTTGCCATTCACATAATACAGCGTGGAAGCAGTCGCCAAACTGGCTGGATCATATGATGCTCAAAGGATTTCGCCAGCTGATCTTTGCATTCTCTACACAGCTTGTTGCATGCGGCGAGGATGCCGGTGTCTTTTTATTTGGACAGAAAAAAATGCAGAACGGGCAAGTTGAGGTGCTTCCAAATGGGATAGATTTATCCCTTTTTTTTCAGCCTGATCCAGACGAAAAGGCAGAGATGAAAAAGCAGCTCCATCTTCACGAAAAAAACATGATCATCGGTCATATTGGGCGGTTCCATGAGCAAAAAAATCATGTTTTTTTTATGGAGCTGGCACAGACCTTAAAGAAGCAAGGGGTTTCATTTCAGCTTGTCCTCGTAGGAGATGGACCGCTGAAGCAAGTAGTCGAATCGTATGCAGAGAAGGCAGGCTTGATGGAGGACATTGTCTTTACAGGCGTCGTATCAGACGTTCCACAGTATATGAAAGCATTTGATGTATTTGTGATGCCTTCCTTGTTTGAAGGCCTTCCGCTTGTATTAGTGGAAGCACAGGCGTCTGGTCTGCCTTGTGTGATTTCAGATCATATTACAGAGGAAGTAGATTTAGGCTGCGGGCTTGTGAAAAGGATGTCCCTGCGAGATTCCGCGCATGAATGGATGAAGGCGGTGCTTGAAGCATATCATGCAGAACCTCCTCTTCAAGAGACCATTACCTCTCAGCTTGAAAAAAGAGGGTTTGATGTGAAACAGAATATTACACGTGTGATGAATCTATATGGACTGTAAGGAAGGAAGGGCAGATGGCAGTTTATTTGGTGAACATGATCATGGTCTATTTATGGTCGAGCTTTGCCGCATTTTACGGCAGGCGTGATGATACCATTCAAAGCGGATGGCGGCCTAATAAGATTCTGGTGTTTTTTCCGTTTCTGTTTCTTTGTATCGTAGCTGGTATTCGGTATAAAGTAGGAACCGATTTTGTCACATATGGCCAGATGTATGAGTTCTCCATCAACTACGAAAAGCCTTGGCATATATTCGGATTCGGTGTGGAGAAGGCTGCAACGGATCCGGGGTTTACGTTTATTTTATGGATGCTTAATCAACTGTCTCATGATCCGCAAATCATGTATATCTCAGTTGGCGCCATTACTTATTTTTTTATCATCAAGACGCTTGTTCAATATGGCCGTCCATTTGAGCTGAGTATGCTGCTTTTTCTTGGGACCTTTCATTATTATGCGTCGTTTAATGGTATGCGTCAGTATATGGTGGCAGCGATTCTTTTTTATGCCATCCGGTTGGTGATCAATGGCCAGTGGAAATTGTATTTTCCGCTCGTCCTTGTATGTTCATTGTTTCATTCATCCGCTCTCATCATGATTCCTGTGTATTTTATTGTGAGAACAAAGGCTTGGTCTTGGATGATGCTGGTCTTATGCCTGATGTTCTTAGGCTTAACTGCTCTTTATGATCGTTTTGTCTCGGTGTTTGTCGTGATGCTGCAAGGCAGTTCATATGGTCATTACGAGGAATGGCTCACAACGAATACGAATGGAATGAATGTGACCAAAATTGGTGTCTTGATTTTGCCGCTTCTGCTTGCTTTCTTGTATCGAAAACGACTTCGTGAGCTGACACCTGAGAGTGATTACATTGTGAATTTTTGTTTGCTTGGTTTCTTGTTTGGCATCCTTGCAACGAAGGATGTCATTTATGCAAGATTTCATATTTATTTTGGTTTGTATCAGCTCATTTTACTGCCATATTTCACACGCATTTTTGATCAGCGGTCTAATGTGTTTATGTATGTAGGGATTGCTGTTTGCTATATTCTGTACAGCATCATGCTGATGCCGTTCGATTCTTCAGTTTTGCCGTATAGAACGATTTTTACAAAGTAGATTTGAAGAAAGGTGGGGCATGCTGTAATGCCAGCTATCAGTCTATTGGTCGCAGTTTACAATACGAGTCAATATGTGGAGCAATGTCTTCAATCAATTGCAGATCAAAGCTTTTCCGATATAGAAGTCATTCTTATCAATGATGGATCGACCGACCGCAGCGGTGAATGGCTTGAAGCATTTGCTGAGCGTGATGAGCGTTTCCGGGTAATCCATCAATCCAATCAAGGGTTAGGCGCTGTGAGAAACCGGGGCATCGAGGAAGCGAAAGGGACGTATCTCGCCTTTGTGGATTCAGATGATATTCTCGCTCCTCATTACTGTGAAGCGATGTATGAAAAAGCCGAAATGACCGGGGCAGATCTTGTTGTGAGTGAGTATTGGATTCAATTTGAACAGTCAAAGCGAACGATACCAACGACGCTGTTAGACAAGCGCTCAGCCGAAAAAACGGATTTAATCAAAGCGTTATTACACGGAGACTTGACTGGATTCTCATGGAATAAGCTGTATCGGCGTGCCTTTATGGAAAAACACCACATTCGATTTCCGCTGCGGGGTGAGCTTGAGAACATTGAAGATCAATATGTGACGCTGCGCTGTTTTTCTTTATCACGCAGCATCGCTTTTGTTCATGAGCCCCTTTATTATTACAGGATTCATCTGTCATCTATTGTACAGCGATATCAGAAGCAGTATTTTCATCATGGACTGACCTTTTATCATGCACAGCGCTCGTTTTTAAAAGAGCATGATGACATCTCTCTGTATGAGAAAGCATTAGACTTTTTTATCGTCAATCATACGCTTCATTGTATGCTCAACGAATGGAAGAGCCAAAATGATCTCTCTATTCAGGAAAAGCTTGATCACATGCGGGAAATGGTGACACACGAGGCTTTTCAGCATGCCGTCAAACAAGTGGAACCATCAAAGCTCACAGTTCAAAAGCGAATGATTTTATTTCTTGCTAAGTGCCGATTGGTTTATCCGCTTTCTGCCGCGGCTTCTAGCTATCAAAAATGGATCGAATATCAAACAAGGAAATAGGGGTGATGGGATTGACAGTGCATCAATTGAAGGCAAAAGCCGCAGAGTGGCTGCTCTTAAAGGTCAAATATCCGCTTGAGTATAGACTGAGCCGCCAAAGGCTGCCAGAGCTGAGTCATCAGAAGAAAATCATTCTCACGCTGCTGCCGGGACATGATAATTTAGGGGATCATGCGATTGCCTATGCGAGTTATTGTTTTTTAAAGAAACACTTTCCAGCCTATGACATCATAGAAGTGGACATGAAAGAGATCTATCGCCTCGCCCGTCCGCTAAAGCGCAGCCGGCATCCAGAAGACATCGTCTGTATCATCGGTGGGGGCAACATGGGGGATTTATACCGGTACGAAGAATGGACGAGACAATTTATCATCAAGACCTTCAAGTCCTATCCCATGATCCAGCTGCCTGCCACTGTACATTTTACAGAAACAAAGAGAGGGAAACGAGAGGAACGCCGCGCCATTCACACGTATAAGCAGCACCCGAGACTGCTCCTCATGGCAAGAGATCAAACAACCTATGAATGGATGAAGCTTCATTTTCCTGATCAAGATGTGTGGAAACAGCCTGATATGGTGCTGTCATTAGACGAATCATCGAAGGATGAAACACGTGAAGGGGTTCTGCTTTGTCTGCGTGAGGATCAAGAAGCATATCTCACAATGGAGGAGCGCCAGCAGCTGCAGCAGCATATCCAAGAGACATATGATCAAGTCGGTTTGATCACAACGACAATTGGCATACGAGTCGATCGAACAACTCGCTTAGAGGAGTTAACGGCTTTGTGGACGGAGTTAAAACAAGCACAGGTCGTCGTGACAGATCGTCTGCATGGCATGATCTTTTGTGCGATCACTCATACACCGTGTGTTGTCCTGAGATCGTTTGATCATAAGGTGATGGAGGGATTTGAGTGGGTGGCTCACCTTCCGTTTATGACCCTTTTAAAAGAACCAAATGAGGCAGCCGTGAAAGAGGCCGTTCATCAGTTGATGAAAACAAGCAGTCAAAAGGGAGAGGAAGCTGGATGAGGGCTCTTAAACGCTGCGTGAAAGCACAATGAATCGAGCGTTTCTTTACAATGCCAGTGCGAACTTAATCACGTTTATCCTGATGATGCTTATGTCTGTTTGTTTAACACCTTTTATTGTTCATACGCTTGGAGTGGAAGCATTCGGCTTAATCCATTTGACGCAAAATATGATTAACTATTTATCGGTCATTACGGCTTCGTTAAGTGCGGTTGTTGTGCGTTTTTTTTCTGTGGCGGCTCATAAAGGAGAGATGGAAAAGGCGCAGCGCTATCTCGCTTCCTATTTCGTTAGTTCGTTTTTACTATCTATTAGTCTCTTTTTGCTTTGTCTTTTCATGTCTCATCAGCTGGTTGAGTGGCTTCATGTGCCTGTTCATCTCGCAAAAGACACACAGACCGCCTTTATTTTAGGGGGTCTTTTATTTATGCTCAATTTCGTCATGTCTGGCATTGGGGCTGCACCGTTTTATGCGAATAAGCTCTATGTATCAAGTGTTGGACAGGCGATTCAAATGTTTTTGAGGGCGCTGATGATTGTCATCCTGTTTACATGGACGACACCAGCCATTTGGCATATCCCGCTTGCGGCCGTCATAGGAAGCTTAGCGGCTATGGGAATCGGTATCTATTATTTTAAGAAACTCATCCCTTGGTTTTCGTTTAAGTGGCGGCACGTCTCATTATCGTCTAGTCTCACTCTTGTTCGATCAGGGGTCTGGCATTCATTTGAGCAAATGGGGATATTGTTGTTTTTACAAATTGATTTATTGATGACCAACTTGCTCATTGGAGCGGAAGCGACGGGCCAATATGCGGCAATTTTACAGTTTCCATTATTATTACGCACGCTGGCAGGAACACTGGCCGTTGTGTTTGCACCAACGATCACGAAATTTTATTCGAATCAGGACAAAGAGGGACTCATTCAATATGCTGCAAACGCCATTAAGTGGAGCGGCTTATTTGTTGCGTTTCCAGCCGCACTTCTAGGAGGTCTCGCTGGTCCGCTCATGCTTTTATGGCTTGGGCCTGCCTTTGAGGAGCTGAAATGGCTTCTCATGATTCATGCGGCTTATTTATGTTTGACCTTGATGTTTTTACCGCTCACATATGTGCCGACCGTGTTTAATCGATTGAAAGTTCCTGCAGTTGTCACCCTTATATTAGGTGTGTCTAATGTACTTTTTGCCTATGGATTGACTCATATGCTGCAGCTTGGTTTATATGGCATTGCATCAGCGGGGGCAATGGTTTTATTGATTAAAAATATTGTGTTTCTGCCATTTTATACGGCCAGGATCACGAATCAGAAACGCACTATCTTTTACAAGCATACACTGGTTCCACTTGCTGGAGCGCTAATCATTTGGGGCATCTGTGCGGGGATTCAGGCGGTATATAACGTGACTTCATGGTGGGAGCTGTTTTGTATTGGCGGGCTTTGTTTCATTCTCTATATGGGCTACTTGTATCTGTTTGCAGGAACGAAACGAGAGCGGATGCAGCTGATGCGTAAGGTAAAACATGCGGTCTCCCGCTAATATGAAAAGGAGATGCAATGATGAAAAGAATGATAGATGTGACGGTGGCATTGACGCTGCTCATCGCAGGCAGTCTTCTTTTTCTTCTCATCTATGGACTGATTAGATGGAAAATTGGAACGCCTGTGGTGTTTCGGCAGAAGCGGCCTGGTCTGTATGGCCGGCCTTTTATGCTATATAAATTTCGGACGATGACCGATGAACGCGATGAACATGGGGTGCTGCTGCCAGATCATTTGCGATTAACAAAAACCGGCGCCTTGATTCGAAAGCTTAGTCTTGATGAATTGCCGCAGCTAGTCAATGTACTCAAAGGAGAGCTCAGTCTTGTCGGGCCAAGACCGCTTTTGATGGAGTATTTGCCTATGTATACAGAAGAACAAGCAAGACGTCATCTTGTGAAGCCCGGCATAACAGGATGGGCACAGGTGAACGGCCGAAACATGCTTTCATGGGAGGAGAAATTCACCTATGACCTTTGGTATGTCGAGCATCAATCGTTTTGGCTCGATATGAAAATTTTATGGATGACCTTGCTGAAAGTCATGAAAACAGAGGGGGTGCAGCAGCCGGATCATGCCACAGCTGAAAAATTTAAAGGAACCGATATGTAAGAAGCAAACCATTGGTTTAATTGGGGCCGGAGGACATAGCAAAGTCATCCAAGATCTCATTTTTGCACATGCCGATTACTTATTATGTGCGGTATTAGATGATCAATTTGAAGAGGCGGTCACTCAAAGCGGGATTTTGTATGGACCGATCTCCATGAGTGAGCAGCTGAGAGAGACAATGCCTCATATGAAATGGCTGATTGCGATCGGACAAAATGAGATCAGACAGCTCATGAAGGAACGCCTCTCATTTGAAGACACAGCATATGCCACACTCATTCACCCAGAGGCGGTCATGAGTCCGTCATCTGTCATTGGAAGGGGGACTGTCGTGATGGCAAGGGCAGTGGTTCAAGCAGATGCAGCTATCGGTGAGCATACGATTATAAATACAGGGTCTATCGTAGAGCATGACTGCATGCTCGAATCGTTTGTGCACCTGTCACCAGGCGCGGTGCTGACTGGCGGTGTATCCGTGCGGGAAGGTGCCCATATTGGGGCTGGTGCCGTGGTGACACCCGGTACAACGATCGGAAGCTGGTCTGTCATTGGCGCTGGAGCAGCAGTGACAAGAGATATACATGATCAGAAGGTCGCTGTAGGTATTCCAGCAATGGAAATCAAAAATCGGAAAGAAGGTGGAATTTAATGAAAGAAAAAAGGAAGCGAATTTACTTATCTCCTCCGCATATGAGCGGAAAAGAGTATCTCAAAATAGAGGAAGCCTTCAAGAGCAACTGGATTGCGCCGCTTGGACCGCTTGTGAATGAATTTGAACAGGCAGTGGCGGACTATGCAGGAGTGAAGACAGGAGCTGCTTTATCCTCAGGAACAGCAGCGATTCACCTTGCTTTAAAGCTGATAGGTGTTCAAAAAGGAGACATTGTCTTTTGTTCCACCCTCACGTTTGTTGCAACGGCAAATCCGATTTTATATGAACAAGCGGAGCCCGTTTTTATTGATTCTGAAAGGGAGACATGGAATATGTGCCCGCTTGCTTTAGAAAAAGCCTTTGTTGAATCAAAACGTCTTGGGAAAAAACCCCGCGCGGTCATCGTTGTCCATTTATATGGACAAAGTGCAAAAATGGACGAGATCATGGCTCTGTGTGAAGCATATAATGTACCAGTCATTGAGGATGCCGCTGAATCGTTAGGCACGCTTTATAAAGGAAGAAAAAGCGGATCAATGGGCAGGTTCGGTATCTATTCTTTTAATGGAAATAAAATCATTACAACATCAGGGGGCGGAATGCTTGTGAGTGATGATGAAGCTGCGATTGAACGATGCCGCTTTCTTGCTTCACAGGCCAGAGAACAAGCCATGCACTATGAACATCAAGAGATGGGATACAACTATCGCATGAGCAACCTCTTAGCAGGGGTCGGGATTGCTCAAATGGAAGTGCTGGACGAGCGTGTTGAACAAAAGCGCCGCATTTTCCAGCGTTATCAGGACGCTTTATCAGAAGCAGAGGGACTTCATTTGATGCCAGAATATCAAGAAACGAAATCCAACCGCTGGCTGACGGCATTGACCATTGATCGTGATAAACAATTGTCTCCAGCAGATATCATTGGTGCTTTAGAAAAAGAACAAATCGAAGCAAGGCATGTATGGAAGCCGCTGCACCAGCAGCCGCTCTTTCGTCATTGCCCTTTTTATACTGCGGAAAAAGGCACTCCTGTATCTGAGCTGTTATTTGAGCGGGGGCTTTGTCTTCCGTCTGGAACGAGCATGACAGATGCAGATCAGGAACGTATCATCCATATACTCCATGACATGCTGCGAGAAAAATCATTTACCTCTTCACAGGCTGCTCATTCGTAAGCAGCCTGCCTCTCTTTCTATCAAATTCCTCAATTTATGGAATAAATAGGAATAAGTATTGTTATTTCGTTTCAAATATGATATTGACAACGGCTTCCTTCCTCCTTAAAATGAAAATGATTATCAGCATCAATTAGGAGGAACAACTTATGTCTATTTGGAGAAATTTTCCGAAAATTAAAATAAATTCAGTGTTACCATTCCTGCTTATTTTCTTTTTACTAGTAGGATGCTCTCAAACAAACAATGGAGCAGAAGGAAATAAGGATCATCCTGATATGATCACAATGGCGTGGCCAAGAGATATTGGTGAAATGAATCCACACGTATACAACCCATCACAATTATTTGCGCAATCAATGATTTATGAGCCATTGGTCAGCTATCAAAAGAATGGTAAGCTGAAACCTGAATTAGCGAAATCATGGGATGTTTCAAAGGATGGCAAGGTGTATACGTTCCATTTAAGAGACGGAGTGACATTCTCAGACGGGTCTGAATTTAATGCGGACATTGTCAAAAAGAACTTCGATACAATTTTAAAAAATAAAGATTTACATAGCTGGTTAGGTGTCATTAAGAAAATCAAAAAGACAGAAGCCGTTGATAAAAAGACATTTAAACTCACATTAACAGCACCATATTATCCAACTGTGCAAGAATTAGCCGTTGTTCGTCCAGTTCGTTTCTTAGGTGAAGCAGGTTTCCCTAAAAACGGAGATACGTCAAAAGGAATTGAAAAACCAGTGGGGACAGGCCCTTGGGTTTTAAAAACATATAAGAAAGATGATTATGCCATTTTCGAACGAAACGATCATTATTGGGGAGAAAAACCAAAGGTAAAAGAAATCAAGGTAAAGGTCATCCCAGATGCGGAAACGAGAGTCATGGCATTTGAAAAAGGTGATGTGGATTTACTTTACGGAGAAGGAACCATTAGCCTTGATTCTTACAAACAGCTTGAGGCAAGCGGCAAGTATGAAACGAAAATGTCAGAGCCTGTTGCAACGAGACAGCTTGTTATGAACACAAAAGTGGATCAGCTGTCAGATGAGAAAGTGCGTCATGCCCTTCAATATGCCTTCAATAAAAAATCAATGGTAGAAGGAGTCACCTCAGGTTTAGAGGATGAAGCAGATCACATCCTGCCGACTAACATGCCGTATACGTCACACATTCAAGTGAAGTCTTTCAAATATGATGTGGACAAAGCCAAAGCATTGCTGGATGAAGCGGGCTGGACACTTCCAAAAGGAAAATCCGTTCGTGAAAAAGATGGGAAAAAGCTTGAGTTTAGTATGATGTATGACTCAGCGGAATCAATTCAAAAAGCGATGGCGGAAACGCTGCAAGCAGAATGGGCAGCCGTTGGTGTCGGCGTCAAGCTTGAGGGTGTGGATTTGGCAACACAGGTTCAACGCTTTAAAGCCAATAAGTTTGATATGAACTTCTTTAGCAACTACGGAGCGCCGTATGATCCGCATACATTTATGAACGTTCTCTCATCAGATGGTTTTGGATTCAAAGAAGCCATTTCAGCCTACCCAAATAAGGAAAAGCTGATCAAAGAAATGACGGAAATTCCATCCACAACAAATGAAAAGAAACGCAAAGCACTGTATTCATCTGTCTTATCCTCTTTACAGGATCAAGGGGCAATTGTGCCAATCTCTTATTTTAAAAAGACAGCCGTTTATCAAAAAGCTGTGAAGGACTTTGAATTCCCTGCAAATCGTGATGAACATCCTTTCACAGGCATTAAGCTGAAGTAACAGAAGGAAGGTAAGGAAATGGGCCGCTATATCGTCAAACGAGTGCTATCAATTATTCCTGTATTTTTATTAGCCACACTGCTCACAACTGGTATGATTCACCTCTCGCCAGTTGACCCGGCTGAGGCATATTTAGCAGCGGCTCATATCCAGCCTACAGATGAAATATTAGCGCAAAAACGAAGTGAATTCGGCTTAGATGAGCCGTTTTATATGCAGTATCTTCATACCATTGAAAAAGTCATTCACCTTGATTTCGGCAGGTCGTATATGTCCAATCAGCCTGTCGTTGATGAGGTGATTTATCGAATACCGGCGACGATTCAATTGGCACTTACCAGTCTGCTGATCGCTATTTGTGTCAGCATTCCGCTCGGCTTTTTCAGCGGTATGAGGAAAAATGGTGCCGTTGATCATGTGAGCCGGCTCATTTCTTTCTTAGGAGCATCTATCCCGACGTTTGTCTTGGGGTATTTGCTCATCTTCTTTTTTTCAGTGAAGCTTGACCTCTTACCAGTTGAAGGGATTGGAACATGGGAGCATCTCATTCTGCCGTCGATCACACTGGCAGTCCCTTTAATTGCTACGTATACAAGGCTGTTACGGTCAAGTGTGAGTGAGGCGCTTCAAGAGCCTTTCGTTCAATATGCGAGAATCAGAGGATTGAAGGAACAATCGATCATGTTCAAGCATGTGTTCAGAATGGCGATATCGCCAATGCTGACCGGACTAGGTGTGAACCTTGGCAAGCTGTTAACAGGAACCATTATTGTAGAGGCCGTTTTCTCATGGCCAGGGTTTGGCCGCTTTTTTATTGAAGCGATCTTTAACCGGGATCTGCCTGTCATTCAATTTTATGTCCTCATGTCAGCCTGTATTTTTATCTTGAGCAGCTTGATCGTTGACTTAGTTCAGCTGATCATTGACCCCCGTATTTCTAGAAAGGAAGGCCGCCAGCAATGATGACAAAAGTAAAACATCTCTTCTCTCATCAAAAGATGATCTCGATCTGCGCTTTGCTGCTCGGTCTCCTGCTGATTGTGACAATATGTGCACCATGGATCGCTCCACATGATCCGGCAGCTGTCAATCTAGCAATGAAGCTAAAGGGATCTTCATGGGAGTATCCTCTTGGAACGGATCAATTAGGACGATGCAATTTATCTCGTATTTTATATGGTGCGCGTGTTTCGCTCGGCTGTGCGTTATTAATCTTTCTTTCTTCGTTATTCATTGGTTTAATTGTCGGCCTCTTTTCAGGATACAAAGGCGGCTGGATCGATCATGTTTTGATGAGAATCTGTGACGGCGTCATGGCATTTCCCAACCTGGTGCTGATCCTTGGATTAGTCGGCATCTTCGGTCCGGGACTTCCTCAAGTCGTACTTGCCTTGATGCTTGTGCAATGGGTATATTATGCCCGCGTCTTCCGAGGAATGGTGCTGAGTTTAAAAGAACAGAACTTTATTGCAGCTGCAAAAATCAGTGGAACCTCGCATTGGAACATCATGAGAAAGCATATGATTCCCAATGTCCTGCCGCCATTAGCAGTCATTGGAACACTCGAAATGGGATGGGCGATTATGGACATTTCTGCGATGTCTTTCCTCGGATTAGGGGTTCAGCCTCCTATGCCTGAATGGGGAGCGATGATTCATGAAGGGAAATCTTACATTCAAACGAACCCTCAGTTAATGCTGTACCCAGGTCTTGTGATCATGGCTGTGGTGATTCTGTTTAATTTACTAGGAGAAGCCCTTTCAGAGAAATATGGCATCAAACGCCGTGTGTAAAGGAATGATCAATGTGCAAGAGTCCATTTTACAAGTAGAGAACCTGCATGTGCAGACGAAAACACCTCAAGGGAAAAGCCCTCTTATTCAAGAAGTCTCGTTTGAAGTAGGGCGCGGTCAAATCCTTGGATTAATTGGTGAGAGCGGCTGCGGGAAAACAGTGACAAGTATGTCGATCTTACGTATGCTTGATCGAAAAACAACTGAAGTCACTGGCAGTATCACATTACAGGGACGAGAATTGATCGGTATACGTGAAAAGGATATGCGTTCCATTCGGGGCAAAGACATCTCGTATATTATGCAAAATCCAATGAACAGCTTTACGCCGGTATGGACAATCGGTCATCAGCTGGTTGAAACCATCCGCCGGCATACTGCTGTCAGTAAAAGGCAGGCACAAGCACAGGCAATGGATGCGTTAGCGCAAATGAATCTGCCGCAGCCAGATCAGCTGTTCAATAACTATCCTTTTGAATTAAGCGGAGGGATGCTGCAGCGTGTCATGATCGCCATGGCTGCCTGTATGCACCCGCCCCTCATCATTGCAGATGAGCCGACAACCGCATTAGATGTACACAATCAGAAACGGGTGCTTCAGCATCTGAACCAAATTCGTCATGAACATGGAACGGCCATTTTACTCATTACCCACGATCTTGGTGTCATTGCTGAAATGGCAGATCAAGTTGTCGTCATGAAACAAGGAGAAATTGTTGAAAAGGCAGGAGTTCTTGAACTCTTTGAACAACCAAAGCATGATTATACAAAAAAACTATTAGCAGCTCGTCCATCCATCCCAGCTGTTTGTCCGATTTGAGGTGAGAAGTCCCTTGCATTTATTAGAAGTGAAAGCAGTCAGTCATGCATACAACAGCCGGTCGTTTCTAATGAGAAAAAAAGGCGCAGCCCCTGTTCTGAAAAGCGTCGATTTAACTATTGAAGAAGGCACCTGCCTTGGGCTGCTGGGACAAAGCGGTGCAGGAAAAAGTACACTTGGCCGCATCATACTTGGTTTAGAGAAACCAAGAGCTGGGCAGGTGCTTTTTGAAGGTCAGGATGTCTATCGTGCAGATCAGCCAACACGTAAGCATTTTCGCCGGCATGTGCAAGCAGTGTTTCAGGATTCCTATTCCGCGGTAAATCCAAGATGGACAGTTGAACAAATTTTATCTGAACCGCTTGAAAACTATGAATCTATGAGCCGGAAGGAACGTAAAAACGTACTGATTCACTGGCTGGAAAGAGTTGGGCTCGGTGAAAAGGATTTGTCTAAATATCCGCACCAATTCAGCGGCGGCCAGCTGCAAAGGATCAACATCGCTAGAGCTTTATTGCTCCAGCCAAAGCTCATTGTACTTGATGAATCTGTCAGCAGCTTAGACATGGTGACGCAGGCTGTCATTTTAGATTTATTAGTAGAATTAAAGAAGGAGCTGGGTGTGGCTTACTTATTTATTACACATGATATAACAGCAGCCTATCACTTATGTGATCAATTGGCGATTCTTGATCAAGGAGAGCTTGCTGCCCAATTTCAATCAAAGGATGAATTTTTTTCATCAGAAAAGGAAGCGGTGCGGAAAATGAGAAATGCAATGCTCGCAGACCATCCTTTGTCACGAACGATTGGCAGACCGGTTCGGTAAATCTTCATTTTATCAATGCCTCAGCGTGTAGGTCTCAAGCTGAAAAAAAGACAAAGGGCGAAAAGAAAGATTTTAGCCCTTTGCAGGCAATCTGCGCCTCTTTTAGGAAAGAGGCTATTTTTCATGAAAGGCAGGTGGCAGTGTGAACCATCGAGCGTATTTGGCTTTGGCCATTCCTTTAACAATTTCAACGATGACCACCCCATTACTGGGAGCTGTTGATACAGCGGTTGTCGGTCAGCTCGCAAATCCCGCTTATATTGGAGGCGTTGCGGTTGGCAGTCTCATTTTTAGTACATTATATTGGCTGTTTGGTTTTTTGCGGGTCAGTACATCTGCTTTTGCCGCCCAGGCAAACGGTGCACAGAATGAGGAGCAGGGCGTTCTTGCTTTTCTAAGACCTTTTTTCGTTGCCATCATTGTCGGACTTTGTTTTATTGCCCTGCAATGGCCGATCATTCAATCTGCTTTTCTAGTGATCTCTCCTGATGCTGATGTCCGTCAATTCGCCGCAGACTATTTTCATATTCGCATTTGGGGAGCGCCATTTACTTTAATGAATTATGTCATATTGGGCTGGCTGATGGGGATGGCAAAAATGAAAGAAGCTCTTTCATTACAAATCTTGATCAATGTTATGAATATGGCCCTCGCATTTCTGCTTGCTCATGTGTTTTCGTTTGCAGTCAAAGGAGTTGCGGCTGCGACATTGATATCTGAAATAACCGCTTTTGTGTTAGGGGCATGGATCATCATGAAGCATTCGTCAAACGGATTCCAGATGCCTTCCATCAAGAAAATCATGGATACTCAGGCAGTGCAGAAAATGTTTCATGTGAATAAGGATTTGTTTATTCGTACGATCTGTCTGCTAGTGGTCATCAATATGTTTACGGCAAAAGGTGCTTCTTTTGGTACAGAGCTGCTGGCAGCCAATGCCATCTTATTTCAAATTCACTACATCATGGCTTATTTGTTCGATGGTTTTGCCAATGCGTCCAGCATCCTAGTTGGCAGATCAGTTGGTGCAAATGACCGCACCCTCTATGAAAAAACCATAACCCTTTCGAGGCAGTGGGCACTTGTCATGGCATGTGTCATTGCGGCGGTTTATTTTTTATTAAAAGAGCCGATATTGAGCTTGTTTACAAATCTCCCTCAGCTGCTAGATGTGACATTACGCTATGCAAACTGGCTCGTTCTTTTTCCGTTTGCGGCTTGTTTCGGTTTGGTCATTTACGGCGTATTTACAGGTGCGACAGAAATTGCCCCTGTTAGAAATTCGATGCTGTTTGCGATGATTTTGTTTATCGTCGTTCAAACCGCGGTCACGCCCCTTTGGCACAATCATGGCCTATGGTTTGCCTTTATCATTTATACTGTCGGGCGGTCTGGCTTTTTGATGATGTATAAATCGAGGCTGGATCAGAAACTTTTCGCATATGATAAACACCCTTTGTCATCTTGACAAAGGGTGTTCTTTTTCGTTCATTCGCTTTCTTTTTTCACCTTTTGATAGGCTTCATCAAGATGCTGAATTCGCTTCAATACAACCGCATTTTTGGTCAGCTGGTCTTGAACAAGCGTTGACACCACTGAGCGGTAATAGGCATTCATGGCATGAACCTTGTCTTCATTTTGGTTCATGGCGATGTGCTGCTTCAAGTTGTCGACAAAGTATGGAACGGAAAAAAGTTCAGACATAGAAATCACTCCTATTTCGTATATACGGTCCGTCAATCTTCATGTAAAATGATGAGAGGGAGGGGAGACAATGAGCCTTAAACTGCAACAAGAACAGGTATTAAAGCAGGTGCTCACACCAGAACTCAGGCAGGCCATTACGCTGATGCAGCTGAATTGCACAGAGCTCGGCGAGTATCTTGACCAGTTAGCACTTGAGAACCCTCTGATTGAGCGGAAAGACACGGACAGCTATCAACCAGTTTATCATAAAAAATCACACGATCGAATGACAGAGCCGTATCGAACGCATCAAAAAGAAAGCCTGCAAATGTTTTTAAAAAGACAGGCGATTGATTTAAATTTAAGTGAAAAGAATCAAAGAATCTTCCACTTTATGATTGAGTCCATTGATTCCAATGGCTATCTAAATGAACCGATTGACGCAATGGCAGCTGTCTTAGAGGTGCCAGCTGAAGAAGTAGAAGCTGTCCTTCATCAGCTGCAATCGCTGGAGCCTGCCGGGATTGGCGCAAGATCATTGCAGGAATGCATCCTCCTTCAGCTGAGAAGGAAAAAGAAGCGCTGGTATGAAGCCGAGCTGATCATCGAAGAACATTTCTTTCTTTTTGCCAGAAAGGCTTGGAAGGAAATTGCGGCGAAAACAGGTGTTTCAATGAAAACACTACAGGTGGTACAAGATGAAGTGTCTCAGCTTGAACCAAGACCAGGTCTTCATTTCTCATATGATGAAGAGCATGTGTATATAGAGCCTGATGTGACGATTACTGTGATGCAGGATCACATCACATTTGAGCTGAATCAGCGCGCTTTTCCAGACGTTGAAATGAATGAAGGCTACTTCGCCATGATTCAAGATCAAAAGCGGCATGAAGCATATGCGTACTTAAAGGAAAAAGAGCAGCAGTACAATTGGCTTGTCCAAGCGCTGAAGCAAAGAAAGCAAACGATGACTCATGTCGTTCGTGAGATTATCTCACATCAGACCGATTTTTTCCTAACAGGGAAACATAAAATGAAACCGCTTACGATGAAGCGGATCGCAGATATACTGCAAGTCCATGAGTCAACAGTCAGCCGGACTGTAAAAGGGAAAATGGTGCAAACCCCTTATGGTCTTATGGAAATGAAACAGTTTTTCCAAGCGAAATTAGAAGGGCATTCGCTAGAAGAGGCGTCCAGCTACACAGTCAAAACGCACATTGCAGAGCTCATCCAAACGGAAAACAAGAAAAAACCGTATTCAGATCAGCAAATCATGACGCTGCTTCAGCAAACCTTCGGCATCCGCGCGTCGCGCAGAACCATTGCGAAATATCGCGAACAAATGAATCTTCCGTCCTCTACGCTGCGGAAGCGATACGATTAAAAAGAAGTACTTGCCAGAACATGGCACGTGCTTCTTTTTTTGTTGAAAGCAAGGCAGCCCGAAGATTTCTTGAAAATTAAAGAGGGGAGACGTGTGATCGGAAATTTTGGGGTAAAGTATAAGATAGGGCATGAGCCGATAAGGATAGACAACAGTGATGAGGTGAGACCAATTGAAATATAAACAAATCAAAACGAAAAAAATATATGAAGAAATTGCGGATGCATTAATTGAATCCATTCGTACAGGTGAGCTTCTTCCGGGGGAAAAATTAGATTCGGTTCAAGCGCTCTCAGAAAGCTTTCAAGTCAGCCGTTCTGCTGTAAGAGAGGCGCTGTCTGCTCTCAAAGCGATCGGATTAATAGAGATGAAGCAAGGGGAAGGTACATATGTGAAGCAGTTCGATCCTGAGCAGCTCACATTTAGTCTGTCTCCTGCATTTTTGATGAAGCAGCATGATATCACACAGCTCCTTGAATTAAGATCCATTATTGAGACGGGTGCTGTTAAAAAGGCAGCGCTGCTCCGAACGGACGATGACCTTCATGAGCTGCGTGAGGCACTTGAACAAATGAAACTCGCAGAAGCACATAAAGAAACTGGTGAAGAAGCAGACTTCTCCTTCCATCTCTCCTTAGCAAAAGCTTCAAAGAATGATTTATTAAAGGCGTTAATGAATCAGGTCTCCACCTTGCTGGTAGAAACAATGCGGGAAACGAGAAAAGTCGTCTTATTTTCAAGGAAAGCCTCCATTCGGCAGCTTTACAAAGAACATGAACACATTTACAAAGCCGTCATGGCAAGACAGCCAGAAGAAGCAGAAAGAGCGATGCTCACGCATTTAAAAAATGTAGAAAAACTGCTGAGTGATGTGAATCAAGAACAGGCAGGACAGTCAGAACCACAGTAAGCTGTGCCGAATGAGGGCACAGCTCTATTATTAACGAGAAATATGCAGTTTTTTCATGCGATATTGCAGACTTTGCCTGCTCATGCCCAATAACTTTGCAGTCTGTGAAATATTATCGTCCATTTTTTCTAAGTAATGGACGATGTATTGTTTTTCGAATCGTTCCATTTGGGTTTGAAAATCAGTCGTATGTTCTGGGCTTGTATAAATAAACGTGTCAGCTGCGGTATGCTGTAAAGGGTTCGTCTGTAATTGCGCTGCAGGACGGCCTTCCCTATGTTTAAATCTAAAATGATATGGAAGGTGATGCATGCATAAGGAATCCTCATCCATCATCATATTCATCCCCGCTTCAATCACATGCTCCAGTTCTCGTACATTACCCGGCCAATCATACGCTTGAAAAAGGGCTAGTACCTCTTCGTCAGCCGCCTTCACCTTCATTTGAAACAGCTCATTATATTTTTGAATAAAATGACTGACAAATGTAGGAATGTCTTCTTTTCGTTCAGAAAGCGGCGGAATAAATAAGGTGACAATACCCAGCCGATAAAATAAATCCTTTCGCATGCGTCCGCCTGCGATTGCATCAACAGGATCCTCATTCATATTGGCAATGACTCTTACATCAACAGCGATTTCTTTTGTGCTGCCAAGCCTTCTCACACGTTTCTCCTGTAATACGCGCAGCAGTTTTGCTTGAAGACCAGGATTTAATGAGTTGATCTCATCAAGCAGCAGTGTACCTCCCTGCGCCTGTTCAAATAAGCCGGGCTGATCAGTTGCGCCTGTAAAAGCCCCTTTTTGTGTACCAAAGAGCAGACTTTCAATGAGATTATCAGGCAGTGCCGCGCAATTCTGGGTAATAAATGGTCCAGATGACCGGCTGCTGCCGTTATGAATACTTTGCGCAAATAGTTCTTTTCCTGTCCCTGTTTCTCCAACAATGAGTACATAGGAAGAGGTGCGTGTCGCTCGTTTTGCATGCTCAATCACCTCTAAAAACGCAGGGCTTTGTCCAATAATGGAATCAAAGGTAAAGCGCGTGCTTCCTTTTTTCTTCATATTGTGGTGGATCAGCCGTTCCAGCTTGGTCACATCATTCGAAATTTCAACCGCTCCTTGGATGAGGCCGTCTCGAACGAGCGGGTATGTATGATTAATCGTTGTGATTTCTTTTCCGTTGTAATTATGATACGTCTGCTTTGCATGAACGGTTTGTTTCCCGGTACGCAGCGCTTGGACAAGCGTACTGTGCATTTCGTCTTGGAAGACGAAGAGATCTAATACATTTTTATGGAGAACATCAGAGCGTTTCAAAGACTCAATCTCCATCATTTTTTTATTATAAACAACAGTATTGCCATTCTCGTCAATTGCATGAACCCCGACATCTATTAAATCAAGCATTTGTTTATACAGATCAATCTCATTTTCCAGCTTTGCAGTATACTGATCTTCTTTCATTGAAGCACCTCCAGACCTTACCTCTATTTTACATGAAAAATTTTGCGGTTTCCTCTGAAAAATTTGGCGTATGCAAAGATATTTTGCATAAAGAGCCAGATCAATCACCGACATGATGCGGGCAGAAAGTTGGCACGATCCTTGCATATTATATGTGTGAAGATGAACCTAATGAAAAAGAGGCTAGCTTATAGAAGGAGGAATAGACGATGACACAGACAAATGAATTGATTCAACAAACCGAACAATACGGTGCGGCAAACTATCATCCGCTGCCAATTGTGATTTCAGAGGCTGAAGGAGTTTGGGTGACAGACCCTGAAGGCAATCGATATATGGATATGCTGAGTGCGTATTCTGCAGTGAACCAAGGCCATCGCCATCCCCGCATTATTGAGGCACTCAAAAAACAGGCAGACCGAGTGACACTGACCTCAAGAGCTTTTCACAATGATCAGCTTGGCCCTTGGTATGAGAAAATTTGTCAACTCACGAATAAAGAGATGGCACTTCCGATGAATACTGGCGCTGAGGCTGTAGAAACAGCTGTCAAAGCAGCAAGACGCTGGGGCTATGACGTCAAGGGAATCGAAGACAATCGCGCAGAAATCATTGCGTGCGTCGGTAACTTCCATGGCAGAACGATGACGGCTGTTTCCCTTTCTTCTGAAGCAGAATATCAAAGAGGTTTCGGTCCAATGCTTCCAGGCATTAAACTGATTCCTTACGGAGATATTGAAGCGTTACGTGAAGCCATCACACCACAAACAGCAGCCTTTCTGATCGAACCTATTCAAGGAGAAGCGGGAATTGTCATGCCGCCAGAAGGCTTCTTGAAGGAAGCGAAGGCGCTTTGTGAAAAAGAACATGTGCTGTTCATTGCGGATGAAATTCAGGTCGGATTAGCACGAACAGGCAAGATGTTTGCATGCGACTGGGAAGATATTGAGCCAGATATGCTGATTCTTGGGAAAGCTTTAGGCGGCGGTGTATTCCCAATCTCGTGTGTGGTAGCAAACCGCGATATATTAGGTGTGTTTAACCCTGGATCTCACGGCTCTACCTTCGGCGGAAATCCTCTTGCGTGTGCGGTGTCACTGGCTGCACTGGATGTCTTAATCGACGAAAACCTTGCAGCGCGTTCTATGGAACTTGGCGAATACTTAAAAGACAAACTCACGCGCATTCAAAGTCCTGTCATCAAGGAAGTGCGCGGCCGCGGATTATTTATCGGCATGGAGCTGACAGAAGCAGCGAGACCTTTTTGTGAGAAGCTGAAACAAGCAGGACTGTTATGTAAGGAAACCCATGAGACCGTCATCCGCTTTGCACCGCCTCTCACGATATCTAAAGAAGATTTAGACTGGGCGATTGGTCATATTGAAGCATTATTTCAAGCATAAATGTCAAAGGGGGAGAAACCTTCACTTTCTCCCTTTCTCTTTCAACGAACAGCGAATTTTGTCAAAGGATGATGAATAGAAGAGTGAAAGTGGGGAAGCGGATTTGAACCAAGAACAGCATAATGAACTAGAACGTTCCATGAAAAGCAGGCATCTCTTTATGATTGCCTTAGGCGGCGTCATTGGTACTGGTCTTTTCCTTGGGTCAGGACTCATTATCCATCAGGCTGGACCCGGGGGAGCCATTCTGTCCTTTATCATTGGCGGATTGTTAATGTATTTGGTGATGCTCTGTCTTGGAGAATTAGCAGTGGCGATGCCGACAGCGGGTTCCTTTCAGGAGTATGCAACAAAATATATAGGTCCGTCCACAGGCTTTATGATCGGCTGGCTTTATTGGTTTAGCTGGGCATGTACAATAGGACTGGAGTTTACGTCAGCAGGCATTTTGCTCCAAAGGTGGTTCCCAGATATCCCTGTTTGGCTTTGGTGTCTTGCATTTAGCGTGATTTTATTTGCCGTGAATGCCATCTCAGCTCGCAGCTTTGCTGAAACCGAGTTTTGGTTTTCAGCCATTAAGGTCGCTGCCATCCTATTATTTATTATCATTGGAATTGGCGCAATTTTCGGAATGATTCATCTGAAAGATGGAGAACCAGCCCCTCTATTTCGTCATTTGACGGATCATGGCGGACTATTTCCTAACGGCGTTTTTGCTATTTTATTAACCATGGTCACGGTCAATTTCTCCTTTCAAGGAACAGAACTTGTAGGGATTGCAGCAGGAGAGAGTGAAAATCCTGAAAAAACATTGCCGCGATCTATACGAAATATTATTTGGAGAACGATGGTCTTTTTCGTTTTATCCATTGCGGTTCTGGCCGCGCTTCTTCCGTGGCAGACAGCAGGCACTGTCGATAGCCCGTTTGTCGTCGTTCTGGACAAGGTCGGTATACCGTATGCTGCAGATATTATGAATTTTATCATCATCACAGCCGTCTTATCTGTAGCAAACTCTGGATTATATGCATCATCACGTATGCTTTGGGCGCTGTCGAAAGACGGGAAAGGACCTGACTTTACGAAAAAGCTGTCCAAGCGTAAAATTCCGATCAATGCACTATTGGTGACAATGGGCGTATCTGCACTATCTCTGCTGACAAGTGTTGTGGCACCAAAAACGGTGTATGTGTGGCTCATTTCTATTTCTGGTATGGTTCTTGTTGTGGTGTGGATGTCTATTTGCTTGTCTCAGTATTTCTTTAGAAAACAATTCATAAAGGCGGGCGGAAATGTAAAGGATCTCGTCTTCCGAACACCGCTCTATCCATTTGTCCCATTAGCAGGCTTTATCGCATTTGGCATTGTCCTCATCAGCTTATTTTTTATCGAGGATCAGCGGATCGGTCTTTATTGCGGAATTCCGTTCATGGCTGCCTGCTACATTATTTATTATCTCAAAATCAAACCGAAGGAAGAGGCAAAACAGTTTGGAACCATCACAAAAACATAAGCAAATCCTGAAAAAAATGTGCATGCTCATATCACCAGCATGCACATTTTCCATCGTGAATACATTCTATATAAAAGAAAATAAATATTTTGAAAAGAAATATCATAGCAAGAACCTTGATGACAAGCAGGTTATCGGTGAAAATGTGTCTATTTTTTGTCTAAATGTGTTTGTAAGAGTTGAAAATGCAAGATTATCCTGTTAAAATAATTAAAGAAAGCAGGGATTGATTTTTTTTGGCTGTGGCGGGACGTTTTTTGTCACAGTGGGACGTTTTTGGTCCAATGTGAAAAGAAAGGGTCGTTAGCCATGAATCATTTATTGGAAGCTCAAAAAAAATTATTGCCAGATCTTCTCATTGTTATGCAAAAACGCTACGACATTTTGCAGTACATCAGATTAGCTGAACCAATTGGCCGCAGAAGCCTTGCGACGAGTCTTGGTCTCAGCGAGCGCATCTTACGTGCTGAAGTTCAGTTTTTAAAAGAACAAAATCTGCTGGATGTCAAAACGAGCGGCATGATGCTGACGAGTGAGGGTCACGCTTTGCTTGAAATGCTTGAAGGAATGATGAAGGACGTTTTAGGTTTAACCTTTTTGGAAAATACATTAAAGAGAAAGTTAGGCCTGGAAGAAGTCATGGTCGTTTCTGGTGACAGTGACGAATCCCCGTGGGTGAAGCAAGAAATGGGAAGAGCTGCTGTCCAATGCATGAAAAAAAGGTTTACTGGAAATAATATCGTCGCCGTCACTGGCGGAACGACGATGGAAGCCGTTGCCGAAATGATGACCCCTGATGCCAAAAACCGCGATATGATGTTTGTCCCTGCGAGAGGCGGTCTTGGGGAGAATGTAAAAAATCAGGCAAACACCATTTGTGCCCACATGGCTGAAAAAGCTTCCGGTACTTACAAACTGCTGTTTGTTCCAGGGCAGCTGTCAGAAGGTGCTTACTCTTCCATTATTGAAGAGCCGTCCGTCAAAGAAGTGCTTCAAACGATTAAATCGTCCACGATGCTTATTCATGGTATTGGTGAAGCAAAAACAATGGCGATGAGACGAAATACACCAGCTGAAGATTTAAAAAAAATTGATGAGCATGACGCAGTGACAGAGGCCTTTGGCTATTACTTTAATCGTGATGGTGAGGTCGTACACAAAGTGCACTCCGTCGGTATGCAGCTAGATGATCTAGAAAGCATTCCACACATCATTGCTGTTGCAGGTGGATCATCAAAGGCGGGGGCGATTGAAGCTTATTTCAAAAAACCGCGCCGAACGGTTCTCGTCACAGACGAAGGAGCCGCAAAAGAGTTATTAAGGGAGTCAATTGATCCCTCAATATAAAACATTGTGACCTATAAAAGGAGGAAACATCATGGCAGTAAAAGTCGGTATTAACGGATTTGGACGTATTGGACGTAACGTATTTCGTGCAGCATTAAATAATCCTGAAGTTGAGGTAGTAGCGGTTAACGATCTAACAGATGCTAACATGCTTGCACACCTTTTACAATATGACTCTGTTCACGGAAAACTAGATGCAGAGGTTTCTGTAGACGGTACAAACTTAGTAGTGAACGGTAAAACAATCGAAGTATCAGCTGAGCGTGACCCTGCGAAATTAAGCTGGGGTAAACAAGGCGTAGAAATCGTTGTTGAATCTACTGGATTCTTCACAAAACGTGCAGACGCTGCGAAACACTTAGAAGCTGGCGCTAAAAAAGTCATCATCTCTGCTCCTGCTAACGAAGAAGATATCACAATCGTTATGGGTGTAAACGAAGACAAATACGATGCAGCTAGCCACGATGTCATCTCTAATGCATCTTGTACGACAAACTGCTTAGCACCATTTGCAAAAGTACTTAACGATAAATTTGGTATCAAACGCGGTATGATGACAACTGTTCACTCATACACAAATGACCAGCAAATTCTTGATCTTCCGCACAAAGACTACCGTCGTGCTCGTGCAGCTGCGGAAAACATCATCCCAACTTCTACAGGTGCTGCGAAAGCTGTTTCACTTGTATTGCCTGAACTTAAAGGTAAATTAAACGGTGGCGCTATGCGTGTTCCAACACCTAACGTTTCTTTAGTTGACCTTGTTGCTGAATTAAACCAAGATGTAACAGCTGAAGACGTAAATGCAGCACTTAAAGAAGCAGCTGAAGGAGAACTTAAAGGAATCCTTGGCTACAGCGAAGAGCCATTAGTATCTGGTGACTACAATGGTAATGCAAACTCTTCAACAATCGATGCT
Source organism: Bacillus sp. I-2 (assembly GCF_001974945.1). NCBI lineage: Bacteria > Bacillati > Bacillota > Bacilli > Caryophanales > Bacillaceae > Bacillus > Bacillus sp. I-2. The sequence goes on along the minus strand of NZ_LZRW01000022.1, from coordinate 281,452 downwards.
CTTTCTACAATGGTAATGGAAGGCAGCATGGTGAAAGTAATCTCTTGGTACGATAACGAGAGCGGATATTCTCACCGCGTTGTTGACCTTGCAGCTTACATTGCAAAACAAGGTCTTTAATTTCTCACACTGAAGGAACTCACTTGGTTCTTTCCTAGAGACACGATATAATGAAGACGGACAAGGGAAGGGGAAGCATCCCTTTCCCTTTTTCTCTGTTTTTATCCGTTCTGCACGATTTCTCGTTTTGATGAGGGCAAAATGGGAAAAGGATAAAGAGAGTCTTGTCCAATGCGTAAGGAAACCAGAATAAAGGAGGATCTCCTGACGAGCATGAATAAGAAATCAGTAAAAGACATTGACGTAAAAGGTAAAGTTGTGTTCTGCCGCGTAGATTTTAACGTTCCGATGAAGGACGGAGAAGTGACGGATGATACTCGTATCCGCGCAGCATTACCAACAATTGAGTATTTAACAGGACAAGGCGCAAAGGTACTGCTAGCTAGTCATTTGGGTCGTCCGAAGGGTCAAGTTACTGAAGAACTGCGTCTGACACCTGTGGCAAAACGTCTGCAAGAGCTTCTTGGAAAAGAAGTGAAAAAAGCAGATGAAGCTTACGGCGACAACGTGAAAAAGCAAATCTCTGACTTAAAAGAAGGAGATGTGCTAGTGCTTGAAAACGTTCGTTTCTATCCTGGTGAAGAAAAGAACGATCCTGAATTATCTAAAGCATTTGCTGATTTAGCCGATGTGTATGTCAATGATGCGTTCGGTGCTGCACACCGTGCACATGCATCGACAGCTGGTATTGCAGCTTATCTTCCGGCTGTTTCAGGCTTCCTCATGCAAAAAGAGCTTGAGGTTTTAGGGAAAGCCATTTCAAACCCTGATCGCCCATTTACAGCGATTATCGGCGGCGCAAAGGTAAAGGATAAAATCGGTGTGATTGAAAGTCTTCTTGATAAAGTGGACAACCTCATCATCGGCGGCGGACTTGCTTACACATTTGTGAAAGCACTAGGCCACGAAGTAGGGAAATCTCTATTAGAAGAAGACAAAGTCGATTTAGCGAAATCCTTTATGGACCGTGCAAAAGAAAAAGGCGTGAACTTCCTGATTCCAACAGATGTTCTGGTAGCCGACGACTTTTCAAATGATGCGAATACAAGCATTGTGCCAATCTCTGAAATTCCAAGTGATCTAGAAGCACTTGATATTGGAACAGAGACAAGAGAAAAGTATGCTGATGTTATTAAAAACAGCAAACTTGTTGTCTGGAACGGACCAATGGGTGTATTTGAAATCGATGCATTCGCTAAAGGAACAAAAGCTATCGCAGAAGCACTGGCAGAAGCAAAAGATACATATTCTGTCATTGGCGGTGGAGATTCAGCAGCAGCTGTTGAGAAATTTGGTCTTGCCGATCAGATGAGCCATATTTCTACAGGCGGCGGCGCTTCACTTGAATTTATGGAAGGCAAAGAACTTCCTGGTGTTACTGCATTAAACGATAAATAAGACCAAAACTGCTATAAGGAAGTGTCAATCATGAGAAAACCAATTATAGCTGGGAACTGGAAAATGAACAAAACACTTGGCGAAGCAGTCAGCTTTGTTGAAGAAGTCAAGTCATCTATTCCATCTCCTGACAAAGTGGAATCCATTGTCTGTGCGCCAGCTCTTTTCCTTGAAAAGCTAAACAGCCTATCAAACGGAACAGACCTTAAAATTGGTGCACAAAACATGCACTTTGAAGAAAATGGCGCATTCACTGGTGAAATCAGCCCTGCTGCTCTAAAAGATCTAGGCATCGGCTATTCAGTGATTGGGCATTCAGAGCGCCGTGAATTCTTTGCGGAAACAGATGAAACAGTGAACAAAAAAGCTCATGCTGCATTCAAGCATGGCATCGTTCCAATCATTTGTGTAGGTGAAACGCTTGAAGAGCGTGAAGCTGGCAAAACAAATGAACTTGTCGCTGATCAAGTGAAGAAAGCACTAGCTGGTTTAACGAAGCAGCAAGTTGCTGAATCTGTGATTGCATATGAGCCAATCTGGGCAATCGGTACAGGAAAATCTTCTACAGCGAAAGATGCAAACGACGTTTGCGCACACATCCGCCAAACCGTTGCAAGCGAATTTGGTCAAGAAGCGGCAGACAGCCTTCGCATTCAATATGGCGGAAGCGTGAAGCCGGCAAATATTAAAGAATATATGGCAGAATCCGATATTGACGGTGCTTTGGTAGGCGGCGCAAGCTTAGAACCTCAGTCTTTCGTTCAATTATTGGAGGAAGGTCAATATGAGTAAGAAACCAGCTGCATTAATCATCTTAGACGGGTTCGGTTTAAGAGGCGAAACAGTCGGTAACGCTGTCGCACAAGCAAAAAAACCGAACTTTGACCGCTACTGGAACGAATTTCCGCATCAAACCTTAACGGCTTCAGGTGAGGCAGTAGGTCTACCGGAAGGTCAAATGGGGAACTCTGAAGTTGGGCATTTGAACATCGGTGCAGGACGCATTGTGTATCAAAGCTTAACAAGGGTGAATGTTGCCATTCGTGAAGGGGAATTTGAGAAAAACGAAACGTTCCTAGATGCAATGACGTATGCAAAAGAGAATGACAAGGCGCTTCATTTATTTGGACTCTTGTCAGACGGCGGTGTGCACAGTCACATCCAGCATCTTTTTGCCCTGCTGAAGCTGGCGAAAAAAGAAGGCTTAACAAAGGTATACATTCATGGCTTCTTGGACGGACGTGATGTTGGTCAGAAGACAGCCAAAGTGTACTTGAAACAGCTGGAAGAACAAATCAAAGAAATCGGTGTTGGTGAAGTGGCAACACTTTCTGGACGCTATTACTCAATGGACCGTGACAAACGCTGGGATCGTGTGGAGAAAGCGTACCGCGCGATGGCGTATGGTGAAGGCCCAAGTTATCAAAACATCTATGATGTCGTTGATGACTCCTATGAAAATGGAATCTACGATGAATTCGTTATTCCATCTGTCATTACAAGAGAAAATGGTGAGCCGGTTGCCAAAGTAAACGACGGCGACTCTGTGATTTTCTATAACTTCCGTCCAGACCGTGCCATCCAAATCTCGAACACTTTCACAAATGCAGATTTCCGCTCGTTTGACCGCGGAGAAGCTCATCCGAAGAATTTACACTTCGTCTGCTTCACACACTTCAGTGAAACGGTTGATGGCTATGTTGCCTTCAAACCAGTGAATTTGGATAACACAGTAGGAGAAGTGCTTTCTCAAAACGGCTTGAAACAGCTGCGGATTGCTGAAACAGAGAAATATCCTCACGTGACGTTCTTTATGAGCGGTGGACGTGAAGAAGAATTTCCTGGTGAAGACCGCATCTTAATCAATTCACCAGATGTAGCAACCTATGACCTCAAGCCGGAAATGAGTGCTTATGAGGTAAAGGATGCACTTGTTGCAGACATCAATGCTGACAAGCATGATGCGATCATTCTGAACTTTGCTAATCCGGATATGGTTGGTCATTCAGGTATGCTTGAGCCAACAATCAAAGCCATTGAAGCAGTAGATGAGTGCTTAGGAGCTGTAGTCGACGCAATCCTGGCAAAAGGCGGACATGCCATCATCACGGCGGACCACGGTAACGCAGACGTGCTGATTACCGAAGAAGGAAAGCCGCATACTGCACATACAACGAATCCTGTACCAGTCATCGTGACGAAAAAAGGTGCGACGCTTAGAGAAGGCGGCATTTTAGCTGATCTATCTCCAACGCTTTTAGACTTACTTGGTCTTGAAAAACCAAAAGAGATGACAGGAACATCATTAATTCAGAAATAAAAAAATTGATTCAAAAGGAGAGAAATAACGATGCCATACATTGTTGACGTATATGCACGCGAAGTATTAGACTCTCGCGGTAACCCAACAGTTGAAGTAGAAGTTTACACAGAATCTGGCGGCTTTGGCCGTGCGCTTGTTCCAAGTGGTGCTTCTACTGGTGAATATGAAGCAGTAGAACTACGTGACGGAGACAAAGACCGTTACCTTGGAAAAGGTGTTCTGACAGCTGTAAACAACGTAAACGAAATCATTGCACCAGAGCTTTTAGGCTTTGATGTAACAGAACAAGTAGCGATTGACAAAATGTTAATCGAACTTGACGGAACAGAAAACAAAGGGAAATTAGGCGCAAACGCAATCCTTGGCGTATCTATCGCTGTAGCACGTGCGGCTGCTGATTTCTTACAAATTCCACTTTATCAATACCTTGGTGGATTCAACTCCAAAACGCTTCCAGTACCGATGATGAACATCGTCAACGGCGGAGAGCATGCGGATAATAACGTAGACATTCAAGAATTCATGATTATGCCTGTAGGTGCACCGAACTTCCGTGAAGCACTTCGCATGGGCGCTCAAATCTTCCATAGCCTGAAATCTGTATTAAGCGCAAAAGGCTTAAACACAGCTGTAGGTGACGAAGGTGGATTCGCTCCAAACCTTGGTTCTAACGAAGAAGCACTTCAAACAATCGTTGAAGCGATCGAAAAAGCTGGCTTCAAACCAGGTGAAGAAGTGAAGCTTGCAATGGATGCTGCATCTTCTGAGTTCTACAACAAAGAAGACGGTAAATATCATTTATCAGGCGAAGGTGTTGTGAAAACATCTGCTGAAATGGTTGACTGGTATGAAGATATGGTATCGAAATACCCAATCATTTCTATCGAAGACGGCCTTGATGAAAACGACTGGGAAGGTCACAAACTATTAACTGAGCGCCTTGGCAGCAAGGTTCAGCTAGTAGGCGATGACTTGTTCGTTACAAATACGAAGAAGCTATCTGAAGGAATCAAAAACGGCGTTGGTAACTCAATCCTGATCAAAGTAAACCAAATCGGTACATTAACTGAAACATTTGATGCAATCGAAATGGCAAAACGCGCAGGATACACAGCTGTGATCTCTCACCGTTCTGGTGAAACTGAAGACAGCACGATTGCAGACATCGCTGTTGCAACAAACGCTGGACAAATCAAAACAGGTGCTCCGTCTCGTACGGACCGTGTGGCGAAATACAACCAATTACTTCGCATCGAAGATCAATTGGCTGAAACAGCACAATATCACGGCATTGCAACATTCTATAACTTGAATAAATAATGTCAGCTATGCGCTGCGTTCCGCTCTTTCATGAGAGCGGGACGCAGCGTTTTTTTGTGTTGAGTGAAATCCGCTGGCTAATTCATTTGACTTATCCTATTTCTGTAAAAAATCCTCCTTCAGTTAGAGAAGAAGCCAAAATCCCCTCCATTTATAAGCACTAAATCATGAAAAATCGACTAAAAATATGATCTGAAATGAACTTATGCTTTCTGTAAGGAGGTGGTATCATTTTACATATATTAGGGGGTGATGAGATGCTGAATCCTTTTAGCCTTCGTTTTCCAGTAGGTGTGTATATGTATGTCCTTCACCTGTTGGCGGCATATGATGAAAGGAAGCAACGAATTCTAACTTCTAAGAATGTACAGAAAAACGCATTTTGGATTTATGTCCTTGCCGCTATATTGGGCATTATTTCACTTGGAGCATTGATTTGGGCATGCAAGACCTTTGGACGGGGCTCCAAATTTTTAGGAGAGTTCAAATTATTAGGCATGTACGTTAAAATCCAGTGCGGTTATTAACAGGGATGAGAACAGATGCAAGGTCATCTGTTCTATCTGAAACAAACGGAGGGATATGATGCTGACATTACGATTAAAAGAAAAAACATATAGCCGCACCTTCTCTCTCCGTAATATTCAAATGAATGTCGAGAAAGGGCAGATGCTGCTGCTTTTAGGGCATAATGGTGCGGGAAAGACGACGATGATCCAATCCATGTTTGGGCTGACGCCATTTAAAGGATGCGTCACTTTACATGGTAAACAGCTGAACCTTCAATCCTCAGAACATATCTCCTTGTTGAAAAAACATGTTTCCTATATTCCTGACGAGCATTCGTTGTTCAATTATTTATCACCTAGGGAATACTTTCAATTACTTCAGCTGCCAAATGAGCAAGATGTCACACGGGAGGAGACGTTCATCGAACTGTTTGAGCTGGGTTCATATATGGATCAGCCTATCGCTCAGCTGTCTCATGGCAATCAAAAGAAAACGCAGATCATTTCCCAGCTCCTCAGGCCATGTGATTATTATGTGTTCGATGAGCCAACGAACGGACTTGATCCAGATATGATGATCATCTTAAAAAAGGTGCTCATGAAGCTGAGAAATCAAGGCGCTGGCATTCTCATTTCAACCCATCATTTGAGCTTTGGTGATACGCTTTATGACCATCTCATGATCTTAAGAAATGGTGACGTCAAGCTGGATATGTCCCGCCAAGAAACGAATCAGACATTTCCTCATCAGGCACTTGAAGAGATTTATAAAGAAGTGAATCGAGATTACTATATGCAGGTGGAGAGGTTACTCAATGATCTGGACACGACACGTTCTTCATAAAATAGAATGGGGAATGCTGACAACGAAAGGAAAGCAGCTCGCAAAAAAGTACCCTATACAGCTTCTCGCAGCCGCGGCTTTTTTCTTGCTCATGTACGCGATATACGTCGTTATCAGCCTGCGCTTTTTCATGCAGGCAGGAGAAAGTGAGCCGGCTACTCTATACCTCCAATTGATGAAAATGACGCTTTTACTTTTAGGTGCAGCTATTTTGTTATCCCGCAATAAATTAAAGCGCCAGGAATATCAATTCTACTTTTTGAATAGTGCGATACAAAGTGTGTCATTTGTCCTTTGTGTGTATTTCTTTCCGATGCTCTTTTGTTTTCTCATGGTAGGACTGCTTTTTTTACCGATTGTCTTAGGCCTTTTGATCAGCGGTGTTACGCCATCTTTGTATTGGATTACGGCTGTATGCATGACTTGCTGTGTACTGGCGCTGCTTGCACTTGCTTCTTGGATGGTGATGCGGATTGCTGTGAGCCATTTCGTATCAAAAACAAAAGAGCATTTGCTGCTGCAAACGCTCGGCTTTGCGGTGCTGAATCTATTGGTGTTTCTCCTTTTGAAAAAAGCAATGGAGATGATCCGTGTATGGCCATCAGTCTATCTCATATTTCTGGTGATCCTTCTAAGCGCTGGCTGGCTATGGCTGAAGGGGTTAGCGGCTTCTTATGTCCATCAGATGTTTTTGCAGCTGAAAACAGAGGTAAAGTCATTTTCTTACAAGAAAATCAGAACGCAATCTTCCTTTCTGACGCACCTGCGGCAGGAATTGGTCTATTTCAGCCGGTCAGCTGTTTTTAAAGAACAGGGCATTTTGTTTCTATTTCTCGTTTGTTTGACGGCGGGGCTGCCATTTGTTTTTACACCGGTAGAAACCGGCTGGCTGTATGCCTTTATTGTGCAGTATGCATTAAAGGAAATATTGATCATGCTACCGCTGATGATTGGCAGAGAATATCATATGAATCAAAGGGCCATTTTTATGTTAAATACATCAAAGAGTGTTTATTTATTGTCGAGAATTTTATTTTATTACGCTATTAATTTGTTGACATATTTTGTGTTTATTTGGCTTGCATCTATGGTGATAGGCATTGAAAGTGAAGGGCATGGCCTCGCAAGTTTGTCCATTTTGTTGATCACTGCCATGGCGGCCTGTACAGGGTTTATCGTGAAGATCAGTGAGTTTAATAAACTGTTTGTCATCGTGATGATGATTGCTGTATTCAGCTTCATCGATATGCTTTTATTGAAGTGGCTTTCATCAGATGTGTATCTTCTCGCTACTGCTTATCTGCTAGGTTCACTTGCATTTTATAGCTGTATATATTCGGTCATGTTAAAGAGGCCTGTCTTGCGATGATAGAGCTTGTGTGTAGTTTCCTAGCGGTTGTGGTGATACATGAACTCGGTCATATGCTGATGATCATGTTGTGTAACAAAATCGAAAAAAGGCCGCCCTTTGATTTTGTGGTCACGATTGATTGGAAGCATGTGGCGGTCGTCCATGAAACGTTTGGCCGGCCGAGCTTCAATATGATGGTGGCACTTGCAGGGCCGCTGTTTCCGGTGCTTTGTTCGATTGTGCTTTTTATGATATGGAAGCATCCTGTCAGTCATCAGCTGCTGTTTTTTTCTTTACTAAATACGGTGATGCTGCATCCAGCTTGCCCTGACGGAAAAAATATTACAGCCAGTTTAAAAGAGATGAAGGAGAGAAAGAGATGATCAAAGTATTTCATTCGTTTTCCAGCGGTATAACACTTGCGATGCTGTATGTATTTGCTGTGTTTATGACGCCTGTTTTTTTACTGCTGCTAGAGGTCAATCATGTTGAATCAAGCCCAACATTGTTTGGCATGCCATTTTATATCATGAAAATTGAAGAGTATCAATTCAGCTCAGAGGCGACGCTCTTTGGATGTGTGGTTTGCTTTTTAGCTGGCGCCGTGCTCTATTTCTTCATTCAATATGTGAAGCATGTGGTAAAAAAGCGCAGAACATAAAAAAGCAGACGGACGGAACAAAACATCAGTCTGCTTGCAAAGTGAGTGACAGCCGTACCATATCCATACACTGAATGCCATTTTCAAAAATCGGTTCATCATAATGCTTAAGAAAGAAATCGTGGTCAATAGATGTCATGCGGAAGCCGCATTTCTGATAAAGTGCGAGCTGCTGAATGCTCGAGTTGCCTGTGCCGATTTCAACCGTGTGAAAACCTGCGGCTTTCGCTTCAGCAATGGCATGGCGGATCAGCTGCTTCCCAATTCCTTTTCCTTGCCATGATTCCTTCACGGCGACATTGATGATTTCGACTGTATGCTGAGCCAGAGATAAAAGCACATAGACGCCAATAACGTCCTGTTCATGATACGCGGCATAACAAGAGCCGGATTGCACATAAGTAAGAACCTTTTCCTTGGAAGGATCAGCTAAGAGTAAAAGATCCATAGGGACGGATTGATCACCTGACAAAGGCCGAATGTGTATCATATTTTTTCATCCTTTCTATTCTTTAATATACCCTTGTTTCACACCCCAATCATATTGATCCTGTACCCATTGTGAGGGAGGATTGTGGGTGACATTTGGGTCTTTTTCGACAGTTGGTTTCCTTGCGGCCTGTGCTTTCTGCTTATTCGCTTGAGCAGTGGCTTTTGCTGCTGTCAGCTCTCTTTGAAGCTGCTCGATTTTTGCCTCAAGTATTTTACGCTGCTTGACTTCTTTTTGATAGGCTTTCTTTTCGTTTTTGAGCTTTTTCGACATGGTAGACAGTTTCTTTTTTTGATCTTCGTTTTTATGTTTCATATCCGCTTGATCTGATTTCAACTGCGAAAGCTGCTCAGTGTTCGTTTTGCTTTCATGCTGATGTTTTTCCTCTGCTGCTTTGATGGTCTGCTGCTGCCAGACCATCCAGCCGGCTGCGCCTAAAACCGCAACAGATAGAAGGACGATGGTGATCGTTTTCTTCATGTGTGATTCCCCTTTCAATAAAACCTCTATTAACATCGGTTACATATATACAGGTTTTAACATCACAAGGGAATATTCACATCAGATTGGCAGACACTATGAAAAAAGGAGGGTGTCTGTTGATTTCCTTTATGATTCATGTCGTGGTTTCATTATTTGCTGTATCAAACCCCATTGGAAACGTGCCTCTTTTTATCACCTTAACAGAGGGATATACAGAGAAAGAACGCTCCCAGACAGCCAAAAAAGCCATTGTGGTCTCTTTCATCATTCTGATTGCCTTTCTATTGGCAGGCAGGCTCATTTTCAAATTGTTTGGGATCGATATTCATGCACTCCGCATCGCCGGAGGTATTTTTATTTTTGGTATCGCTTACAATTTACTGAATGCAAAGGAGTCACATGTCCAAAATCCTCATTCTGAGGAAAAGGCAGAAAGCAAAGAAAAGGCGGATGTCTCCGTTACGCCGCTGGCGATTCCGATCATCGCTGGTCCCGGTACAATCGCTACAGTGATGAGTTTAACCCCGGGAAGTCAAGGGATGCTTCACATGTTTGCGATTTTAATCGGCATTGTCATCGTTCTGGCGATGACCTTTTATGCCTTTCATTATTCAAGTTTCATTATGCGGAAAATGGGGAAAACAGAGATGAATGTCGTGACGCGGTTAATGGGATTAATTCTTGCTGTAGTGGCAGTTGAGATGATCGGCGCAGGCTTAAAAGGAATGTTCCCAATGTTTATGCAATAAGTGTATATAAAAAAGCTGTTTTTTTCTACAATGATGTAAAATAAAACAGCTTTTTTTAAGGTTTCGGCACATGCTTAAACACTTCTTCACTTTCAAAGAATTCAATTAAGCGGCTAATCCAATCATAGTAATCAAGACTTTCCTTGATTTCTGAAAGAAGCAGATTGATTTTATCCTCTGTCTCTTCTGGCAGGTCGTCCTGTTCAAGCAGCTCCAGCAATTCCTTGCACGTTTTCTTATGTGCCTTGCGGTTTTTGCTGACAACTCGGGACCAATTGGCTGCAAATAAGGAAATAAACGTTTGGTATTGATCTTGCTCAACGTCATATAGATCTTTACGTATTCCTTTTTCATAAACCTTTTCCGCAATATTCAAATCAAGCATTTCTCGAACGACCTGACTCATTCTCGTTTTGCTCATGCCTGTCGCTTCTGATAGCTCTCCAAGCGTCATTGGTTTACGGTTCATGTGAATGATACCAAGCACTCTACCTACTGTAGAAGAAAGACCAAAGGCATTCATGTTCTCGGCAGCTTTTTCAATATAATGATCCTGTGCTTTTTGAATGGCGCCTAACGCTAGCTTGTCCACTCCCCGATTCATCCCTTCACGACTGACAATTTGTAACACAATATATCATATACCTGTTTGTTGATGAAAACAATAAATATTGAGTATTTGCTCGTAATTTGGAGGAAAAAGGAGAGATCTCTATCTATCAGGCCGTTAACTAAAAATTTTAAATAAATGTTATGCAATACAAACACATCATAAACTTTTTATTTTATAAAGTTTGCACTATAATAAATAAGGTGTAAATTTTCTGAAAATATTGATCCGACTAATGGAGGTGTCTCATTTGCTGAAACTAGAGAATGTATCTAAGACGTATAAGGGCGGAAAAAAGGCTGTCAAAAATATTGATTTAGAAATAGCAAAAGGAGAATTTATTTGTTTTATTGGACCGAGTGGCTGTGGTAAGACAACAACCATGAAGATGATCAACCGACTCATCGAACCTTCCTCAGGAAACATCTTCATCGAGGGAGAAAACATTATGAAAAAAGATCCAGTTCAATTAAGAAGAGAAATTGGCTATGTGATTCAGCAAATTGGACTGTTCCCCCATATGACCATCGCACAAAACATTTCACTTGTTCCGAAGCTGTTAAAATGGCCGGAAGAAAAACGAAAAGAACGGGCACGTGAACTGCTGAAGCTTGTCGACATGGGACCGGAATATTTAGAGCGCTACCCTCATGAACTCAGCGGAGGACAGCAGCAGCGCATTGGTGTTCTTCGCGCACTAGCAGCGGAACCCCCTCTGATCCTCATGGATGAGCCGTTTGGCGCACTTGATCCAATCACACGGGATTCATTGCAGGAAGAATTTAAGAAACTGCAAAAAACGTTAAATAAAACCATCGTATTCGTCACACATGACATGGACGAAGCTATTAAACTAGCTGATCGAATTGTGATTTTAAAAGATGGAGAGATTGTCCAAGTAGGTACGCCTGACGATATTCTGCGGAACCCAGCCAATGAATTCGTAGAAGAATTCATCGGCAAAGAACGTCTGCTTCAATCAAATCCGAACATGGAACGTGTAGAACAAATGATGAACACGTCACCAGTCACCGTTACAGTTGAAAAAACATTAACAGATGCCATCTACATCATGAGAGAAAAGCGGGTCGATTCCTTGCTTGTAGTAGATGAACATCATGTGCTAAAAGGCTATATCGATATTGAAACAATCGATGCGAACCGCAGAAAAGCAGCTTTCGTTGGTGATATTTTAAATACAGAGTTCTATACCGTACAAGAAGGCGCACTTCTAAGAGATACTGTCCGGAAAATCTTAATACGCGGCATTAAATATGTACCAGTTGTGGATGCAGAAGGGCACTTAAAAGGCATTGTGACACGTGCAAGTCTTGTAGATGTTGTGTACGACTCCATTTGGGGAGACGATACGCCGGCGGCTGTCACTGAAATGAAGTAAGGGAGGTGTACACATGGATCAAATCATCGACTTTCTAGAGAAAAATGGTGGGGAACTCCTCACAAAAATGTGGGAGCATTTATATATTTCCTTAATTGCTGTTGTGCTTGGTATTCTTGTTGCCGTTCCTTTAGGCGTGGTTCTCACACGAATGAAACGAGGCGCAGGTTTTATCATCGGTGTCGTGAATATCTTTCAAACACTCCCTAGTTTAGCGATTCTTGCCTTTTTTATTCCTATTTTGGGGGTTGGGAAAATACCTGCAATCGTTGCTCTCTTTTTCTATTCGGTTTTACCTATTTTAAGAAATACGTATGCCGGGGTCCAAGGTGTGAACAAAAACTTGCTTGAATCCGGTAAAGGAATCGGGATGACAACATGGGAACAAATTCGTCTTGTTGAACTCCCGCTTGCTGTACCGGTCATTATGGCAGGTGTCAGAACGTCAACGATTTATTTGATTGGCTGGACAACACTTGCAGCCTTTATTGGTGGAGGCGGTCTAGGTGACTACATTTTGATTGGACTTCAGCTGTATCAGCCGGAATTTATTATTGCGGGTGCGATACCAGTCACAATTTTAGCAGTCATCATCGACCTATCATTAATGAAGCTGGAGAAAAAAGTAACACCAGAAGGCTTAAAAGGATTGAAGGAAGTTTCATAAGGAGTTGGCTTATGTGAAGAATCGAAAAACAAAATGGATCAGTGCACTGCTTGCCGGATGCTTGCTATTGATAAGCGGCTGTTCACTTCCTGGACTAGCCGGCTCCTCAGGGGGCACGCTGCGAATTGGAGCACAAAACTTTACCGAATCAGAAATTATGGCCTATATGGTTGGCGATATGATCGAACATTACACAGATAAAAAGACGACCATTGTGAAAAACCTAGGTTCCAACACTGTGCAGCAGAAAGCAATGGAAAACGGAGATGTCGACATTTCTGCGACAAGATATTCAGGCACGGATTTAACAAGCACGCTTGGAATGGATGCGGAAAAAGACCCGGAGCGTGCGATGGAGATCGTCCAAAAAGAATTTAAAAAACGCTATGATTACAAATGGTTTGATTCTTATGGATTTGATAATACGTATGCCTTTGCTGTTACGCAGAAGATGGCGAAGGAAAACAAGTTAGAAACGGTCTCTGATTTGAAAAAGAATGCGAACAATTACCGGTTTGGTGTCGATAATATTTGGCTCAAAAAGAAAGGCGACGGCTATGACGGATTCGTGAAAACATACGGAATCAAATTTGGCAGCACGTATCCGATGCAGATTGGTTTAGTCTATGATGCATTAAAAAATGAAAAAATGGATATTGTGCTTGCCTATTCAACAGATGGACGAATCAAAGCCTATAATCTCAAAATCTTAAAAGATGATAAACGGTTCTTCCCGCCATATGATGCATCACCAGTAGTCCCGGAGAAAGTCTTAAAAGAAAATCCAGGGCTTGATAAGGTGATCAACAGGCTGATCAGAAAAATCGATACAGAACAAATGCAAGAGCTGAACTATCAAGTCGACGGGGAGCTTCAAGAACCAGCAACCGTTGCGAAGAATTTCCTGAAAAAACACAATTACTTTGAGTAAGATGGGGAGGTGTCAAGGCTGATGGACACACTGCAGCAATTATGGACGTATTATCAGCAGAACGGGTCATATGTGTTAGAAGAATTTTATCGGCATTTTCTCATGTCGGCGTATGGGGTGCTGTTTGCGGCGATTGTCGGGATTCCAGTAGGCATCTTTGTGGCGCATTACCGCAAGCTGAGCAATTGGGTCTTTGCCATTACCAATGTCATTCAAACGATACCGGCATTAGCGATGCTTTCTGTATTGATGCTTGTATTAGGACTTGGTGCAAATACAGTCATCCTATCACTCTTTCTGTATTCACTTCTGCCGATTATCCGAAACACGTATACAGGCATTGTCAGCATTGAACATGCCTATTTAGAATCAGGTAAAGCGATGGGCATGACGAAATGGCAAGTGCTGAGAATGGTTGAATTACCGCTTGCTTTATCAGTCATTATGGCTGGTTTAAGAACCGCACTGGTCATTGCCATCGGTATTACAGCGATTGGAACATTTGTGGGCGCGGGAGGTCTTGGTGATATCATCATCAGAGGATCAAACGCCACAAACGGAACAGCCATCATTTTAGCAGGTGCGATTCCAACTGCACTTATGGCTATTATTGCTGACCTTGTCATGGGCTGGCTCGAACGCTATTTAAGCCCGACAAACAAGAAAAAGGAAAGAAAAGCGTTAGCTGAAAAAAACATCACATCTGCTTAAGCGGTTGAAACAAAACCTCCCTTACATCTGTAAGGGAGGTTGTTTTATGAAGATCAGGCGGTTCGCATGCTGGTATTTTATGATTCAAGCGTGATCCATTCAGAGGACCACTTCGCAATTTCCTCAAAAACGGGTGCAAGTGAACGCCCCATATCTGTTAAAGAATACTCAATGCGCACGGGTGTTTCAGCAAAAACCTCCCGTTTTACAATACCTGCTGCTTCCAGCTCTTTTAATCTCTCAGATAATACTCTTCCGCTTAAATTTGTCAGAGCCGCCTCAATTTCACTAAAGCGCTGCTGACCTGAGAGAAGCTGAAAAACAATCAGTGCCACCCAGCGTTTACTCAATAACTCAACTGCTTTTTCAAACCGCGGGCACATGTCAGATTGATTCATCTTTCTTCACTCCAATCTGAACCCATTATACCGTAAATCTGTCATAAATCGGCGCAAAAAGCTTAAACATTTATGAGGACGAACGGCTGTTTAACATAAATAATAAATAGCGGTTGAGGTCCTCTATTTCTTTTTTCGAAAGGGTCGACCATATGTCACCATCAAATATTTCGAGATCAGTAAGTTCATATTGCGCTGCGGCTTCTTTTATTTTGGATAAAGAAAGATCATTTTCCTCGAGCTGTTGGACAGAAGTGGCTTCCTCAATATAGCCCGCAGCCTGCATCATGTCTTCATAAGGTACCTTTAACGCACCAGCTAGCTTTTTAATCGTAGGAGGTTTCGGAATGCCGCGTTTCCCGTTTTCAATACGAGATATACCGGCAGCGCTAACTTCAGAATACATCGCTAATTGGTTCACCGACAGCTTCTTTTCCTCACGTAATGCTCTTAAATATGCACCAAAGTTCATCAAGGCAAAACCTCACATGGTTATAGATTCGATATGTCTATTTTACATGATTTGTTGACTATTGGCAATAAGTGCACCATGAAAATATTGACATTAGTTAATGGTGGATGTACATTAGGGTTATGCCCCGCTATTTGTTCACCTTTTTTGGTTGATGAGCGTGAGAAAGTATTCATTCAGCTGGCTGATGTCTTGTGCGGAGAGCCTTTCCCATTTGTCCCCGTCAAAAATGGGGAGATGTTCTACATCCTTTTGAAGCGCCGTTTGATAGATTTTTAACATGGACTCATATTTCGGTTTCATTTCATGAACTTGTTCCTGTTCAATATGACCGGCAAGCAGCATTAAATCCTCATAAGGCACCTTCAAGGCGTGTGCTAATTTTTTTATGGTTAACGGCTTTGGCACACCGCGCTTTCCATTTTCAATACGAGAAATTCCAGCAGCGCTTACACCTGAATACATGGCAAGCTGATTGACCGACATTTTTCTATTTTCTCTTAAAATGCGTAATTGTTCACCAAAGTGATTCATGACATCGAACCTCACATTTCAGTATATGACTTATTTTAGTACGATCATTGACCAAAGGAAATAGCAGAGGGGTAAAAGTGTTGACATAAGTTAATGAATCTGCTTGATGTGAGAGCCTTACATGTTGTACATAATGATTCCATAGGAGGTTGTAATGATGGTCGAAAAGATTCAGATCAGGCGGGCTTTTGTCATGCAGTATATGATCGAGAACGATATGTCGTTAAATCAGCTCGCTGATGAAATTGGCATCTCTCCTGCCACACTTAGCAGGGTATTAAATGGTCACCGAAAACCAGGACAGCTTGTCATTGGCAAAATGATTCATTACTTTGATAAAAAATTTGAAGATCTATTTTACTATGAAGATATTGACAAAAGTCAATAAATGATATCATCATATTAATCATCAAGGAGGAAATGTCATTGAAAAGGACTGGGATGGTCAGACACATTGATTCTCTTGGCAGAATTGTTCTGCCCTCAGAAATGCGCAAGGTACTCAATATTAAAGAAGAGCAGCTGTTAGAAATTTTCGTTGAAGATCAAACCATTATGCTGAAAAAATATGATGCAGATAAGAGCTGCCTGTTAACAGGACAAGTGACGAAGTACAACAAAAGCTATGGAAATGGGAACGTGATGCTGAGTCCTGAAGGAGCTGAACGTTTGTTAGTAGAATTAAAACAGCTATTGAAGGAAGAAGCAACTCATTAAAAATGTGTTTTTAACCGAAAAATTGCATATAAAAATGCTGCAGCCAGCACTTTGGAACGAAATTGTATCAAAATAACGTATCAAGTCGACAATATATAGGAAATCTTTATTTTGATGTTTCGTGACATGCACCTTGTTTTCATGTAAAATAAAGTTATGTGTACCAGTTTGTCTGGAGGTGTTTTCATGCACGCATTTGTTATCACATTACTCGTAATTGTCAGTATCGCACTTATCATCGTTGTATTACTACAATCAAGTAAAAGTGCTGGACTGTCAGGCGCTATTTCAGGTGGAGCCGAGCAGCTTTTCGGTAAGCAAAAAGCGAGAGGCCTTGACTTGATTCTTCACCGATTAACGGTTATTTTGTCAGTGCTTTTCTTCATCTTAACACTTGCATTGGCATATTTAGGCGTGTAAAGCGCGAGTAACAGAAGGTCTGATCTTTTTTCAGACCTTTTTTTATTATCAGCACTCTTTTGTGTTTGTTTCATACATACAAGTGGAAAATATAAACCATATCAGAAGGAAAGGAAGTCACATCATGAAAGTTGTTACACCAAAACCATTTACGTTTAAAGGTGGAGAAAAGGCGGTGCTTCTTCTTCACGGTTTTACTGGGAATACAGCCGATGTTCGAATGCTTGGCCGTTATTTGAACGAAAGAGGATATACATGCCATGCACCTCAATATAAAGGACACGGTGTGCCGCCAGAAGAGCTTGTCCATACAGGCCCGGCTGATTGGTGGAAAGATGTAGAAGAAGGCTATCAATTCTTAAAAGATGAAGGTTATGAGGAGATTGCAGTTTGCGGACTATCCCTCGGAGGAGTTTTTTCATTGAAATTAGGTTACACTGTACCTGTAAAGGGAATTGTACCTATGTGTGCACCTATGTACATAAAAAGTGAAGAAGTCATGTACCAGGGTGTACTAGATTATGCCCGTAACTATAAGAAATTTGAGGGTAAGTCAGAGGACCAAATTGAACAAGAAATGGAATCGTTCAAGAAAACACCAATGAATACACTGAGGAGCCTGCAAGAACTGATTGCAGATGTTAGAAACAATGTCGACATGATCTATTCACCTACTTTTGTTGTGCAGGCACGTCACGATCATATGATTAATACAGACAGTGCGAATATCATTTATAACGAAGTAGAGACAGATGATAAGCATTTGAAATGGTATGAAGAATCAGGCCATGTCATCACGCTTGATAAAGAGCGGGAGAAGGTTCATCAGGATGTCTATGCATTCTTAGAATCACTTGATTGGTCAATTTAAATATATAGGGGGTTAGAGTGTGCAAAAAGAAGAATTTATGGATGAATTACTCGCTTTTATGAAAGAAGAAGCGTATAAACCGTTAACTGTTCAAGAGCTGGAAGTCATGATGGAGATTACCAATCCCGATGATTATAAAGAGCTCGTCAAAGCACTTGTGACGCTGGAGGATCAAGGACTCATCGTTCGCACGCGCAGCGACCGTTACGGTGTACCAGAAAAAATGAATTTGGTAAAAGGAAAGCTGTCTGCTCATGCAAAAGGATTTGCATTTGTAACGCCTGAAGAGTTTGGACAGGATGATATTTTCATTCCGCCAAATGAGTTAGGCACAGCGATGAATGGCGATACCGTCATGGTTCGTGTCAGCCACAAATCAAACGGCACGAAAAAAGAAGGAACTGTCATCCGTATTCTCGAGCGTAATACTCAGACGGTTGTCGGTACCTATACAGAAACGAAAAGCTTTGGCTTTGTCATTCCTGATGATAAAAAAATCACAAACGATATCTTCATTCCGAAATCCGCTAAAAACGGTGCGGTCGAAGGGCATAAAGTCGTTGTGACGCTGACAAGCTATCCTGAAGGAAGAATGAGTGCAGAGGGTGAAGTGACTGAAATCCTCGGTCATAAAAATGACCCTGGCATTGATATTTTGTCGATCATTCATAAACACGGTCTGCCAGGTGAGTTCCCAGAAGAAGCACTTCAGCAGGCAGTAGACACACCGGAAACGATTGATGAAAAAGATCTTGAAGGCAGACGCGACTTGCGCAATGAAACGATTGTGACGATTGACGGTGCAGATGCGAAGGACTTAGATGATGCCGTAACTGTGCAAAAGCTGGATGATGGCAAATATAAGCTTGGCGTACACATTGCAGACGTTTCTCATTATGTCACAGAGAATTCCCCGATTGATCAGGAAGCTTATGAACGTGGAACGAGTGTGTATCTCGTCGACCGCGTCATTCCGATGATTCCGCATCGTTTGTCAAACGGTATTTGTTCATTAAATCCAAAGGTCGATCGTCTCACCTTGTCTTGTGAAATGGTTATTGATCGTAACGGGAAAGTCGTCAAACACGAGATTTTCCAAAGTGTGATCAAAACGACAGAGAGAATGACCTATTCCGATGTGAATAAGATTTTAGTCGACCAAGATGAAGAGCTTCTAAACAAATATGAGCCGCTTGTTCCGATGTTCCAAGAGATGGAGAAGCTTGCAGAGATTCTTCGTGACAAACGAATGGAGCGCGGAGCTGTAGACTTTGATTTCAAGGAAGCAAAAGTACTTGTAGATGATGAAGGCGCAGCGAAAGACGTTGTCATTCGTGAGCGTTCCGTTGCAGAGAAATTAATTGAAGAATTCATGCTTGTTGCAAACGAAACGGTTGCAGAGCATTTCCACTGGATGAATGTTCCGTTCATTTACCGAATTCACGAAGAACCAAATCCTGAGAAGCTTCAGCGCTTTTTAGAGTTCGTGACGACGTTTGGTTACATTGTGAAAGGGACGTCAACGAACATTCACCCGCGCGCACTTCAAAGTGTCCTCGATGCTGTCAGGGATCAACCAGAAGAAGTCGTCATTCAAACTGTGATGCTTCGCTCTATGAAACAGGCGAAGTATGATCCAGAAAGCATTGGCCATTTTGGATTATCAACGGAATTCTATACACACTTCACATCACCAATCCGCCGTTACCCGGATTTAATCGTGCATAGACTGATTAGAACCTATTTGATTCAGAAAAAGACAGATGAAGCGA
This sequence comes from Bacillus sp. I-2, assembly GCF_001974945.1. Lineage (NCBI taxonomy): Bacteria > Bacillati > Bacillota > Bacilli > Caryophanales > Bacillaceae > Bacillus > Bacillus sp. I-2. Next base: position 261,702 of record NZ_LZRW01000022.1, on the reverse strand, counting down.
CCTTAGAAAAGTGGGGCCAGCTGCTGCCTGAAATCGCAGATCATGCATCTACAATGGAGCGCCGCTCAGTCGATGCAGAGCGTGAAACAGATGACCTGAAAAAGGCAGAGTTTATGCTAGATAAAATCGGTGAAGAGTTTGATGGCATGATTAGTTCCGTGACGAACTTCGGACTATTCGTTGAACTGCCGAATACGATAGAAGGTCTTGTCCATGTCAGCTACATGACTGACGACTACTATCGCTTTGATGAACAGCACTTTGCTATGATCGGTGAACGTACAGGGAATGTCTACCGTATCGGTGATGAAATCACTGTCAAAGTCGTGAATGTCAATAAAGATGAGCACTCAATTGATTTTGAAATCGTCGGGATGAAAGGCACTCGCCGTAAATCTCCAAAAGATTTCAAGTTCAAAAAACGGACAGATCCACCAGCGAAAAAAGGCCGTGGAGGTCAAAAAGCCTCTGGGGAAAAAGGCAAAGAGGATAAAAGCGGAAGTGACTGGTTCACAAACCGTAAAAAGAAGAAAAAGAAAAAACGCGTATTTGAAAACGCACCGAAACAAAAACGCAAAAAGAAAAAGTAACGTGCCAAAAAGCAAATAGGGCATCCCGCTCTATTTGCTTTTTGACCACATGGCGTCAGCATTGTCGAAAGCTGGATTGTTTGATAAAATAATCCGTACGATTTGGACCGTGTTTGTGTCAAAAGGAGGGTGTACGCCAATGCCAAAGGGAGAGGGAAAAGTTGTTTCCCAAAACAAAAAAGCAAATCATGATTACTTTATAGAAGAAACATACGAAGCCGGCCTAGTATTACAAGGAACTGAAATCAAATCGATTCGTGCTGGAAAAGTGAATTTAAAAGATTCCTTTGCCAAAATCGAGCGAGGAGAAGTGTTTCTTCATAATATGCACGTGAGCCCATACGAACAAGGGAACCGTTATAACCATGATCCGCTGAGAACGAGAAAGCTGCTGCTTCATCGCAAGCAAATCAGCAAATTGATTGGTGCGACGAAGGAAGAAGGCTATTCACTTGTGCCTCTGAAACTCTATTTGAAAAATGGCTTTGCCAAAGTGCTGATCGGAATCGGAAAAGGGAAGAAGAAATACGATAAGCGTGAAGATCTGAAGAAAAAAGATGCAAAACGTGAAATCGAACGTGCCTTCCGCGATCGTCAAAAGCAATTCTAGCCTGATGCTGATGGCTTGCTGAGAGCGGAAGCATTATGCTACAATATGTTATGCAGTAAACAATCATCGCTATTTTGACAGAAACCACCAGTTGTTTCGAGCAGTAAGATTGTTATAATAGTTATATACGGAAGCAGTGAAGCTGAACTTCCATCCCGTATATCCCTTTTACAAGGGGACGTTACGGATTCGACAGGGATGGTTCGAGCTTAGGCTGCGAGCCGAGAGGCGATCTCGTTAACACGCACTTAAATGTAACTGGCAAAACTAAAAGTTTTAACCAAAACTTAGCACTAGCTGCCTAATAAGCGCAGCGAGCTCTTCCTGACATCGCCTATGTGTCTGTGAGGAGCCCAATGAAGTAGGCTACGCTTACGTTTCCGTCTGAGGACGTAAGAAGAGATCCATCAGACTAGCTCTCCAAGCGCCCGTCAGCAGGCATGAGGATGAGTGAACACGTAAATATGTTGACTACGCTCGTAGACGCTTAAGTAATCGATGTCTCTGGACGTGGGTTCGACTCCCACCGTCTCCATCAAAACTTTTAGAATGCAGTCGCATCAAGGGTTTGAAAGCCCTTGATGCGGGTCTGGCAATATGAAAAATTGAGATTAAATACAAGAAGACGCTATTGATAGCGTCTTTTTTTTATGCTTTTTTTAACAGAAAAGCCAAATGGGAATTTTTTCACTAATAAATTGAATGAATAGCTAAATATAACTATCTTTTAACCGATGAAATGTAGGGATGTTACACCATATATTAGTGGGTGAATTTTATTAAACTTAAAGCTTGAAAATATCAGCAGGAATGCAGAAGGAGTTTATCTCAGTGAACAAAGTAAAGACTAAATCACTAATCGCAATGATGATTATGCTTGCCGTGCTGATGGTATTCGGTACAGCGTGCAGCAACCAAAAGGCAGAAAAAGAATATGCCGAGTGGTATGAAAATTACAGAAGTGATATTGAAGACACAATGCTTGCGTTTGCTAAAAAGATGGTGGCAATTGATGCAGGTAATGATGAATGGCTTGGATCTGTCGAGAAGTCACTTTTTGATGTACAAAAAGTCATTGATGAGGGTAATGAAAAGAAAAACGTTCCTGGTGCTTATAAAAAAGCACATGAGTATTTGCTAAAAGCAAACAAAGGATATCAATATGCCGTAGAAGAAACACCGAAAGCACTTGAAAATCTTGATCTTGAATCACTGGATAACATTTCGAAAAGACTCGACAAAGCATATGATCAAACAGCCAAAGCCGATGACGAAGTAGAAAAAGTTTCAAAGGATAAGGAGTAATTCACATATGAAGACAAACAAAAGGACAATGATTTCAGTATTTCTTCTAGTATTTACATTGATGATGGGTACAGCATGCGGTAAAAATGAAACAGGAAACGGTTCATCATCAAATAAAGCGCCGGCAAAACAAGAAAAAATTGAAAAGATGACCGATAAAGAATATGCTGCATGGTATAAGGGGTATTTAAAACGTTTTGAAGATAGAATTATGCCTTTCTTTTTTTCATTAGTTCCAATGGATGATGTTTATGATAAAGAATGGGCTAGTGAACTTGAGAAGAAAATTGATAGCCTGCGAGAATTACTTAACGAAGCCAAAGAAAATGAAAACAAAGTTCCAGATACGTATAAAAAGGTAAATAGTTACTTAGTAGAAACAGATGACAACTTAGAGCCGATTTTCAAAGATATTTTAAAGGTTGCAAAGCAAGATAAGGTAGACGGTGATGATTTAAATTTCATAGATTCTAGAATGAAGAAAGCATTAGAAGAGATGGTTCTTGCAAAAACAGAAGTTAGTAAAATTGAAGATGAGAAAGCTAAAGATACACCAAAGGACAAATCAAAACATTGATTTGGAAAAATAATGCTGGAACTTTTTAAGGGATGATTAACCGACCTTGTTTCACATAAGAAAAAGAAATGCCACATCTGGCATCTCTTTTCTTATGTACGGTTTTTCAAAGAAGACACCACCAACCGAACAAACAAAGGAAAAACGACAACCACCGCAATCATCATCAAAAATCCATCCGGCACAAGTTCAACAAACGTTGTCTGAATTACATAAACCGCAATCAGCAGCAGGTAACTGATCAAAAATAACAATCCAGAACTTCTTTTTTCAAACGGTTTTTCTAAAAGAATCAGCATAAACAGCCCCGTCATAATCATCCAAAAAGTCATATTCCTTTCGAGTCTCCTCTCCATTGATCTCCACATTGTACATATATTTCTCCAGACGCAACATACTTGTCCCTCAAATTAAGCAAAAAGTAGTGAAAATATAAGGGAACACGAACCGTTGACGCCTGAAATTTTACAAAAAACCTCCAACCAATTCAAAATCACATCTTCCCATTTGTGACGTCCTCATATATAGTAAGATTAGACTAGTTCTAAATAACTGAAATTGGGGCGTTTACATGGATTCGATTGTTTTACATTTTATTGTGATCATGAGTGTTTCTGGCATTCTGTCCGTGATATTATCAATCATTGCTCATGCAAACCGCCATCGGTATATTGGCTGTCAATTGTTTATGTACATGTCTGGAGCAACTGCGATTTATATCTTTGGGCATACGTTTGAATTATTGGCTCGTACTCCTGGAGAAATCATGTTCTGGGTTTGTTTTCAATACATAGGTCTACCGTTTATCGCACCGCTCAGTCTGCTGATTGTGCTTCAATTTACGGGGTTTCATCAATATTTCACAAAGCGCCGCGTGCTTCTCATCTTATTGATTCCAACTCTCACAACCATTATGGTGTTCACCAACTCTTTACATTCACTCTTTTATCGAAGCATCACGACGAATCCAGTAGATGGGTTTTTATTGGCTGATTTTACGATTGGCTATTGGTATATCATTCATGGCGTTTATACGTTTGGCTGTTCGATGCTTGCTATCTTTATGCTGCTTTGGTTTTTACGTGTCACAAAAAAAGAATATTTAAAGCAGATTCTGATACTGTTAGTGGGAATGTCATTACCAATTTTGACTTCTTTTATTTATTTATTAGGCGTTACACCCCTACATATTGATCCGGTTCCTGTGGTGATGTTTATCACCAACGCACTCTATTTATGGGCAATTATGTCGTTCCAGCTCTTTAAGCTGTCTCCCATTGCAATGGAGCGTGTGTTTGAGCATATGTCTGAAGGGGTTCTAATTTTAGATCGATATCGGACACTCATTGACTACAATCCCGCTGCTGCATCGATCATTCCAGCACTTGCGAATAAAAAGGGAATTGGCCATAAAATCGACGATATTTTCTCAGCAATCATCAAAGATTCAGCGTTCATTCAATGGCTGCGCTCTCCGCAGGATCATTCGCAATATGATTTAATGTGGAAAAAGGAAAAAGACCAGTCCTGCTATTATCATTTGACCGCTTCGTCTCTATTTAATAGAAGAGGAGAGATCGAGGGCAGGCAAATAGTGATCAGTGATGTAACAGAGCAGCGTTTGCTGCAGGAAGAGCTGGAGCGTCGTGCGTATATCGATGGTTTGACGAATATTTACAATCGTTCTTCTTTCATCGAACGAACGCAGATGATCCTGGAAGAGGATGCACAGGATACGGCTGTTATGCTGTTTGATATTGATTTCTTTAAACAAATCAATGACACACACGGACATCATATTGGGGATGAAGCGCTGCGTCATGTTGTCTCTATTTGTCAGGAGCATTTACAAATGGATGATTTATTTGGACGATATGGGGGAGAAGAGTTTGCCATTTGTCTGCCTCATCAGTCATTTAAAGAGGCATGTCATATCGCGGAAAAAATAAGACATTCGTTTGAAGCAAGTTTCTTTACGAATGATGAGGAAAAAGTGCGAGTGACAGCGAGCTTTGGAATTGCTCACACAGCCAATGATCCTTGTGTATTAGAGACACTTCTATTTGAAGCGGATCAGGCCTTGTATATGTCAAAACGCCAAGGGCGGAACCGGATTTATGCATCCACTGGTAAGGGCCATGTGCTGTATCAAGAGCAGGATCTTTGGAATTGACTGTTGTCCTGACATTCGATATGATAAACATAACATTTGAACGGTTTCCTAAAGGGGAGTAGCTTTTACGGATTGGTCGTCACTACAGAAACATTCGTTGTTTCTCGGCCATTCCGGCATGAACAATGTTAGCCAGACCTTTGCCTATCACACATGAGGCAAAGGTCTGGCTATTTTTAAGGTCTTTTTGCATCTGTGTGATAGAGGAGCGGAACAAATGATGCTTTTAATCCTACAGATGAAAGGATGATCGATCTTGAAAAAATATGTGATGGCTTGCCTATTTTCCGGAACGCTTGTATTAAGCGGGTGCTCCGGCTTGCTTGATCAGGTCAACGATACAACGACATATGTCACTGAGGCAAATGACTATGTGACAGACATTCAGCAATTTACAGAGGATTTTCCAAAACTCGCTGAAGAAGCTGTGCAAAATGCCGCCAAAAAAGCAGAATTAACGCAGCAGCTTGAATCATTGAAGGCAGACATTCAAGATTTTAATGACGTCACAGCGCCAAAAATGGCAGAAGACCTTCATGCACAAATCATTGAAAAAAATAAAGTGCTGTCAGAGGAGATCCAAACGTATTTACAGCAATTAAAAGCAGGCGATATCGATGTTGCCGCCATACTGGAGGATCAGCAGGGATTGATGAAACAGCTTCAGCAATCCGTCAATCTTTTGCAGGATATCGAACAATTAACAAATTAGGACAAACACCGCTTTATCTGCGGTGCTCAGCATATCTTTGCCTTTTCCGGTGGAGATATGCTTTAATTTAGGTACAGACAAGTCATAATGGAAAAAAGGTGATCACATGACAGAACATGAAGAAAGACATATGGCTTCGCCTAGAGCCGAAAAGGAAAAGGACCAATTGATCAATCGCTTGAAACGAGTGGAAGGACAAGTTCGCGGGATTCAGCAAATGATTGAAAACGATCGTTACTGTATAGATGTTGTGAATCAAATCTCCGCAGTCAATGCGGCTTTGAAAAAAGTCAGTCTTCATTTGATGGAAAAGCATACACATCATTGTGTTGCAGATGCTATCAAGAGCGGCAATGGGGATGAAGCCATTGAAGAGTTAATGACGGTCTTTACGAAACTGACAAAATCGTAGCATTTATGTTTACATTGATACCCTACTAGGGTATAGTAAATTGTAGAAAATGATTGATGGAGGCGATGAGAAGTGGAACAAGCAACACTTCAAGTGCAGGGCATGTCTTGCGGACATTGCGTGAAAGCAGTCGAAGGAAATGTAGGAGAATTAGCAGGTGTGGAATCTGTGAAAGTCCATTTAGACAAAGGACAGGTGGAGGTTTCATTTCACCCGGATCAAGTCACGTTACACCGTATTTCTGATGTGATTGAAGAACAGGGATATGATGTCGTATAAATAAGTAGACGTGCTGCAAAACAGCACGTATTTTTTTCAAAAAATAATACCCCCTTGGAGTATGTGGAGAGGTGAGGTCAATGAAAAAGGAAATTGATTTTCAAATTACGGGTATGACCTGTGCTGCCTGTGCAGGCCGCATCGAAAAGGGATTGAATAGGCTGGAAGGTGTGGAGGATGCCAGTGTGAATCTGGCGCTTGAAACTTCCCATATCGTCTATGAAACAGAGCAGCTAACACCAGATGATTTGAAGCGAAAAGTTCAATCTCTTGGCTATGATGTGGTGATGGAGCAAGCAGAATTTGATATAGAGGGAATGACGTGTGCAGCTTGTGCAAACCGAATCGAGAAAAAAATTAACCGAATGGACGGTGTCGATCACGGGTCTGTCAACTTTGCCCTTGAGACACTTCAGGTCACATATCATCCGGGCCAAACGTCTGCAAATGACATAAAAGATGCGGTGCAGTCTATTGGGTATTCTTTAATAGAACCAGCAGCAGATCAAGCGGAGGAAGGAAAAAAAGATCACCGGCAAGCTGCAATAGAAAAGCAAACGGCACGCTTTTTATTCTCGATGATTTTATCACTGCCGCTTCTTTGGGCAATGGTCAGCCATTTTTCTTTTACGTCCTTTATTTGGCTGCCAGAAGCGTTTATGAATCCATGGGTACAGCTGGCGTTGGCAGCGCCGGTGCAGTTCATTGTCGGCTGGCCCTTTTATGTAGGGGCGTATAAGGCTTTAAGAAATAAAAGTGCCAATATGGATGTTCTTGTCGCACTTGGGACATCTGCCGCGTTTTTCTATAGTTTATATGAAAGCATTCAGTCAGCGATTGGAGGCACACATGAGGCAGCCCTCTATTATGAAACAAGTGCTGTCCTCATTACGTTGATCGTGCTCGGAAAATTAATGGAAGCAAGAGCAAAAGGAAGATCATCAGAAGCGATTCAAAAGCTGATGGGCTTACAAGCAAAAGAAGCGGTTATCGAGCGAGATGGCAAACAGATGACTGTGCCTATTTCTGACGTGAAAGTGAATGATCTTGTGTTTGTCAAACCCGGGGAAAAAGTACCGGTAGATGGAGAAATCATAGAGGGGACAACCGCAATAGATGAGTCCATGATTACAGGAGAAAGTCTGCCTGTTGATAAAACAGCAGGAGATATGGTCATTGGGGCAACGATCAATAAAAATGGATTCATCAAAATAAAAGCGACTAAAGTCGGGAAAGAGACCGCTCTTTCACAGATTATCCGAGTCGTAGAACAAGCGCAGGGCTCAAAGGCACCGATTCAAAGAATGGCAGATCAAATATCAGGGATATTTGTTCCTATTGTTGTAGGAATTGCTGTGCTCACATTCCTCATATGGTTTTTCTTTGTGGACCCAGGAAATGTGACGTCAGCACTTGAAACCTTTATAGCCGTCATTGTCATCGCATGTCCGTGTGCGCTCGGCCTTGCGACACCAACCTCTATTATGGCTGGCAGCGGCCGTGCGGCTGAATCAGGCATTCTGTTTAAAGGCGGAGAGCATTTAGAAGTGACTCAATCACTCGACACGGTCGTGTTAGATAAAACAGGGACTGTGACAAAAGGAGAGCCTAGTCTGACAGATGTACTGGCATATGCCAATTGGACAGAAGATACGCTGCTGCAGCTAGCAGGATCGGCAGAACAGCAGTCGGAACACCCGCTTGCCCGGGCGATCACAGACGGTATGAAGGAACGAGGTCTTGAAGCGGTCGAGGTTGAAGCGTTCCAAGCAGATCCAGGTCATGGAATTGAAGCAAAGGCAGCAGGACACAAGCTTTTGATTGGAACGCGTAAGCTATTACAGAAACATCATATCCAATATGAGCAAATGGAAGCATCTGTCACAACGCTGGAGGAGCAAGGGAAAACAGCTATGCTCGTTGCGATTGACGGAGAATTCGCCGGCATTGTAGCGGTCGCAGATACAATCAAATCATCCTCTCCACAAGCCATCGCTCGTCTAAAAGAGCAGGGGATTCACGTTGTGATGATGACAGGTGATAATAAACTAACAGCAGAGGCGATTGCGAAACAGGCAGGTATTGATCATGTCATTGCTGAAGTGCTGCCTGAAGAAAAAGCGGCTCACATTGCAGCACTTCAGGAACAAGGAAAAAAAGTCGCCATGGTCGGAGACGGTATCAATGATGCCCCAGCTCTTGCAACAGCGAATATTGGGATGGCTGTGGGAACAGGGACAGATGTTGCCATGGAAGCAGCAGATATTACGCTCATGACGGGAGATCTCCATGCCATTGCAGATGCGCTGGAATTTAGTAAAAAAACAATGAGAAACATTAAACAAAACCTATTTTGGGCGCTTGCCTATAACTGTATTGGGATACCGATCGCTGCATTTGGTTTCCTTGCGCCATGGCTTGCAGGAGCAGCAATGGCCTTTAGCTCCGTGTCCGTTGTGCTGAATGCGCTCAGATTGCAGCGATTGAAGCCAGTTAGAGAGGGAGTGGCAGAATGAAGCTGAATGTCAAATGGATTTGGACCGTTAGTGCATTGCTCTATGTTGCTCTTGTACTTATTGGATATGCGATTTATGATGAATTTTATTCAAATCAGCATACACCAAGTGAACAAATGCAAAATCATTAAGACTTCGCCAAAAGCGAAGTCCCAGCGTGTAGACAAACCCTCGCATTCTTTGTCAGGTCTGTGCGCCAGTGCTCACGAATGTCTATTCGCTCCGCGCTGGTGCTCGCCCTTCCTAGACTTCAAAGGTTTTCTATCACGCTGAAAAGAAGACAACGTGCTAAAACAAAATCATTTTAGCACGTTGTCTATATTCTAAGACTTCGCCAAAAGCGAAGTCTTTTTTTTACAATATTGTGGAAAAACCCACCTTTTTAAAGATTTTTCATAAAAAATTCACTTCTTTTTGTTCTTTTTTGTCGTTTTTTGTAGGTTCGTCGTTAAGATGCGATTAAGCAACAAAGAAAGCGTTATCAAAAAAAGGGGGTTCACGTATGAAAAAGTTAGGGTTAGCTTCTCAAATACTCATTGCACTTGTTCTGGGTGTTGTCGTGGGAGCGCTGTTTTATCAAAATGAAACCGTTATTAATGTGTTAACGCCGATTGGCGATATATTCATCCATTTAATTAAAATGATCGTTCTTCCAATTGTTATTGCTGCATTGATTGTAGCAGTTGCAGGTGTTGGAGATATGAAAACGATCGGAAGACTCGGCGGAAAAACCATTCTTTACTTCGAGATTGTGACAACGATTGCATTAGCAGTTGGACTGCTTGCAGCAAACTTGTTCCATCCTGGTACAGGAATTGATATGAGCAACATGGAGAAAGGCGATATCTCTAAATATGAAGAGACATCTAAAGCTTCTTCTGAAAAAGCGACTTTCTCAGAAACGTTGGTGCATCTTGTACCGACAAACGTTTTCCAATCCATTGCAGAAGGTGATTTATTACCAACCATCTTCTTTACAGTCTTATTCGGATTAGGAATTGCCGCAGTTGGAGACAAAGGAAAACCAGTATTAGGATTCTTTGAGGGTATACTCGAAGCCATGTTCTGGGTGACCAATAAAGTGATGAAGTTTGCACCATTTGGTGTATTCGCGCTCATCAGTGTGACGGTGATCAAATTCGGGGTCGGAGCGCTTCTCCCGCTAGGTAAACTGGTACTTGTCGTTTACGGTACAATGGCATTCTTCGTCATTGTTGTACTTGGCATTATTGCGAAAATGGCTGGAACAAGCGTCTTTACACTATTTAAAGTATTAAAAGAAGAAATCATTCTTGCATTCTCAACAGCAAGTTCAGAAGCTGTACTGCCTAGATTAATGGACAAAATGGAGAAGTTCGGCTGCCCGAAAGCGATCACGTCGTTCGTTATTCCAACAGGCTACACCTTTAACTTAGATGGAAGCGCCATCTATCAATCCATTGCTGCGATATTTGTTGCACAAATGTACGGCATGCCGCTTTCCATCTATGAGCAAATTACGTTACTATTAATTTTAATGCTGACATCTAAAGGAATGGCTGGTGTACCAGGTGCATCGATCGTTGTTGTCATCACAACTCTTGGTGCTATGGGACTGCCGCTTGAAGGACTTGCCTTCATCGTTGGGATCGACCGACTTCTTGACATGGTTCGTACAACAGTGAACGTATTTGGTAACTCACTTGCAGCCATTGTCATGTCTAAGTGGGAAAAAGTATTTGATCAAGAGAAATCGAAGAAGTATATTGAGGAATTAAAACAACAAACAAAAGCAGCGTAAAAAAGGAGATCTTTTCAAATGACGAAGCTACAGGACAAGCAAGTTCGAATCGAACGAGACTTTCTAGGTGAAAAGGAAGTAGACACTCAAGCATATTATGGAATTCAAACATTACGTGCAGTGGAGAACTTTCCAATTACTGGCTACCGTATTCATGAGGAACTCATCAAAGCATTAGGGATTGTCAAAAAGGCAGCCGCACTTGCAAATATGGATACACAGCGACTATATTCTGGTCTTGGAGAAAAAATTGTTCAAGCCGCAGATGAGGTCATCGAAGGAAAATGGAACAATCAATTTATTGTCGATCCAATTCAAGGCGGGGCTGGCACTTCAATGAATATGAATGCCAATGAAGTCATTGCAAACAGAGCGCTTGAACTACTAGGAAAGGAAAAAGGCGCTTATACTGAGCTAAGTCCAAACACGCATGTGAACATGTCGCAGTCAACAAACGACGTTTTCCCAACAGCGATTCATATTTCAACATTGAATATGATTGAAAAACTACTTTATACGATGGAAAACATGCATCAAGTCATGACCGAAAAAGCGCAGGAATTCGATCATGTCATCAAAATGGGACGCACGCATCTTCAGGACGCTGTTCCAATCAGACTTGGACAAGAGTTTAGTGCTTATGCAAAAGTTCTTGCTCGTGATATTAAACGTATCAAGCAGTCTAGACAGCATTTATATGAAGTCAATATGGGTGCAACAGCAGTCGGAACTGGATTGAATGCAGATCCTAAATATATTCGCCAAGTGGTTGGTTACCTATCTGACATTAGCGGATTACCGTTAGTTGGCGCTGAAGACTTAGTCGATGCAACGCAAAATACGGATGCTTATACAGAAGTATCGGCTGCTCTTAAAGTATGTATGATGAACATGTCCAAAATGGCGAACGATATTCGTCTGATGGCCTCAGGTCCAAGAGCAGGCTTTGGTGAGCTGCACCTGCCGCCGAGACAGCCAGGTTCATCCATCATGCCAGGAAAAGTCAACCCAGTTATGCCTGAGGTCATGAACCAAGTGGCATTCCAAGTCATTGGGAACGACCATACAATCTGTCTTGCATCAGAGGCTGGCCAGCTTGAACTAAACGTCATGGAACCAGTGTTAGTGTTCAACCTGCTTCAATCTCTCAGCATGATGAAAAATGTATTCGAGTCCTTCGTGGACAACTGCTTGCGTGACCTAAAAGCAGATGAATCTAGATTAAAAGAATATGTAGAAAAGAGTGCCGGTGTCATGACGGCGGTGAACCCGCACATTGGTTATGAAGCGGCTGCACGAATTGCAAGAGAAGCCATCCTTACAGGTGCATCTGTACGTGAGCTTTGTCTGCAAAATGATGTGTTAACAGAGGAAGAGCTTGATGTCATCTTAAATCCTTTTGAAATGACAAAACCAGGTATTGCTGGTGCATCACTTTTAGAAAAGGATCGTTTAGAAGATTAAGCGGCATCATGAGAAGCGCACACCGGCAAAGTTCCGGTGTGCGCTTTTTCATGGAGGTTTGTTTTTCTTTAGCTCACATAGTATACTATCGTCAATTATTAGGGATGTGACTGCGTTTGAATCTACTGAAAAAATGGCTGAATACAGAGCCTTATTTAATTGTGCTGCTCATTGTACTGACGCCGATTGGCGGAGAGTTTAAATTTTATCCGTTTGAGGACAGCTTTCGGGTCAGCTTTGGAACCGTTGTCTTTTTCTTTATCCTGCTTCAAATGAAAAGATTTCCGGCATGGGCAAGCGGCATCATCGCTGGGATATCTGTTTTTGCGTTTCGCGTGCTGCTTGATACAGCCGTGACAGGGCATCTTCCGCTTGAAGAGGCAGTTTCATTAAGATTTCCTTCCCTGCTTTATTATGTCGTCTATGGCACACTTTTTTATTTATTGAAGGTCAGACGTTTCCGCGATCAGCCATGGCTGATTGGCGCAACAGGCATCGTCATGGAGCTGTGCGCAAGCGTTGTTGAGATCATCGCACTTCGAGGCACGATGGATGAAATTTTAACGGTGCGGACGCTGTTTCAATTATTTGTTTTGGCGATTTTCAGAAGCTTTTTCGTGTTGGCTTGTTATACAATGATTCGCTTATATGAAGAGCAGGCGAGAGAGCGTCAGATGAAAAAGGAAAAGGAACATTTGCTGATGCTTCTGTCTAACCTTTACACAGAATCTACATATTTTCATAAAACACTCGCACATGCTGAGCACATTACGGCCACATCCTATCAGTTATATCAATCCCTTCACCATGCAAAGGATGCGGAATCATTGGATTTGCAAAAGCTCGGTAAAACCGCCTTGCAAATTGCAGGAGAGGTGCATGAAATCAAAAAGGATAATCAGCGGATTTTTTCTGCCTTATCAAAGCTGATTCATGAGGAAAATTTCCAGGCTTATGAGAGTCCTTCTCATATCGCTGGGCTTGTCATTCGCATTCATGAAAATTATGCAGAATCTCTTAAAAAAAACATCGTCTTTCATTATGCTGAAGATGGGCAGCATCCCGCCTATCACGTGTATACCATTCTATCTTTGTTAAATAACATCGTATCCAACGCTGTGGAAGCCATTCCTGTAGAAGGAGAGGTGTCACTTTCTATTTCACAGAAAGAAAACCACGTGATTTTTCAAATCAGCGACAACGGGCCTGGCATAAAAGAACGTAATCATCATGTGATTTTTAAACCTGGCTTCACTTTGAAATACGACCAGGCTGGGAATCCATCGAGCGGTATCGGGCTTGCCTATGTAAAGGATACAGCAGAGAAGCTTGGCGGAAGTGTTGAGATGAAGAGTATCCCAAATGAACAAACGATTTTCACATTAACGATACCAGTAGATCAAGTCAGTAGAAAAGAGGGGATTGGGAGATGAGATTTTTTATTGTTGATGATGATGAAGCCGTTCGTTCTTCACTGGCTCAGCTCATTGAAGATGAAGAGCTTGGCATTGTGGCCGGGGAAGCAGAGGATGGCGCAGAGCTAACAGCCAGCTACTTAAATGATTTGCACATTGATATCTTATGTATTGATCTATTGATGCCGGAAAGGGACGGGCTTGAAACGATTCGAGCGATCAAGGATGAGTTTCATGGGAAATACTTAATGCTGTCACAGGTTGAAACAAAGGAATTAATCGGACAGGCGTATACGCTTGGCGTCGAATATTATGTGACAAAGCCGATCAATCGTGTAGAGGTCTTAAGTGTCCTCCATCTGATGATTGAACGTCTTCATTTAGAGCATTCAATTGAAAATATTCAGCACTCACTCAAATCGGTCATGCAATTTCAGCAGCGCGGTCAGACGAAAACGAAGCAGCGGGGGAAAAGTCTTGCAGAGGCAGGTCAGTTTTTGCTGGCGGAGCTTGGTATTGTTGGTGAGAAGGGGTCTAAAGATTTATTAGATATGATTCTGTTTACAGACCAGTATTTAGCGCTGCATGCTGATCATCATGATTCCTTTCCTTCTTTAAAGATCATTTTCACTGGGATTACGGAGGATAAGTTAGGTAAGCCCTATACATCGGCAGACATCGCAAGAGAAGCAAAGGCAGCCGAACAGCGGGTAAGGCGTGCGATCAATCAATCATTGAAACACATCGCATCACTTGGGCTAACTGATTTTTCCCATCCAACATTTGAAAATTATGCATCTAAATTTTTCGATTTCACCATCGTACGAAAGAAAATGAGTGAATTGACGAAAGAGATGAGCGGAAGAGAAGAACACACCCGTATCAATGTGAAGAAATTTGTGCAGGTGCTTTACTACGAAGCGAAACGTATTTTTATGGAAGATTAAAAAAAGACATGCTCTCCAATTAAGGAGACATGTCTTTTTTTGTGATGGATTGCAGGTGCATCTGCAATACGGAGCGTATGAGCTGAGGCGGTATACGTTCGGGCTGCACGATTCTATTCAATGCAAGCCCATTGATGACCGCATAAAGCCGCTCGGTTTCTAATAAAAGATCGATATCAGTTAGCAGCAGCCCATCCTCTTTCAATTTTATTAAACAATATTGGACCGTTTGGAAAAGCTCGTCATACATCTTTGCATTGAGCGGCTGTAGATCTGGTTCAGTCAGCGCCTTGACTGTAAAAGCCTGCCACACCTCCATTTCAAATTTTCTTTCTTCATCAAGTGGAAGAACGTGCTCCAACAAAGTGAGGACATTTTCCGCCGTTGAACCGTTTAATGAAAGCCCTGTAATCCGCTCCTTGACTCTTTCCTGAATTAAACTCATAGAGAAGAGAAATAACTCTTGCTGTGTGGAAAAATAATGACGCATAGAGCCGGCTGAAATTCCAGCTTCGACTGCTATTTTTCGTACAGAAGCGTTTTCCAATCCCTCTTGTTTAATCACTCTCATTGCAGCTTGAGCGACCTTTTGTTTTTGTTTATGGTGATCGACGATTTTTGGCATACATCGATTTTAGCATAGCTGTTGTTTTTTTAACACAGATGTGTTATTTTTTATTTAATACAATCGTATTAAAAAAGGATGTGGAGAAATTGGTCGGGTTATTGATTGTGGCATGTGAAATTGGTTTTTGGCTGTTTATTCTAATGGGCTTAACGCTTCGTTATGTGTTTAAACAGAAAAAGTGGGGTGCTTTTTTTCTTGTCTGTACGCCGGTTTTAGATCTCATCCTTCTTGCGGCTACTTATATAGATTTAAGGCAAGGGGCTGTGGCGAGTGTCATTCACGGGCTTGCGGCTGTTTATATTGGTGTGAGCCTTGCCTTCGGACATCAAATGGTGAAATGGGCAGATGCTAGGTTTGCCTATCGATTTGCAGGAGGCCCTAAGCCAAAGGGAAAACCAAAGTACGGTAAGGAGCGGTCTGTGTATGAAATGGTCGGCTGGGCGCGGCATTTCATTTCTTATGTTATTGGAGCGGGGCTGTTATATGGATTAACCTATCTTATCCAAGCGCCAGAGCGGACGGAAGCGCTGATGCAGCTTGTCAATACATGGGGGATGATCTTAACTATTGATTTCATCATTAGCATCAGCTACGTCATTTGGCCGAAAAAACATCCGGAAAATATAACAGGCTGACAAAAAAGACAGGCGGATTCACTCCACCTGTCTTTTCTTATGATGACAACCCTTTGTAAATGGTGTCAATATTCCATTTCATCATCTTATAGTAGCTGTCTCCATCTTCACCTTTTTTTCCTATAGAGTCAGTGAAGACTTTCCCTTTGATTGGAACCCCGGTTTCCTCAGAGAGGCTTTCAAGGCTTCGTTTATCAACGCTTGTTTCAAGAAAGAGAGCAGGAACTTGATGATCTTTGACAAAATGAATGATGCGCTTCATTTGTCCTGGTGTTCCTTCACTTTCTGTGTTGATCTCCCAAATGTAGCCGGCTTTCAGTCCATACGCCTCTGCAAAATACTTGAATGCTCCTTCACTTGTGACTAGGAGCTTTTTGTCTTTTGGCAGCTGATCAAACTTGTCTTTTGCTTCATCATGAAGAGCTTGAAGCTTTTTGATATAGGCTTCTGCATTTTTTTCGTAATCCTCTTTATGCTCAGGGTCCGCTTGAATGAGCGCATCTCGGGCATTTTGGGCATAAAGGATCCCATTTTCAACATTCAGCCATGCGTGGGGGTCCTGCTGGCTTTCGAGCCCTTTTGAAGACAAATGCTTCACTTTGACGCCTTTACTCAGCTCGGCTACAGGTGCATCATCCCCGTTCTTGCCGCTCGATTCAAGCAGCTTTTGAAACCAGCCGTTTCCTGTTTCAAGGTTCAAGCCATTATATAGAACAAGGTCTGCATCCGTCGTATACTGTACATCCTTTGGCAGTGGGTCAAATTCGTGTGGGTCTGTACCAATGGGAACAATGCTGTGAATAGAGACATGCTGCCCGCCTACTTCCTTCACAATGTCATAAAGAATGGAGTAGGTCGTGACAACTTTTAATGTGCCGTCATCTTTACCGGAATTACTTTGCTGGGTCGAACAGCCTGCGATGATCATAAGGGCAATGAATACTGCGGTCAAACGGATTGCGAATACCTTCTTCATATATGTCCTCCTTTTACATAGACGCTTCCTTTTTTAAGTGTGTTCGTTTTCGTTTAGATTTTAATGATCTCCATAGAATGCCTTGCTTTGGTGAAAAGATAAAGGCACTGCCGAATAAAATGGTGGCGACCAGCACGATGGAAGCACCAGACGATAAGTTATACGTAAAGCTAAGCCCTAGCCCGATGACAGCAGAAACAGCACCGAAAAAAGCAGATAAATAAATCATGATCCAGAGCCGGTCTGTCAAGAGATAAGCGGTGGCTGCCGGCGTGATCAGCATGGCAACGACAAGAATAATCCCAACGGTTTGCAGTGATGCAACGGTTACAAGGGTCAATAAGGTCATGAGAAAATAATGAATCATACGATTCGGCAAACCGTAAACTGAAGAAATCACCGGATCAAATGAACTAATGAGCAGTTCCTTGTAGAAAACGATAACGGCTAGCAAAATAAAAATGCCGATGCCAAGTGTAATCCACATATCAGATGATCGAACAGCTAGTACGTTTCCAAATAGAATATGATAGAGATCACTTGAACTTTTCAAAAATGTGATCAAAATAATCCCGATTGAGAAAAAGGCTGTAAAGACAATGCCGATGGCTGAATCATTTTTTATGCGGCTGTTTTGACTCACGTAACCGATCCCAATCGCTGTTAATACGCCAGTTAAAACGGCACCGAAGAAAAAGTTAATTCCAAGCATATAGGAGATGGCGACACCTGGCAGTACGGCGTGTGAAATGGCGTCTCCCATCAGGGCCATGCCGCGTAAAATGATAAAGCAGCCGATAACGCCGCAAATGATGCCTACCATAACGGATGTAAATAGCGCTTTTTGTAAAAAAGCATATTCAAAGAGTCCGGTTAAAAATTCCATTACACGTCTCCTCCTGCTGATTTTAAGAATGGCAGCTGTGTTTCATATGCTTCCAGCATGATCTCTGGGCGAAGGATGTCGTGTACAGGCCCTGCTTTGATGAGTTTTTTATTTAACAGAACAAGATGGCTGAAATAATCATCCGCCTTACTCAAATCGTGATGGACAACCAAAATGGTTTTCCCTTCATCTCGTAATTCCTTCAAAATGCGCATCATCGTTTCTTCACTTGCCATATCAATCCCGACAAACGGTTCATCCAAACAGAAGAGCTGTGCGTTTTGAGCAAGAGCCCTTGCAAGGAAGACACGCTGCTGCTGCCCGCCGGATAACTCACCGATTTGTCTTTTGGCAAAGTCCTGCATCCCGACTTTTTCTAAACAGTGATACGCATACGCCCGGTCTTCTTTTTTTGGACGTTTGATTAGTCCGAGCTTCGGATATGTTCCAAGTAGTACGGTATCCAGTACATGAATGGGAAACGTCCAATCTAAATCATTTCTCTGCGGTACATAGGCGATCTGTTTTCTCACTTGTTTAAAGGGCTGTTCAAAAAAACGGATATCCCCTTGGTCTTTTTCAATTAAATCTAAACATGCCTTGAGTAACGTCGATTTACCAGCACCATTTGGACCGATGATTCCTGTCATTGTCCCTTCCTGTATGGAAAGAGAGACGTTCTCTAATGCATCCTGTCCGTGATATGAGACATGAAGACGGTCGATTGTTAAAGCATTTGACATCTCTTGCGGCCCCTTTCAATCATGATTGCACTTCCTAAAGATATATGCATAAAATAAATAATTTTGACTAGAGGATGAAATGATTCTCTAATGCTAATTTGTTTCCTTAGGGAAACTTTTATTTTATTCTAAGCGTCTGTCCTTCTTTTGTAAAGAGAAAAACTGAAAATGATCGTTTTTATGTTATGCGGGGAGCAGGGGACATGAGCTTGATTTATTGAAAATCCGTATGACAGAATCGGACACAAAAAAACAATGATTTCTTCATAAATGATTGACAGAAGACAAGAACTCCTCATATAATAAAGGTAATCCAATATATGAATATATGCTCATATATAAAGTTTTTGATTTTTAATAGGTTTCATTGATCCAGGGAACGTTACTTATCATATAGAAAAAAGGTGAGAACATGAAAAAAATGAAGGATGAATACGTATTAAACGGTCTTGATTGTGGAAACTGTGCACGTAAAATTGAAACAGGTGTCAGCAAAATGGATGGCGTTGAAGCTTGTTCCGTTAATTTTGCGACAGGGACATTGACTGTCACACATGCAGATAAGCAAGAAACGATGTCAAAACGTATTGAAAAAACGGTTCAATCCATCGAACCTCATGTGAGTGTATCACCAAAAGAAGAAGGACATCATCACGATCATGATCATGGGACAAAGAATTTAAAAGCGATTGTGCTGAAATTAATTGGCGGTGCAGTCATTGGAACAGCAGCTTATTTTATACCAGAAGATGGCTTGCTGAAATTTATCATGTTTTTCGCAGCGTATTTACTAGTCGGCGGCGATGTGGTTTTTAAAGCGCTGAAAAATATCGTGCGCGGCCAAGTATTTGATGAAAACTTCTTAATGACCATTGCAACAGCTGGCGCTTTTGTCATTCAGCAATATCCAGAGGCACTGGCAGTGATGCTGTTTTACCAAATTGGAGAGCTGTTCCAAGGGGCAGCAGTGAATCGTTCAAGACGATCCATTAGTGAATTAATGAATATTCGCCCTGAATATGCAAATCTCAAAGTAGGAAATGAAACAAAAAAAGTGAAGCCGGAAGGAGTAAAAGTCGGTGACCGTATCGTCGTAAAACCGGGCGAAAAAATTCCACTTGATGGTCTCGTCATTGAAGGCTTTTCACTCGTGGATACCTCTGCATTAACAGGTGAGTCTGTGCCGCGGGATGTAGAAGCAGGGAAAGAAGTTCTTGCAGGATTTGTGAATCAAAACGGTATTCTTGAAATTGAAGTGCAAAAAGGGCTAAGCGAATCAGCAGTGACGAAAATTTTAGATTTGGTTGAGAATGCGAGCAGCCGAAAAGCACAGACAGAAAACTTTATCACAAAGTTTGCAAAATACTATACACCGGCTGTCGTTGTATTAGCATTGCTGCTTGCCTTTGTGCCGCCGCTTCTCATTCCATCAGCTCAATTGTCTGACTGGGTTTACCGGGCACTCGTTTTCCTAGTGATTTCTTGTCCTTGTGCGCTTGTCGTGTCCATCCCATTAGGATTCTTCGGGGGAATTGGGGCAGCTTCTAAACGAGGTATCCTTGTAAAAGGAAGTAACTATCTAGAAGCACTAAACTCTGTGAGCTATGCTGTATTTGATAAGACGGGCACACTCACAAAAGGGAACTTTACGGTGACCAATATCGTGACAACGAGCGACAAGTGGTCAGAAGAAGAGCTGCTTTCTTTTGCAGCTTTAGCAGAAGCCCACTCCTCACATCCGATTGCTGAATCGATTAAAGCGGCATATGGTTCGCCGCTTGATGAAAGCAAGATCGAAGCATATGAAGATATTGCGGGACATGGAATTAAAGCAACCATCAGTGGTTCCCAAGTGTTAGCGGGTAATCATCGCTTGATGGAACGAGAAGGCATTTCATATGAAAAAGAAAAACGAAGCGGAACGGTTGTGTACATGGCCATTAACGGTGAGTTTGCTGGATCGATCTTGATTGCAGATGAATTAAAGGATGATGCAATTGAAGCGGTCTCAGCTCTAAAAGCATCTGGCATTCAAACAGTCATGCTGACTGGTGATGCCAAGCAAGTTGGAACAGCGGTCGCCCAGCAAATTGGCATTGATGAAGTACATGCCGAATTATTGCCGCAGGATAAAGTAACGAAATTAGAAGAAATTGATCAGAAAAAAGCGCCTCAAGAAAAATTATTATTTGTTGGGGACGGCATTAATGATACACCGGTATTAGCAAGAGCAGACATAGGAATTGCGATGGGCGGACTTGGTTCAGATGCAGCGGTAGAAGCGGCTGATATCGTCATTATGACAGACCAGCCGTCAAAAGTAGCAGAAGCCATCGCTGTCGCTAAACGAACAAGAAGAATTGTATGGCAGAATATTGCATTTGCTCTTGGGGTTAAAGGGGTTTTCCTATTACTCGGAGCATTTGGTATTGCAACCATGTGGGAAGCTGTCTTCTCGGATGTCGGTGTGACTGTACTCGCTGTTTTAAATGCCATGAGGGTAATGAAATAAAATTGTTAGGAAAAATTCATGAATACCATCTTTCATAATGAATCCCCTCTTGTTAAAATAGAAGAAGTTGGATAATGGCATTGTTCTAAGCTATTATCCTTTCTTTTGAAGGAATGAAAAAGATAAGGTAGGTGCTTATGTGAGTAAAAAAAATAATCAATCATCATCCATTAAATTTGCTGTCATTTTAACCATTATCGCAGCTCTTCTCATCGGATTATTCGTCGTCATTGGAAATAACAACAGCAAAGAAGCACAAACGGTTGACAGTAAGCCTTCTATTAAAGGACAGCCTGTCATGGGAGATAAAAACGCAGCCGTACAAATCGTCGAGTTTGGGGATTATAAATGTCCATCATGTAAATCATTTGAAACAGACATTTTCCCAAAGCTGAAAGCGGACTACATAGATAAAGGTGATGTATCATTTTCGTTTATTAACTTACCACTTCCTGTTCATGGAGATGGCGCAGTGCTGGCAGCACTAGCTTCTGAAGAAGTGTGGAAAGAAGATCCGAAAAACTTTTGGGCATTTCATGAAGCTGTCTATCAAGCACAGCCAGATAGTGAAGCCGAATGGGTCACGCCTGCTAAGCTGACGGAGCTAGCGAAAAAGACAACAAAAATAGATACGGACAAGCTTAAAGATAACCTATCAAAGAAAACATATCAGCCGCAGCTGAACACAGACGATCAGCTTGTGAACCAATATAAAGTGAATGCAACACCAACTCTTTTCATTAACAATAAACAAGTCGAAAACTTTTATGACTATGATGAAATCAAAGAATTAATTGATCAAGAGCTCAAAGGGAAAAAATCATGAGGAATAAGCTTGTTTACTTATACAGTGCTTGGATCGTTTCTATCGTTGCGACGATGAGCAGCCTGTATTTAAGTGAAGTAAAGAAGTTTATCCCATGCGATATGTGCTGGTTTCAGCGCATTTTCATGTACCCGTTCGTGCTTTTACTTGGAATTGCGACATTCAGAGGCGATGTGAAAGTGAAATATTACGTTCTGCCTTTGGCTGTGATTGGCGCTTGTTTTTCTATCTATCATTATATGGAACAAAAGATACCTGGCTTTGCATCGATTCGCCCTTGCCTGAGCGGTATTCCTTGTTCCGTTGATTATTTGAACTGGTTTGGTTTTATCACCATTCCGCTACTAGCCCTTATTGCATTTATTCTCATCATCATTAGTATGCTGCTGTTAAATGCAAAAGAAGATTGAAAGAGATAGCCTGCTTATAAGCGGGCTATTTTTTATTTTTGCAAAAAGATAAAATTTAAAGAAAATTTGTATTGCTTTTCACCTGTGTCAGATATACATTAAGGGAGTAGTGTTAGATGATCAGATAAAGGTAAGGAGATAAGCGGAAAATGGCATGGGAAGTCTTAAGTATCATTGGCATTGTCGCATTCGCTATTAGTGGTGCGATTGTGGCAATGGAGGAAGAGTACGATATTCTTGGGGTGTACATTTTAGGGATTGTGACAGCATTTGGCGGTGGAGCGATTCGGAATTTATTAATTGGTCTGCCGGTGTCTGCTTTATGGTCACAGGGCAAAATGTTTACGATTGCCCTTGTATCCATTACGATTGTGTTTCTTTTTCCAAAGCTTTTGCTCAAGCACTGGAGCACATGGGGAAATTTCTCGGATGCAATCGGTTTAGCAGCGTTTGCGATTCAAGGCGCATTATTTGCTGTGCAAAGAGAGCTCCCGCTCAGTGCAATTATTGTGGCAGCCATTTTGACTGGAAGCGGCGGCGGAATTGTGCGTGATTTATTAGCAGGACGAAAGCCGCTTGTGCTAAAAGCAGAGATTTACGCCGTATGGGCAGCCCTTGGTGGCTTATTCGTTGGACTCGGCTTAGCGCAAGGCGAGCTTGCTTTATATCTGCTGTTTGTCATCCTCGTCGTATGCAGGGTTTGTTCCTACTTATTCAAATGGCGCCTTCCCGCCAGGTCTTATTTTTTAAATAAAGGGTAAAACGAAAAAGGGCGATTCCGCTCTTTTTTTTGTGTTTAATAAGAGCTGAAAATCAGCAGATGATGGAGTTTTCGTGTAAAATAAAAGCAGGGTCTTTTGTTCATCATTTGAACAATACATATGATGAAAATTTTGTCAGCTGGCTGAATATCTAGATTCAGCCTTTTTTTGCCTAGATGGATTGTTATGTGTTGGTTTCACTTTTTGCGGAATACTAAAGAAGCACTTCTGAGCGGACGGATGGATGAAATGAACACATCTTTGCATGTAAGCAAAACTTGACGAAAAATATACATAGGAGGGACATGTACTAGTGGAGATTTTTTTGGCAGTGCTCGTACTACTGGCACTCATTGCAGCATCTAATATTATCAATCGTTTTGTCCCCTTTATTCCCGTTCCGTTAATTCAAGTGGGCTTAGGAATATTGGTGGCAGCTTTTCCTTCAGGTTTACATATTTCTTTAAATCCTGAACTCTTCTTCGTTCTATTTATTGCGCCGCTGTTATTTAATGACGGGAAGCGTACCCCAAGGGATGAGCTATGGAAATTAAGAGCACCGATTCTTCTTTTAGCGCTTGGTTTAGTGTTTGCGACCGTCATTGTAGCGGGATATACCATTCATTGGATGATTCCAAGCATACCGCTTCCAGCCGCATTTGCGCTTGCAGCGATTTTATCACCGACAGATGTGGTGGCAGTAAGTGCTTTATCCAGCCGTGTGAATATGCCAAAGGGCATCATGAGACTGCTGGAAGGCGAAGGGCTGATGAACGATGCATCAGGACTTGTCGCCTTTAAATTTGCCATTGCCGCAACGGTGACGGGAGCCTTTTCAATTGCTCAGGCATCCTTTAGTTTTGTACTGATTGCAGCAGGCGGGTTATTGACTGGATTTATTCTATCCTTTTTTATCATTCGTTTTCGCTATTTCCTCCGCCGTTTAGGAATGGACGATGTCACAATGCATATCATCCTGCAAATCCTTACACCATTTGTGATTTATTTAGCAGCGGAAGAAATCGGTGTATCCGGCATTTTAGCCGTTGTGGCTGGCGGTGTGACTCATGCCATTGAGCAAGATCGAATGGAAGCAAATTTAGCCAAACTGCAAATTGCTTCATCAAACACATGGAATATTATTTTATTTATTTTAAACGGACTTGTTTTCGTCATACTTGGACTGCAGATTCCGGATGTTTCCACGGTCATTTTCCAGGATGAAGCCTTTAATAATATGCAGGTCATTAGTTACATCTTAATCATTACGCTATGTCTCATGGTACTGAGATTTTTATGGGTATGGCTGTTCTGGGCAGGTAACTGGAGTGTAACGAAAAAACAGAATGTGAAAAAACCAAAGCTGCGGGCTTCGATGCTGATGACATTCTCTGGTGTCCGCGGGGCTGTGACATTGGCCGGTGCCTTCTCCATTCCATTTACGCTTGCCGATGGATCACCATTTCCTGAGCGGCACTTGATTATTTTCCTCGCAGCAGGCGTCATCTTATGTACACTCATTTTAGCCAGTGTGTTACTGCCTCTTTTATCTGAGAAAAAAGACAAACAAATCGACGTGGACTTGGATACTAAGATTCAGCATGCAAAACGGAAGCTGCTGAGAAGTGCTATTAAAACGTTAAAAGAAGGGATGAATGAGGACAACAGGGAAGTATCCCTTGCACTCATCAATGATTACCGAATGAAGCTAAGAAATATCCAGCGTGAACCATACCAATTCGGAATGAGAAAACAAGAGCGAAAAATCAGACTGCACGGCATCAAAGCAGAACAGATGAAACTTCAACAATTAATCGATGAAGAGAAAATTGACAAGGAAGAAGCCTATGAGCTGCAAGAGAGATTTCATGAGCTGGAAATGCTGTATTCAAACTCCTTCAAAATCCGTTTTTCAAAGGTGAAGTTTCTGCGCTTGCTTCAATGGCTGCAATTATGGCGGCCGAATCAGCACATTTCAAGCGGCATTTTAGAAAACGAGGAATCGTACAAACAAATCCGTAAGAAAACCGCTGAAGCTGCAGTAAATTCGATCAAACATCATATGACAGATGAAAACCAGCAAACGTGCCACCAAGTGATTGGTTTTTACAACCAAGTGATTTACCGCTGTGAACACGGTCCAAGCTTCTTCCAGCAAAAAGACCGTTCATTTGACCGGAAGAAAAAAGAGCTTAACTTCCAAGCTGTACAGACGATTCGAAATGAAATTCAAACCTTATATGAAGATGGTGAGATCAACCGGGATATTGCCCATCATTTAAGGGAGTATATCAATGATATGGAGGCTGTTCTGCTCACCAATACGTGATGTTGTCATCTTCTCCCCCATGTTTTATGATGAAGAAAGAGAACGAGCAGGGGGAGATCAATGATGGCGTATTATGGAGCAATTGAAGCTGGGGGTACAAAATTTTGTTGTGCAATCGGCAATGAGCATGGAGACATCTTAGAGGAAATGACGATTCCGACAAAGCACCCAGAGAAAACAATACAGCAGCTTATTCCATTTTTTAAGCAGCATGACATTGCAGCATTAGGGGTTGGCTCCTTTGGACCCATTTGTGTTCAAAAGGATGATCCTTCATACGGTTATATCATGAACACGCCGAAAGTGGAGTGGAAGCATTATCCGTTCATTCCTGAGCTTGAGAAGCAATTAGGTGTCCCAGTATCCTTTACAACAGATGTCAATGCCGCAGCACTAGGTGAATTAACAAAAGGGGCAGCCAAAGGGCTAAGCAGCTGTTTGTATATCACGGTCGGTACAGGCATTGGTGCGGGAGCTGTTGTGAAAAATGAGCTTCTACACGGCCATTCACATCCTGAGATGGGACATATCCTAATCAGACAGGATGAATCAGATCCGTTTGCAGGTGTCTGTCCGGCACATGGAAATTGCTTAGAAGGGCTGGCAGCTGGACCAGCGATTGAGAAAAGGTGGGGGAAACCTGCCAAAGAGCTTACGCAGGAAGAAGCGGTTTGGGCACTTGAAGCGGATTATTTAGCGCAGGCGCTTATGCAGTACTCACTCATTTTAAGCCCAGAGCGCATCATCATGGGCGGAGGCGTCATGAAGCAAAAGCAGCTATTCCCACTCATTCGAGAGAAGCTGGCTGCTTATGTCAATGATTATGTGGATCTGCCGCCGCTTGATACATACATTGTCTCCCCCGGGCTTGAGGACAAGGCTGGCATGACAGGTGCGCTGCTCTTAGCCATCGAAGCGAAGAGAAACGCCTGATAATAGAGTTTTGAAGCACAACATGAGATAATGAAAGAGATGGAATCTATAAAAAAGGTGGTTGTTAAAATGGTCAAAAGCTTGAATGATACCGTAACATTGAATAACGGAGTCGAAATGCCTTGGTTTGGTTTAGGTGTATTCAAAGTGGAGGACGGCAATCAAGTGGTAGATGCCGTAAAAGCAGCCATACGAAACGGATATCGCAGCATTGATACGGCAGCTGTTTATAAAAATGAGACAGGCGTAGGAAAAGCGATTAAAGAATCTGGCGTGAAACGAGAAGACTTATTTATCACATCTAAAGTATGGAACACAGATCAAGGCTATGAAAAAGCGCTTGAAGCGTTTGACGCAAGCTTAAACCGATTAGGTCTTGATTACTTAGACCTCTATTTGATTCATTGGCCTGGACCAAATGCAGATACATTTAAAGACACATGGCGCGCACTTGAGAAGCTTTATAAAGATGGGAAAGTCAGAGCCATTGGAGTCAGCAATTTCTACATTCAGCATTTAGAAGAGCTGTTAAAAGATGCTGAGGTTGTTCCAGCTGTGAACCAAGTTGAATTTCATCCGAAACTGACACTTGTTGAACTGCGTCAATATGCAAAGGAAAAAGGCATTCAAATTGAGGCATGGTCTCCGCTGATGCAAGGGAAGCTATTAGATCATGACGTATTGAAAGACATTGCTGCACGCTACAACAAATCTGTTGCTCAAGTCATCTTGCGCTGGGATCTGCAAAGCGGTGTCGTGACAATTCCTAAATCAATCAATGAAGAACGCATTAAACAAAATGCAGACATCTTTGACTTCGAGCTTTCCAAAGAAGACATGGAAAAAATCGATGCATTAAACAATAACGAACGCGTCGGCTCAAATCCAGAGACGATGACGGTTGGGTTTGAATAAATAATAAAATCCTCTTTCTTATATGAGAAAGAGGATTTTTTACGTACTGCTTCGGCGCACAGCCAAGAGCATGATAAAAGAGAGGATCACAATACAAATCGTCCAAGCCCAAGCAAGCTCCATTCGTCCAGAATCAATTGCCACATAGATAGCGGTTGGGAGTGTTTGCGTTTTTCCTGGGATGTTGCCGGCAAACATTAAGGTCGCCCCGAATTCTCCAAGGGCTCTAGCAAAGCTGAGGACGCTGCCTGACAATAGGGAAGGCAGGGCAAGTGGTACTGTAATATAGGCAAAGACTTGGAATGAATGAGCACCATCTACTTTTGCAGCCCCTTCAATATCTGACTCAATCGTAGAAAATCCGGCTTTTGCTGATTGATACATAAGCGGGAATGCCACAACCGTTGATGCAATTACCGCCGCCCACCATGTGAAAATGACCGGCTGGTGGAAGATCCATTCAATCACGCCTCCGATCAAGCTATGCCTTCCGAATATGACGAGCAATAAAAACCCTACAACTGTTGGTGGAAGGACAAGCGGCATCATTAAAAGCGTTTCTACGATCATTTTCCCCTTAAATGAAGTTCGCGCCATCCAATAGCCAATCATTGTACCAAAAACTGTTGCCAGCAGCCCGCTCACAATGGCAACTTGCACGGACAGCCAGATGGGAGATAGGAATTCTTCAGTCAGCATGGGCATTATGTTACTTGAAAGCCGTACTTTTTAAAAATGGATTTGGCTGCTTTTGATTGAAGAAATTGAAAAAAGGACTTGGCTTCCTCTAAATGTTCTGTCCCTTTTACGATCCCTACTGGGTAAATGATCGGGGAATGCATGTCCTGATTGGCTTCAGCTGCAATCTTTACTTTTTTTGAAACGAGGGCATCTGTCTTATACACAACACCTGCTTCCACATTTCCTGTTTCTACGTAGCTTAAAACCTGCCGCACATCCTTGCCGTACACAGTGTTCTTTTTCACTTGATCCCAGATGTTCAGCTTTGTGAAAATCTCTTTGCCGTATGTACCAGCAGGAACGGATTCAGGTGTGCCAAGAGCAACCTTTCCTTTTATGTGCTCGACTTCTTGAAAGCTTTTAATAGAGGAAGAGTGATCTTTTGGCACAATGAGTACAAGCTCATTTTGGATAGCATCCTTGATAAAATGTTGATTGATGTCTCCAGATTGCACAAGCTCATCAAAGGGCGCTTCAGCTGCTGAGAAAAAGAGATCGGCCTTTGCCCCTTGTGCAATTTGCTGCTTCAATGCGCCGGATGACCCGAAATTATTTGTTAATGTCACATTCGGATGCTCATCATTATAGGTGGATTCAATTTCCTTTAGTGCATCCTGAAGACTTGCCGCAGCTGAAATGACAAGCTCTGTTTTTTTTATTGTTGTACCCGATGACTTCATCTCTGTTTGACACCCGCTCAGGAGCAAACAGATGGCGATGAAGGCGAAGAACGCATACTTCATGTTCACACCTCTTATTATTCAATATCATCTGTATCCTTTATTATAAGCAAACTTATTTGACCATTCATAGGCTTTCAGTAAAAAGAGAAAAGAAAAAGCCGCCAGAAGGCGACTTTTATTGCTGATAAAAACGGAGCAAATTCCCATTGATCACTTTGTCTGATAAGGAAAGCTCTTTATTGGCTTTTTCGATATAAGGCTGACACACCTCATCCTGTTCAACAGGCTCTTTTGTTTTTTGATCATAGCAGGTGTTCTTTGTATAGAGATAATCATTTGTAATAAAGTTTCCGTTTCTCAAAACAGCAAAAGGCGTCCGTTCGTTTGAAAATAAGTCATTGCCAAATTGAATGGCATCCTTCGTTTCAATACCGAGTAAGTGCAGGAGTGTCGGCTTCACGTCGATTTGCCCAGCTGTTTCAGAAATTGTCTGCGGTGCTTGGTCTGTGACTCCCGGAATGTAAATTAAAAAGGGAACCCGCTGCAATTTCACAGCATCAAACGGTGTGATTTCATCTTTATTGAGCAGCTCTGCCATTGCCTGATGATGTGCCTCGGAGATGCCATAGTGATCCCCCATGAGAACAAACATTGTATTGTCATACAGTCCTTCTTCTTTCATACGTTCAAAAAATGTCTTTATGGCTTCATCCTGATAGCGGACGGTCGTCACATAGCGGTTTAAAATGGCGCTGGACGAA
Source organism: Bacillus sp. I-2 (assembly GCF_001974945.1). NCBI lineage: Bacteria > Bacillati > Bacillota > Bacilli > Caryophanales > Bacillaceae > Bacillus > Bacillus sp. I-2. The sequence continues at coordinate 232,183 of NZ_LZRW01000022.1, read as the reverse complement.
TCATATTCATCAATCAATTGATCCTTTGGATCGATTTCAAATGGAAAGTGATTGGTCAAGGTAATGAACGTGCTGTAATAAGGCGCCTTCAACTTTTTTAAATAATCAATGGATTGGTCAAAGAAGTCGATATCCTTTAAGCCCCAGCCAGTTGAATTCTGTTCATTGACCTGATACGAATCGACATCATAAAAGCGGTCAATCCCAAACGATTCATACATCACATCACGATTCCAAAACGTTTTATTATTCGCATGAAATTGGACGGATTGATAGTTCTCTTTTTTCAACTGCTTGTATAACGTGTCGTATTCGTTGTCACTCGCTGTGAAAAAGACAGCGCCGCTGCTAGATGGATAGAGGGAATTTGCGACAATAAACTCTGAATCCGACGTCTTTCCTTGCTCAGTCTGCTGATAAAATTCATCAAAATAAAAACTCTTTTTAGCAAGTTGATTTAAAAAGGGAGTGATGTATTGTCCATTCACCTTTTGATCAACGACAAATTGCTGGGTTGATTCGAGTGAAATGAACACAACGTTCTTGCCTTTAGCAAGTCCAAAGTACTCTTCGTTTGGTGCACTGTAATCAGCCTTTGTGTAGTTTGCTACGGTTGAAAGTGTATCTTCATCTGCAAAGGCTTTTTGTCCAATTCGCGCTGTTTGGGCAGCGCCGTCATACAGGTGGAACTGGAACAGCCCAAGGTTTCGTACAATCACTTCTCGATCATAAGAGCTTGTCAGAAAACGAGGGTGATCCATCATGGCTGAACTGACATGAAACAATAGAAAGCTGCAGCACACGGCATAATATGTTTTGATCGTCTTGAAGGAGGCTTTTGGAGCTAAAGGTTTACGCTTTAACAGCCATGCCAGTACTACGAAATCAATGAGCATCAGCAAAAACAGCGGGTGGAACAATTCTGTCATACTGCTGCCCATATCCCCCATGTTTTTCGCTTGGAATAATACAGGGATCGTAATGAAATCAATATAAAATCCATAAAAGATCGTATTCGCTATAAGAATCGCCGTCAAAATAAAATTTGCGGTCAATAAAAAAACCTTTTGCTTCGTTTCATTTAAAAAAAGAGCTATCCCAAACAAAGGGAGCAAAAAGCTAAGTGGATTGATTAAAAGCAGCCATTCATGAAACAGATTGGCCGTTCGTATGTGAAATCCGAATTGATATATAATGTATGTTTTCATCCACATGAAGAGGATGGAATACACTAAAAACCAGTGATTTTTGAAGAACGCTTTCATTTATGTAGCTCCTCACCATTCTGTATTCAGCTGCAAGGTAAAAACACTTATCTTAAACCTACTAAAAAAATGAGGAATGATCAATTCATATCCTGTGTTTTTCGGAAAAACTCTTTTTGATTCATTAGAATGGGATGGATATGCCGCAGATGACGGCGATGTAATAGCAGGTAACGACGGTAAGAGCAGCTAGTACGACTTGTTCTCCTGTGCTGCCTGTTTTGACATAGAAGGGAAGACGCACTTTAATGGAAGCTGGAAATAAAAATTTAATCCCGTTCACAGTTCCTGCATCCAGGATCAGATGACTTGCCATCCCGACTAGTAAACCGATACTTAGGCTGTCATTTGGAATGTATGTTGTCGCTAGAAAATAAATGATCAGCAAAAATAATAAACTGTGTGTAAACGTGCGATGACCGAATACACTGCTGATCAGTGCCGAGAGCAGCGGGAATTTTCTGCCGATTTTACTTTTTGTATGGCAAAGATCAGGGATCAGGGCACCAACTGATCCAGCAGCAGCCATCGTCACTGGGTCGAATCCATAATAGTAGGCAACGGCTGTAGAGGCGGCAACTCCGCCCATGATGTGTGTTTTTCCTGTCATGATGCGTACTCCTGTTCTATCTTTAGTTCAAGTACTCACTATATCAAGGGTGGATTTATTCAGCAAGGCTTATTTCTAAAGAAAAAGAGGCCAAAATGGTTGGCTGAATGGAAAAACATTCTATAATAAGGGAGAAGTCATGTTGATACTAACGATAAGGATGCGATTCGGATGGGTAATGCAGACATTTTAAAAGAAATTGTTCTTGTACATTATGAAGTCAGCCGTAAATTAAACCGCAAGTTACTTGAGTTAGAGAAAGACATCACGCCCCCGCAGATATATGCTCTTTCTATTTTGATACAAGGCAAAGTATCACATGCCGAAGAGCTGAAGCAAAGACTCTCTTTAAACCCTGGTGCAGCCTCTATTGCACTCAATAAATTATGTGAGCAGGGTTATATTCAAAGAGAACGGGACAAGGACGATTCATCACTTGTTCGTTTAGAAGTCACGGAAAAAGGGATGGCGATTTATGAAAAGCATACACGTCTTTTCGGAAAAGTGATTCAGCATATGATGTCAGACTTCACAAAGGATGATTTAAAAACCTTTCTGTCGTACTTGCAAAAAATGAGACAGACCTTTCATGATGATTGAGCCTCTTCCCTTGTATAATGCTGAGCGCTGTAGCGCAAATTAAACAGGCAACCGCATTATATGAAAAGGGAGGAAACAGCGATGTCATTTTTCCAAAAGGATAAAAAGGCGAAAAGTGAGAAAAACCATCAGCAGGTAGATCAGCTGTTAGAGGAAGCAAGTAAAGAGCTAGCAGGCGATCCGCTTCAGGAAGCTGTACAAAAGAAGAAAAACAACCAACAATAAGCAGGTAAAGGGCAGAGAAACCGTTCTCTGCCTTTTTTCTATGTTTTTCCCTTTGACAGATGTGAGAATGTTTGATAACCTTCGTGTAGTAAAAATGAATAGAAATCCTCACGCTATGTCTCAGTGAGGTAGAGGTTGCGCGGATGATGAGTCACTCATAGGAGAGATGGAATCGTAGATCATGAGAAAAAAGGCATCAGCGCCGAAGTGTAAAGAGAGCTCCAACTTTCTTTATGCTGGGTCTGCATTGAATAAATGCAGGACTGCCACGTCTTTGAAGCGTGGAGGGCTATCCGGAGATCAAGGTGTATGTTTTGAAAAGCATGGACTTTTGTTCAGGCTTTTTTTTATGTTCTGAGTAACAAAAATAAGGGTATGCTGTGAATAAGTAATCCATGATGAACATAAAGAATGCAAGTCATTGCTTCACAAATATATCAATGAAGATACTGCCGGGTCTGGTCCAAAGTGAATAAAACGGAGGTACGGAAATGGAACAGACAAAAAAATGGGGTTTTTGGTTATTGACGGCTTTTGTCGTCGGAAATATGGTAGGTTCAGGCATCTTTATGCTGCCAAGTACGCTTGCCCAGCACGCCAGTCCTTTAGGTGTGACGATGGCATGGCTTGTCACAGGCGGCGGTGTGCTGATGATTGCGCTTGTATTTGGGCATTTGTCCATTCATAAGCCGCAGCTGACGGCTGGACCACAAAGTTATGCAAGGGCGCTTTTTAAAGATCCGAAAAAAGGGAAAGCGGCCGGTTTTACAATGGTTTGGGGATATTGGGTGGCAAGCTGGATTAGTAATGTCGCAATTATTACAAGCCTTGCTGGTTATTTAACGACTTTTTTCCCTATTCTCACCGTGAAGACTGAAGTTTTTACCTTTGGAAAAGAAGCGGTCACACTTGGCCAGCTCATGACGTTTATCGTATGTACCCTTCTTCTATGGGGAACACATACCATTTTAATCACTAGCTTAAGTGCTGCAAGTAAATTGAATTTTATTACGACCTTTTCGAAGGTGCTTGGATTCGTCCTTTTTATTGTGGCGGGATTATTTGCATTTCAAACGGCATTATTTGAACATTATTACTTCCCAGTTGAAACAGGCGGAGAAGGAGTGCTCGGACTTGGTGGCCAAATTCATCATGCGGCTATTTCCACACTATGGGCATTTATTGGGATTGAATCAGCTGTCATTTTATCAGGAAGAGCATCCTCACAGCGTGATGTGAAACGTGCGACGATTACAGGTCTTTTAATCGCACTTTCGATCTACATGATTATCACATTGATTACAATGGGCGTTCTGCCGCATGATCAATTGCAAGGCTCTGACAAACCATTCGTGGATGTGCTTCAGCTTATTATTGGGCCAGCTGGCGGAATTGTCATGGCACTGCTGGCGATTATTTGTTTGTTTGGTTCGATGCTTGGCTGGATTTTACTTGGTTCAGAAGTACCGTATCAAGCAGCAAAGGCTGGTGATTTTCCAGCAGTTTTTGCAAAAACAAACAAAAAAGGAAGCCCTGCTTTCGCTTTGACTGTTACAAATATTATGTCACAGCTGTTTATCTTCTCTGTGATGTCACGTACGATTAATGAAGCTTTTACTTTTTTAACCACATCAGCGACACTTGCGTATCTTATTCCGTATATTGTGTCTTCCATCTACAGCTTTAAGGTCATCATGCAAGGTGACACATATGAGCTTCAAAAAGGAAATCGAACAAGAGACGGTATCATTGCACTTGTTGCGATGGGATATTCAGCTTGGGTCATTATTTCAGGAACAGCCGACTTGAAAACTTTTGGTCTTGGAATCGGTCTATTCTTAGTGGGTATTTTGCTTTATCCACTCATGTCAAAAGGATTTGCCAAAGAAACGGTATAAGATAAGGAAGACGTTTCTCCATCTCTGGAGAAACGTTTTTTTATGATGCAGATGTCAATCGGTCCACAATGAACTCTAGCTGACCTTCTAGTGACACTGGGTCATTAAAAAAGTAACCGACGGGATCTATTTCAAATACACGTTTATTTTTGACGGCAGGAAGTGATGTCCAAATGCTGCTTTGATATACTTGGTCACCATTACTTTTTGAGCCGCTCCATGGACCTGTGAAAATATAGTCGCCAGCGAATTCTGGCAGCTTCTCAAGAGAAATGCTTGCATAGCCGACACCGCTGTCGATCGCTTCTTTTTTGACGGCTTTCGGTGCTTTTAATTTCAGCTCGTCATAAATGATTTCGCCCCCGCGGCCAAAGGTGTTTCCAAAGATATAAATACCTTTATCAAATGGCGATACGATCGAAACCGTTTTGCTGCCGACAGCTTTTGTTACCTTTGGTTTCACCTCAGCAATTTTAGTATCCCATTTCGTGATCCATTCTGTTGCTTTTTTTGATGTACCTGTCATTTTACCGAATTCTTTTAGCTGGTCTTTGAAGGAATATTGGTTGTATTTAACCGCTACAGTTGGGGCGATTTTTTTGTATTGATCAAACTTCTCGTCTTCTCCCCAAGCAATAATCATATCTGGCTTCAAAGCGGCTACCTTTTCAACTGATGGGGTCCTTCCGAGATTTTCCACTCCATCTGTTTTCCCTTTATAAAAAGGGTTTTTAAAGATGGGCGATGTTGTAGCAACCGGCGTCTTGCCGAGTGTGACGAGGTCCCCGTAATAGCTTTCTGCAAGAAGCACTATTCGTTTCGGATTTTTCGGAAGCTTCACTTCACCTTTGGCATCCTGATATGTAATCATGTCATTCTTTTTCGCTGCAGATTGTTTATTTGAAGTGCTGCCGCAAGCGGCTGTAAAGATCATAAGGATGGATAAAGAAATCAAAAGAAATCCAGTTCGTTTTTTCACAAAAGTTCTCTCCTATTCACTTTTCCTTGATAATGATTCTCATTTTCAATTTTATCGTAACATGATAGGAACAAAAATGCATCGGCTAATTTAGAACCAAAAGAAAAATGATGAAATTCTCACAGTTTTTTGCCGAAAATAAAGAAATTTATCAGAACAGTGATTTCAAAAAGAAAAGAAAGTGATATACTAGACTTCGAGATTGATAATCATTATCACTAATAGAGAATAGACATGAACGGAAAGGAAGAGACTGGTTTTGGGCTCACAATCGAATAAACAGCTGCCAGCCAGCGATGATACGATCGATATTGTCACGAAGCCTTTTGGAACAGCAGCTGTTATCATCATAGGAATGATCGCTTTAGCATTTGGTCTTTTTTTATCAGTATCATTAGGAGCGGCAAACATTCATCTACAGACTGTATGGGAAGCCGTTTTTCATTTTGATCCACATCAAACTTCACATCAAATCATTCGGGAATTGAGGCTGCCGCGTACAGTTGGAGCTGCCCTCGTCGGTGCCTTTTTAGCCGTATCAGGTGCCATTATGCAAGGAATGACAAGAAACGCGCTTGCGTCACCTGAGATTATGGGTGTGACAAATGGCTCCGCATTTGCGATTGCCATTGCATTAGCATTTTTCCCTGGCCAATCTTCTTTTACATTAATTCTTTGGTCATTTGTTGGAGCCGCACTCGGTGCCTCTATTGTATTTGGTGTAGGTACTATGTCAAAAGGGGGGCTGACCCCTGTAAAGCTCGCACTAGCTGGTACAGCGGTTGGAGCACTTTTGAGCTCCGTATCCTCAGCCATTGCCATCCGTTTTGACGTCGCTCAAGATATGAGCTTTTGGTATGCTGGCGGAGTGGCAGGGGTGAATTGGAGCAATATTCATATCATCATTCCAGTTGCCATTGCAGGACTAATTATTGCAATGATCCTTGCCCGTTCGATCACGGTTTTGAGCTTAGGTGAAGAACTGGCGAAAGGACTTGGACAGTATACAAAAACGGTCAAGGTGCTTGGTATATTGGTTGTTATTCTTTTAACGGGTGCTGCCGTGTCGGTAGCAGGCTCTATTGGTTTTATTGGGCTTGTGATCCCTCATGTCACTCGATTCTTGGTCGGAGTGGACTATCGCTGGATTATCCCATGCTCCGCTATTTTAGGGGCCACTTTGTTAATTTATGCAGACATTGCTGCAAGACTGGTCAACGCTCCGTTTGAAACGCCAGTCGGTGCCATTACAGCGATTATAGGCGTTCCTTTCTTCTTATACTTAGCTAGACGTGAAAGGAGCGGGATTTAAATGGAAATGGTGCAGCAAGCAAAGAAAAAGAAATATCAACGAACGATGCTCATGATCTTTTTCGCGATCGTAGCTGTGTTTCTCATTAGTTTAAATACCGGAGAAATTCGAATCTCTCCGATGGATACATTGAAAACACTTTTTGGATTCGGAAGTGAAATGGATGAACTCGTATTATTCGAGTTCAGGCTTCCAAGAATGGTCATCGCTTTACTTGTCGGCGCTTCTATCGCTGTATCAGGAGCGATTTGGCAAGGTGTTTCTCAAAATGGTTTAGCTGACCCAGGTATTCTCGGTGTCAATGCCGGTGCTGGTTTTGCCGTTGTGCTATTTATCTTTGCATTTCAAGGCACGATGACAAATTTAGGTGATTTTACGATTTTTGTACTGCCGCTTTTCGCGTTCGTAGGTGCAGGCTTTGCTGCATTTCTCATCTATGTGTTAGCGTGGAAAAAAGGCATCACACCTGTTCGATTGATTTTAACTGGTATTGGTGTGAATGCTGCGTTTTCAGCAGCAATTGTGGTCATCCAGTTGAAAATGAGCCCAAATGATTTTAACCAAGCCATCGTGTGGCTATCTGGAAGCATTTATGGCTCGAGCTGGACGTACGTCTTATCTGTTCTGCCATGGATGCTGATTTTCCTTATATTAGCGCTTGTCAGATCACGCTACTTAAACATTATGAATTTAGGTGATCAGCTGTCCTATGGATTGGGCATTTCTGTTCATAAAGAAAGAAGCCTTCTCATGCTGATTGCCGTTGCATTAGCAGGTGCGAGTGTTGCTGTTGCAGGAAGTATCTCTTTCCTAGGATTAGCCGCACCGCACTTAGCTAGAAAGCTTGTTGGGCCAAAGCATCAAGGAATGATACCGGCCTCCGCACTGATTGGCGCGCTGTTATTATTACTGGCAGATACAATTGGCCGCGTCATCCTTGCACCATCAGAAGTGCCAGTTGGCCTTGTCGTTTCTGCTTTAGGCGCACCTTACTTCATTTACTTATTGATGAAATCGAACTAATGAGGAAGGAGAGACAACATATGAAATCACTCGAAACAGAAAAGCTTTGTATCGGTTATCAAGACCGTTTGATTGTAGAAGATTTGAATGTCAGTATCCCAAAAGGCAAGGTGACAACACTGATTGGACCGAATGGCTGCGGGAAATCAACCATTTTAAAAACGATGTCTCGTATAATGAAATCCAATCGAGGAGCTGTTTACTTAAATGGCAAGGCTATCCACGAGACGCCGACAAAAGAAATTTCAAAACAAATGGCGATCTTACCGCAAACGCCCGAAGCACCAAGTGGATTGACAGTGTATGAGCTCGTGTCATATGGACGTTTCCCGCATCAAAATGGGTTTGGCCGCTTATCAAATGAAGATAAACGAATCATTAGGTGGGCACTTGAGGAAACGGGAATGATTGCTTTTCATGATCGGCCAATTGAAGCACTTTCCGGTGGACAGCGTCAGCGTGTATGGATTGCGATGGCACTTGCCCAAGAAACAGAGCTGCTCCTATTAGATGAACCTACGACGTATTTGGATCTTGCACATCAGCTCGAGATTCTTCAGCTGTTAGAACGCTTAAATAGGGAGCAGGGCCGAACTGTGTTGATGGTCATCCATGATTTGAATCATGCGGCGCGTTTTTCACATTACATGATTGCCCTCAATCAAGGGAAAGTCATAAAAGATGGTACGCCTCATGAGGTCATGACCAAAGATGTACTCAGTCGGGTATTCCATATTGATGCAGAAATTGTGCTTGATCCTAGAACGAATAAGCCGATCTGTTTAACATATGACTTAATGAATCATGAACGAAAGCTAGAAGCTGTGAATGGATAATAGATGTATAGGAACCCGGTGCAGCTGCCGGGTTTTTTTGCATGTTTAAAACTTCCTAGTCCTGCCATTTTCTCCAGTTGATATTTTTTCGCTTTTATGCAGAAAAGAGGTACTTTTTTACTTTAGACAATGGTAATATACGGTTAGAGATCATGCTAGAAAGGAAAGAGATGCGTGGAAACAGCAAAAATATTGATTGCAGATGACGAAGAAGCAATTGTGAAAATGGTTGAACGCGTATTAAAAAAAGAAGGATTCAAGCATATTTATAAAGCCTACCATGCAGATGAAGCATTAGATATTGTCAAAAACGAGGACATCCACCTCTTACTTCTAGATGTAATGATGCCCGGTAAGTCTGGTTTTGACGTTCTGCCTGAAATCAGAAAGTTAACGAAAGTGCCTATTTTCTATTTAACTGCAAGAACGTCTGATGTCGATAAACTGACGGGCTTTGCACAGGGGGCAGACGATTACATCACCAAGCCATTTAACCCGCTTGAGCTAGTGGCTAGAATTAAGGCTCATCTAAACCGAACATATATCTCTTTACAGGAGGAGCAAGAAGACACTCAAAGCCAATATCATTATGCCCATTTCTCCTATCATCCTCATGCAGCCGAATTGAAGGTAAGAGGAGAGGTGACGGCATGCTCTGCTCAGCTTCTTTCTTTGCTGAAGTACTTTTGTGATCATCCGAATGTGGTACTCTCAAAAGATCAAATCTATGAGAAAGTATGGGGCGTCCCATCATATGGTGATAACAACACCGTCATGGTTCATATTCGAAAGCTGAGAGAAAAGATTGAATTAGATCCGAGTCAGCCAGAATATATTGTGACGATCCGTGGTATGGGATATAAATTTATACCGCACCCCGCAAAGGTTCTTCAATAGTTTATGAATTTACGAGCAAAACTTTTCTTTCACTTTGTCGGACAAATGTTTATTGTGATTGCCATTTTGATGATTGGGAATACGTTCTCTGAGAACTTATATTTAAATAAATACTACAAGAACATGACCGAAACTGGTTTAACAAAAGCTGATGGAGATACACTCATGAGCTGGCTTTATTTTAACGAGGATGGAAAAATGGAAGCCGACGATCAGCTCAAGCAAGCAGTGAAAAAACGAGACGGCTGGCTGCAAGTAATTGATTCGAAAAAGAAAAACGTTTATAGTTATCATCGCCCTAAAACCATTCCAACATCCTATCAAAAGGATGAAATGATCAAAATCTTTGAAAAGAGACAATTTAAAGATTACAAGATGTACTTCTGGCCAATTGAGATTGATCAAAAAAGCTTTATCGTGTTATATGGGTTCAAAACGAACAGCACAAAGGTAGCCAATTATCTGAAGCAGCACGAGAAGAATTTGGCTGCACTATCTCAATATTCGGTTGAAACGAAAGAATTCTTGAAGAGAATGAATGGATCGGTGCATTTGTTCAATGACGAAGGAAAATATTTAAAAGGCATTCGAGCCAACACCGATTTGAAACATAACGTAACAGATGTTGAACTGCTCAAGTATCAATCGAAGCCTTGGGAGTTTAGAAGTGATCTGTCTTATATGAAAGTGAATAAAAACCTGTATATTATTGTTTCGGTACCAAATAAAGTATACAGCCCGGATGAGCTTTACGATAAAGAGACAGACGCTTTAAATCAATATACAACCATCTTAAATGCAGGTCTTGCACTCACCATTATTATTGTCATGACTTCATGGTATTCGTATCGCTATGGACTGCCAATTTATCACATTATTCGCTGGCTGATTTTCTTATCAAGAAATAAATTGCAGGAACCAACAAATAGAAAGGGAATTCCAGTCAGTAAAAATAAAAAAGGCCGTATTAAGCGGGAATACCGATTATTTGAGGATATCCTAAAAACAATGGATCAGCTCACGCTTACATTAAAAGAGAATGAAGCAAACCGAAGAAAAATTCAAACCACAAGGGAAGAATGGATTGCAGGATTGTCTCATGATTTGAAAACGCCTCTAAGTACGATTTACGGCTATGGACTCATGCTTGAATCCGATCAATATCAATGGTCCAAGGAAGAAGTCATAGAAATGGGACAGGTGATTCGTGAGAAATCAGAATACATGTCGACATTGATTGAGGATTTAAACCTCACGTACCGATTGAAGAATGGTGCCCTGCCTATTAATCGGAAACCGGTTGAACTCAGTGAATTTTTAGCTTCCATTATGGACGAGTTTTCAAGAAGCTCCTCATCTGAGGATTATCCATCCTCCTTTGAAGATCAAACAGATGGTGTCATATTTGAGATCGATAAAGCATGGTTCAGACGAGTGATTGAGAACCTGCTGGCGAATGCAGTGAAGCATAACGAAAAAGGCACACATATTACAGCTGTTTTATCTGAAACAGATGAAGAAGTTCGAATCGAAATGAAAGACAATGGCCGCGGAATGGCACAGGAAACGGTGGATCACCTATTTAACCGCTATTACAGAGGGACAAATACAAACGATCCAACGAACGGAACAGGTCTCGGGCTTGCGATAGCAAAAGAGCTCGTCTTGCTGCATGACGGTGATATTCAAGTTGAAAGTGAACTAGGCACTGGAACAACTATTGCGATTATCCTAAAAAAATCATCACCTGTAAAATAGCCAAAAAACGATTTTCTTTTCTAAAGGAGATCGTTTTTTCCTATTTTAGGATTGAAATCAATTTTGTAAACGATTACAATAAAATTGTTAACGTGAACAAATTATTTTTATCTATAAGAGAGATGGGGGAGTTTGATGAAAGCTTTTTTAGATGATCAGTTTTTACTCAACAGTCAAACGGCGGAAAAGCTATACCATGAATTTGCAAAGGACCTTCCAATTATAGATTACCATTGTCATTTAAGCCCAAAAGAAATCTATGAAAATAAAACCTTTCATAATATCACCGAAGCATGGCTTTACGGAGATCATTACAAATGGCGTGCCATGAGAGCAAATGGCATACCCGAATCGCACGTCACAGGGGATGCCTCAGACTATGAGAAATTTCTGGCGTGGGCGAAGACCATTCCCATGACCATTGGAAACCCGCTCTATCACTGGACTCATTTAGAGCTGAGACGATATTTTGGAGTTCAAGAACTTTTAAACGAAAAAACCGCACACATCATCTGGCAAAAAGTAAATGAAAAGCTGCAAGGAGAGGGTTTTGGTGCAAGAGACTTCATTGTGAAATCGAACGTTGAAACAGTCGTGACAACAGATGATCCAGTCGATTCGCTTTGCTATCATCAAAAATTGCGGGAAGAAGAATTCACTGTGCAAGTACTGCCCGGATTTCGGCCTGATAAGGCACTCGATATAACGAATCACCTATTTACAGCGTATGTTCACGAACTGGCAAAGGCTTCATCTACTCCAATCCAATCCTATCAAGACTTTTTGAAAGCACTCCTCGCAAGAATTGATTTTTTCCATGAACAGGGCTGCCTGATCTCAGATCATGCCATTAACGAAATGACGTTTGAAGAAACGACGGAAGAAGAAGTGCAAGCCATTTTTCATAAAAAAATGTCGGGGCATTCATTGACGGATAAAGAGAAGGTTAAATTTAAAACACAAACATTCATTAAGCTTGGTCAGGCTTACTATGAGCGGGGCTGGGCGATGCAGCTTCATATCAATGCGCTTAGGAACAACAATACGAAAATGTTTGAGCGGCTTGGGCCAGATACAGGGTATGATGCGATGAATGATGAAGACATTGCCAAGCCGCTTTGCAGAATATTAGACCGTTTAGAACAAGAACAGGCACTGCCAAAAACCATTCTCTATTCCTTGAATCCTAGGGATCATGTTGTGATTTCCACATTGGCTGGAAGCTTTCAAGACGGAACGACACCTGGGAAGATCCAGCACGGCACAGCTTGGTGGTTTAATGATACGAAACAAGGGATGACAGAGCAGATGATGGCTCTATCCAGTATTGGGCTGATCAGCCGTTTCATTGGGATGCTGACAGATTCACGAAGCTTTTTGTCGTATACAAGGCATGAATATTTTCGAAGACTGCTTTGCGATATCATTGGAGATTGGGTAGAAAAAGGAGAAGCCCCTTATGATCTTGAGCTGTTAGGGGGAATCGTGAAAAGAATCAGCTATGAAAATGCCAGGCAGTATTTCAAATTTGACCGGGCAAATCAGCTCAAGCGCCACCCAAACAAAATGACATGAAGAAAATGAAAGCGGTTTTATGATAAGATGGTAAAAAATCATAAAAGGCGGAATAGCATGACAGTCACAATTAAAGACATAGCAAAATTGGCAAACGTCTCTCATACCACGGTATCAAGGGCTTTGAATAACAGTCCTTTTATTAAAGAGAAGACAAAACAAAAGATTTTGTCGATTGCAAAACAGCTGAATTATTCACCGAATGTCCATGCGAGAGGCCTAGTATCACAAAAATCATTTACAATTGGTCTGTTTTTTACAAGTTTAACAGAAGGCACATCTTCAAGCTTCTTTGTGGATGCGTTAAAAGGTGTCAACAGCGTCATGACAGAGTATTATAATCTCTTTGTAAGAGGAATTGACGACTTTCACGATTACACAACCATTCATAAACAACGCTACGATGGCATTTTGCTCATGAGTCAAAGCGAACACGATGAAGCATTTATCCATCACGTGAAGAAACAGGGCATTCCCATCATTGTGCTGAATCGCCGTGTAGAAAGTCATGAGGTCATGAATATATTAGCAGATGATAGTCAAGGAGCTTACCAGGCTGCACACCATTTCATTCAGCAAGGTCATGAACAAATCGCCATCATTGAAGGGAAAGAAGGCTTTAAATCAACTCAAGAAAGAAAAGCTGGTTTCCTGCAAGCGTTAATTGATCACCAAATACCTATGAAGAAAGAATATATGATGAAAGGCGATTATCATATGAAAAGCGGCTATGAATCAATGGAATCGCTGCTGGCCCTTGATGAACCGCCAACAGCGCTCTTTTGCTCAAACGATGACATGGCGATTGGTACAATGAATGCATTATTTGCAAAAGGCAAAACGTGTCCAGGTGATATTTCTATTATTGGTTTTGATGATATTGCTTTTTCGTCCTATACTACACCTGCATTGACAACGGTGAAAAAACCGATTGAAAAAATGTGTGCACTTGGAGCAGAAGCTATCCTTTCAGTAATAAACGGTGAAGAGCAAGAAGAGGATCATATGGAAAAAGTGTATGTCCACACAGAGCTGATGATTAGAGATTCAGTCAAAAAGGTGCAGTAATCAGCACCTTCTTAGAAAAATGTTCACGTGTGCATATTTCTTGGAGAGGGGAATCCATTTGAAACGATTATCAAAAGCCATATACCCGGCGGCTGAGTATCCGGAAACGATTTTGCAGATTGGCGAAGGAAATTTTATGCGAGGATTTATCAATTGGCACATCCAGAAGCTGAACGACTGCACAGATTTTAAAGGAAGAGCGGTTGTTGTTCCTCCACGAAAAGGATCGGTAGCAACCTTAAATGAACAAGATGGCTTGTACACATTATGTATTCAGGGATATCATGACCAGCAAGAAATGAATGAACGTATGATCATCCAATCGATTAGCAGAGGAATTAGTACGTATACGGATTACGAGGAGTTTTTACACGTAGCGGAAAACCCGAATCTTCGCTTTGTCTTCTCAAACACGACAGAGGCAGGACTTGTGTTCAGAAAAGAGGATCGTTTGGAGGATCGGCCGCAAGCCAGTTTTCCAGGAAAGCTGACAGCGTTCTTGTATCACCGGTTTAAAGCATTTGCTGGAGATGAGCAGAAAGGACTGATCATTCTGCCTTGTGAATTGGTTGAACAAAATGGTGATCGATTGAAGGAATATGTGATCAGTATGGCAGATGAGTGGGAACTGCCGCCTGCGTTTATTACATGGATTAAGGAAGCCAACACGTTTTGTAATACACTTGTGGACCGGATTGTCCCTGGATTCTCTAAGGAAGCGGCTGAAATTGTAGAAAAGGAGGAAGGGTATATCGACGAATTGCTTGTCACGGCAGAATATTATCATCTTTTTGTCATTGAAGCGCCTGCCTTTGTGCAAAAGGAGCTCCCATTTCAAGAAGCAGGATTAAATGTACTTTTTGTAGAGGATATTGCGCCTTATCGTATGAGCAAGGTACGAATTTTAAATGGTGCACATACAGCGATGGTGCCGATTGCCTATTCATGCGGTTTAGAAACTGTAAAAGAAGCTGTGGATGATGAGCATGTTGGTCCGTTCGTCCGGCGTATGCTGGAGGAGGAAGTACTTCCAGGGCTTGAACTCCCTGAAGATGAGCTTCTTCTTTATACACAATCCGTTTGGGATCGTTTTTGCAATCCATTTGTAAAGCATCAATTGCTGGATATTGCACTGAATGGGGTATCCAAATTCCGAACCCGTAATCTTCCGTCATTGCTTGATTATGTTGAACGAAAGAAACAGCTGCCAATGAAACTTGTGTTTTCACTTAGCAGTCTCATTTATTTCTACAGAGCACATGCAGGAAGGGTCAAAGATGATGAAACTGTGCTAACGCTCATGAAGGAAGCATGGGAAGAGGAAAACCATTCTAATGAAGGAGTTGCAGCGAAAATTCTTTCATGCGAGTCATTATGGGGCAGAGATTTAACGGATATAAATGGATTGAGTCAAGCTGTAGCTGATCAGCTTACCCTCATACAGACGCATGGGATGAGAGCGGCTGTTCATCGAATGATGCCTAATCAATATGAAAGTCAGGGGGAGAAAGCATGAAAGACTTTATTGTCATCCACCCTTCAGATAATGTCGGTATTGCTTTAAAAGAGCTTGAGCAAGGGGAGGAGCTGCAGCATCAAGGACATACGATTATCTTAAAAGAGACCGTCGCCAAAGGTCATAAGTTTGCATTGGCTGAAATCAAGCAAAGAGAGAATATTATCAAATATGGCTATCCCATTGGTCATGCAGTGACTGCCATTTCTGCTGGAGAATGGGTGCATACGCATAATATCAAAACCAATCTATCTGGCAAGCTAGAATACGAATACCAGCCTTCATTATCAGAAAACCCCTATGAAAAAACGAATCTTACATTTAAAGGATATAAACGAAAAAATGGAGGAAGCGGAATCCGCAATGAGCTTTGGATTGTTCCTACCGTTGGATGCGTGAATGGTATCGCCGATCAAATGATCCAAATATTCACCGCTGAAATGGGTGGAAACATCCATCCTTTTGAAACAGCCCTCGTATTAAAGCACAATTATGGCTGCTCACAGCTTGGGGACGATCATGAAAATACCAAAATCATTTTACAAAATGCGGTGAAGCATCCTAACGCTGGAGGAGTACTCGTTCTTGGACTTGGCTGTGAAAACAATGACATTGAGGATTTTCAGTCCACTTTAGGTGAATATGACCGTACGAGAGTGAAATTTTTAAGAAGCCAAGAAGTAGGAGATGAGATAGAAACGGGAGTCGCTTTACTCAAGGAAATTTATGATGCGGCGAAAGAAGATCATCGTGAAGACATTCCGTTATCTGAGCTGAAAATTGGCTTGAAGTGCGGAGGATCAGATGGATTCTCTGGTATTACCGCAAATCCGCTTTTAGGCAGACTGTCCGATTTTATTGTAGCTCAAGGCGGCACGACAGTGTTAACAGAAGTGCCAGAAATGTTTGGTGCTGAAACGATTTTAATGGAGAGAGCGGAATCAGAAAAGACTTTCGACAATATTGTGCAAATGATCAATGACTTTAAACAATACTTCATGGATCATCGACAGCCGGTATATGAAAATCCTTCCCCGGGAAATAAAGCAGGTGGAATTTCGACATTAGAGGATAAATCTCTTGGCTGTACACAAAAAGCAGGTACTTCTGATATTAAAGATGTATTGAAATATGGAGAGCTGCTGAAACAAAAGGGATTGAACCTATTAAGTGCACCTGGTAATGATTTGGTTGCTTCATCTGCACTGGCTGCTTCTGGTTGTCAAATGGTCTTGTTTACAACAGGCCGGGGGACACCATTTGGTACGTTTGTGCCAACAATGAAGATCTCAACCAACACAGCCTTATATGAAACAAAAAAGCACTGGATTGACTTTAATGCTGGAGAACTGCTTGAAGATGTACCGGAAGATGTTGTATTAGAAAAATTCATTTCAACTGTCATTGATGTGGCGAGCGGGAAGCTGTTAAATCATGAAAAAAACAATTTTAGAGAGCTGGCTATTTTCAAAACAGGTGTCACACTTTAAGTCGACTGGGG
Organism: Bacillus sp. I-2; assembly: GCF_001974945.1. NCBI lineage: Bacteria > Bacillati > Bacillota > Bacilli > Caryophanales > Bacillaceae > Bacillus > Bacillus sp. I-2. The sequence continues at coordinate 215,120 of NZ_LZRW01000022.1, read as the reverse complement.
GATGAGTACGTGTCTAAAAAACGGGATTTGATGTATATCACAGCAGGAACGGTACTAACTGGAGTTGGAATTGCTCGTTTAGCAAAGCAAGGGAAGAAAGATAAAAAAGTAAACGGAATTGATCAAGTGCTAAAGCAGATAAAAGCACCGCAGTTCCCAGATCGTGAATTGAATGTGGTGCATTATGGAGCAGATGCGGAAGGGCAAGAGCTTTCAACAAATGCTATTCAGTCTGCCATTGATGATGCGCACCGGTTGAAAGGGGGGCGGGTGCTGATCCCAGCAGGGACATTTATGACAGGTGCTTTAGAATTGAAAAGCAATGTAGAACTTCATCTGCATGAGAAAGCCTATGTGACATTCAGCCAAGACCCAAGGGATTACTTGCCTCTTGTACTGACAAGATATGAAGGGGTTGAACTTTATAATTATTCACCTCTCATTTATGCACACCATGCAGAAAACATCGCTATAACGGGAGCCGGAACGCTTGATGGCAGAGGGGATGAGCATCATTGGTGGCCTTGGAAGTATGGGACAAATGGCCAGCCCTCTCAGGATCGGGATCGCCAGCTTTTATTTGAAATGGCGGAAAAGAGAATACCGGTAGAAGAAAGGATATTTGGAGAAGATCATTATTTAAGGTCGAGCTTTATTCAGCCATACCAATGTCAGCATGTGCTAATCGAAGGAGTGACAGTGAAGGATTCACCGATGTGGCAAATTCATCCTGTGTTAAGTGATAACGTCATCGTCCGCGGCGTTAAAATCATTGGGCATGGACCAAACACAGATGGTGTCAATCCGGAATCATGCCGGAATGTGCTCATTGAAGATTGTTATTTTGATAACGGAGATGATTGTATTGCCATCAAATCGGGCAGAAACGAGGATGGACGGAGAATAGGGATTCCATCTGAAAACATTGTCATTCGTAGAAATGAGATGCGGGATGGACACGGCGGTGTGACGATCGGGAGCGAGATCTCTGGCGGGGTAAAGTATGTTTATGCAGAAGATAATGTCATGGACAGTCCGAACCTTGACCGGGCACTGCGTATTAAAACCAACTCTGTCAGAGGCGGCACCATTGAACATATTTATTTTAAAAACAATACAGTGAAAAGTCTAAAGCATGAAGTGATCTGTATCGACATGATGTATGAGGAAGGAGATGCTGGTCCGCACCGTCCTGTTGTACGTCATATTGAAGTAGAAGGACTCAAAAGCAGCGGCGGGCGATATGGTGTGAAAATAGCCGCATACGCACATTCTCCTGTGACACATTTTAAAATGAAGGATTGTGTCATAGATGATGTGGCGTATCCCTTATCTTTAGAGCATGCCGTTTCTCCTGCTTTTCAGAAAGTCGTCATCAATGGAGAACAAATCAATTCATTGAAGAGTGAAAAACAGTCTTTTTAGAGGCTGTTTTTTTGTTTTAGGAACAGAAAAGACGCTTTTAGAAATCACATATACAACCTATCTGCACTGTAGTATAATATTCCCGAAATTAGAAAAGAATTGACGAAAGAGATTTCGTTAAGCAGTACATAAACAGGGGGTTCACTCATGAAAAAGTTAACAGCTATTTGGCTATCGTTATTGCTTGTGATGGGTGTTTTAGCAGGATGTGCAGGCGCTGAGACAGATCACAAAGCAAAAGGGTCACAAAATAAAGAAACGGCCACTGCGGCATTTCCAGTATCAATAAAAGATGCAGCTGGCAAAACAGTTGAAATCAAAGAACAGCCTAAACGAATTGTTTCGTTAATTCCAAGTAATACGGAAGTTGCTTATGCACTCGGTCTTGGAGATAAAATGGTTGGACGATCAGACTTTGACAATTATCCAAAGGAAGTCGAAAAGGTAGAGAAGATTGGCGGACTTGAATTCAATGTCGAGAAGGTCATTTCCTTAAAGCCAGATCTTGTCTTAGCACATGCATCTCAGATGGGATCAAAAGATGGATTTAAACAGCTTGAAGATGCAGGGATCCAAGTGCTGACTGTAAATGATGCAACGTCCTTTAAGGATGTGTACAAATCAATCAATATGATCGGTGAAGCAGCTGGCGTGAAAGAAGCATCAACAAAGCTTGTAGACGAAATGAAAACAAAGCTGAATGATATCAAGAAACAAGCAGAGGGGATTTCGAAAGACAAGCAAAAAACAGTCTTTGTCGAAGTGTCAGGTGCACCTGAAATCTATACAACTGGTAAAAATACATTTATGGATGAAATGCTTTCTGTTATCCATGCCAAAAATGCTGCAGGCGATCAAACTGGGTGGGTGCAAATGACAGAAGAATCGATCATCAAGCGAAATCCTGATGTTATCGTGACAATTGATGGTTCCAGCTTAGCTGACTTGAAGAAAAGAGACGGCTGGAATGCAATGAAAGCAGTGAAAGAAAAACAAGTCTTTCAATTGAATACGGATCTCGCATCAAGACCGGGACCGCGATTGGTTGAAGGAGTCGAGGCTCTTGCGAAAAACGTCTATCCTGATACGTTCAAATAAATTGACCATCGCATATACACTAAGTGTTTTACTTCTTGTGATGAGCATTGGAATGGGAATCTCCTTTGGAAGCTTAGGGATTCCCATTCCTTCTATTCTTCGTATATTTGTTCATGAACTATTCGGAGTGCAGTTTGGAACCATTGATTCTATCGATCGCAATATTATGATGAACATTCGGCTGCCAAGAGTCATATTAGCGGCATTAGTCGGAGCAGCACTTGCGTTATCTGGTGCAGCTTTTCAAGGTTTATTAAAAAATCCTCTTGCTGACCCTTATACGCTGGGGGTATCTCAAGGGGCATCAGTTGGAGCCGTAGCGACCCTGTTTTTCAGCTTGCAGCTCCCGCTTTTTGGCAGTTTCACACTGCCATTATTCAGTATGACAACAGCGCTTGTGACCCTCTGTCTCGTTCTCTTTTTTGCGCGTCTTGTTCATCGGGGGATGAGCATATCTTCTTTAATTTTGACAGGAGTAATTTTCAGCTCTTTTTTGGGTGCGCTCATTTCATTGATGATTGCTTTAACAGGTGATGATCTAAAAGAGATCATTCATTGGCTGCTTGGCAGTGTGTCCATGAGGGGCTGGCGTTATATTGTGCTTTTTCTTCCTTTCTTTCTTGTTGGGACCTTTGCGTTAATGTTGATGGGACGAGATTTGAATGTGATGACGTATGGCGAGGAGAAGGCAAAGCTATTAGGTGTACATGTGAAAAGGAGCAAATATATTGTGCTGCTGGCGGGCTCGATCCTGACCGGAAGTGCAGTAGCGGTATCAGGGACGATCGGTTTTGTAGGTCTTGTGATTCCTCATTTTATCCGTCTCTTAACTATTACGGATCATCGGCATCTACTGCCTTTGTCTATGCTGAATGGTGCTTCCTTTCTTGTATTAGCAGATGTGTTATCCCGTACCATCATTGAGCCGACTGAATTACCGATTGGCATCATTACTGCGTTAATTGGTGCACCTGTATTTGGCATCATCCTCATTCGTAAATATAGAGGGGGGACGCACGTATGATTCAAGTGAAGGAAATCAGAGGTGGATATGGAGAGAAAGAGGTCATTCGTGGCATTAATCTTGAAGTAAAGCAAGGAGAATTTCTCGGTATACTCGGACCAAACGGGAGCGGTAAGACGACCCTTCTTAAAATGATGGCAGGGATTTTAGCACCTATGAGCGGTGAAGTACGTCTCGGCGGTCACCTTATTCAATCCTATCAGCCAAAGACGCTTGCGCAAAAGATGGCAGTTCTGCCGCAGAAAACGGACCAAGCTTTTTCATTTACGGTGGAAGAAACCGTCCAATTTGGCCGTTATCCATATCAAAAAGGGTGGCTGCAATCTGTCACGCAAGAAGATGTGCAGGTCGTCACCAAAGTCATGGAACAAACGGGTGTTGCACAGTTTAAGGATCAATCCATCCACGAGTTAAGCGGAGGAGAACAGCAGCGTGTGTATTTAGCACAGGCATTGGCGCAGCAGCCTGAATATTTATTGCTGGATGAACCAACGAGTTTCCTTGATTTAGCCTATCAAAAAGATTTGCTTGATTTAATTAAAGAAGAAACTGCTTCCTCTAGATTAACGGTCATTGGCGTATTCCATGATGTAAACATCGCCAGTTTATATTGTGATCGGCTGCTGCTGCTTCATGAAGGAAAGACAGACATGTTAGGAATGCCGCATCACGTCTTGACCACTGAACGAATCAACCGTGTGTATGAAACAAATGTGACACCGCTCCAGCATCCATTTAGGGCTAACCCTCAGCTGATGGTTGAGCCTGCAGCCCCTTCTAAAGCATCAATTGTAAACATAGCGGATGGCTGGAGGACATATGGCTCAGAAGGGATGACGTTTTCCATTAATCAGCCTCTTCGCATCCTTTCCTCACATAAGAAAAACGGCGGGTTCTTTTGGGAAAGGTCTATTGGAACGGGGACGAAGACGCTTCATGAGCAGCTAGAGTCAGCTGAAGATATGCTGTTTTTCGAGCAAGCTAACGGATTAGCACAATTTGCCGCAGAAGACGCCAAAGACGATATGATCCTTTACGGCATGCTTCAGCAAGAAGCGTTGACCATTTGGCTTATCCTAAAACGATCTTTAGCAGACGGCGCAGCTGTTCAGCTTATGGGGCAGCTTATGCACATCATGAAGCAAGAAACAAGCATTCCAATCCATCATCTGTGCATCGCTGCACTCAATACGCAAGAAACGGAAGATGCTGACCATTTACACGTAAGATTAGGACAAAAGGTACAAAGGCTTCTTCAAACGTTGAATGTCATTCAAAAGTGAATGTACAATTATATTTAGGTTAGTTGAGTAAGACAGTTGATATTAAAAGGACTACACATATCTAAAATGTGTAGTCCTTACAATACTTCTTAATCTTTGTTTTAAATAGGAAAAAAATTGCAACAATGCCGGCTAGTTCTAATTTTATATCTAAGGTGGTTTAATTCTTATTAGATGAAATGCCCTTTCCGCCTTTTGTTATTAAAGTGCTGATTCTTTCCATACCAGTCATGATTGGTTTTGCACGGCTTATTAATGTTTGGGTAGCTTCGAGACCTAGAGACGCTTGATGGGCATCTTCATTTGCCCACACTTCATAAACATAAACAGAACTTGGTTCATTCTCGGAAATATTCACAAGATATATGTCACATTCATCCAAATTCTTCATTGATTCTGCTGCTTCTAACAGAATATCAACCATTTTTTCTTTTTCGCCTTCTTGTACCAAAAACTTGTTAAATAAACTAAATTTACTCATACCATCCTCCTTCATTTTGTCTTAATCATGTTTTACATTATAAACTATATCTTCAATCACTATTTTATAATGAAATAAAAAGGATGGTTTGCCTTCATAATGGACTATCTATCCTATTATTTAATATCTTAATTTAACAAATGGTTCACTTTTCTGTTTCATTGATGACATTCATTCATCATGATTTAGTAAAACAACTGCATCTTCTTCAGTTCGGGTTATACTAAAAAGACAAAGTAGTAGAAAAGAGGGAAAACCGTTGAAACTTTATACGAAAACCGGGGATCAGGGCCAAACAGGCTTGATCGGCGGAAGAGCCGATAAAGATGATGTGAGAGTAGAGGCATATGGTACGTTAGATGAGGCGAATAGCTTCATTGGACTTGCACATGCAAAGTTACGGCAGCATGGCGAATTGTTTCAGGATCTTTTGTCAGAGCTGATCGTTATTCAGCATGAGCTGTTTGACTGCGGCGGTGATTTGGCAGCAGTGACACCACGTAAGGAAGGCAAATTAACAGAAGCCTCTGTGACAATTCTTGAGCAAAGAATGGATGTCTATGTTGAAGAGGCCGCGCCGCTCACCAAGTTTATTTTACCGGGCGGTCAGGAAGGCGCTGCTCTCTTACATGTAGCGCGGACAGTCGTCAGAAGAGCAGAGCGGCATATTGTGACGCTTGCGAAACAGGAGGAGATTCCAGCCGTTGCACTCACATACGTAAACCGTCTCTCCGACTATTTATTTGCAGCCGCCCGAATCGTGAATCATCGGCTTGGTGAAGCTGATGTTGAATATGAACGAAGTGCCGACGTGTTTCGTTCTAAATAAGGAAAGCACTCTTCAAATAGAAGAGTGCTTTTTTATTAGGTTCTGCCGCTCAGTCTGAGCATTGTTACGACTCTAGTCGCAATCAAAGATCAATCTGTGACACGTTTTGCCGGCTTTCTTTTTTGACTATAGTTAAAGCAAGGAGCAAGAAAGGAGGCATGAAGATGAAAATAACAAGTAAAACCATTATCGGTTCAATTTTATTGTTTGTCGGTTTATCCATCTTCTTTGGTGGTTCATTTGGTGGACTGATCCCGGTTTTAATTGGGGCAGGCCTCATCTATGTAGGTGTTAAAAAATACGAAAAAGGCAGTAAAACCTTAGGGATCATTCTAGCAGTCATTGGTGTACTAATCGTCGTGCAATTTCTGCCGTTTATACTCGGCATCGCATTTGCAGGGGTACTTCTTTATTTTGGCTGGTCGATGATCAATGGTGAATCTACCAAAAACTCATCAAGCAGAGCATATATGGAGCCAAACACGGCACCTAATACGGAAGAACCGATTCATACGTCTTTTGATCAAGAATGGGAAGACTTTTTAAAGAAAAAATAAAGGGAGGAATATCAAATGGTATTAAGAAGAGTAAGAGATATGTTTGTTGCAACTGTCAATGAAGGTTTAGATAAATTGGAGAATCCGCGTGTCATGCTGAATCAATACGTTCGTGATATGGAGGATGATGTTGCGAAAGCGAAACATGCCATCATCAAACAGCAAACGATTCAGCAAGGCTTCCTGCGAAAAGCAGAAGAGACGGAAGCATTTGCTGAAAAGCGAAAGAAACAGGCCGAACTGGCATATCATGCGGGAGAAGAGGAGCTTGCACGAAAAGCGCTCACAGAAATGAAGTATTTTGAAGAAAAGCACAACGAATATCAGGAAGCCTACCAGCAATCTGTGAAACAATTGAAAGAGCTGAAAGAGCAATTGCAGCACTTAGAAACGAAGCTGCGTGATATAAAAGACAAGAAGCAGGCACTGATTGCAAGAGCCAATGCCGCACAGGCAAAGCAGCATATGAATGATTCCATCAATAAAGTAGACAGTGAAAGTGCATATAAAGAGTTTCTCCGAATGGAGAACCGTATTGAAGAAATGGAAACAAAAGCAGGCAGCTATGCACAATTTGCAGATCAAGGGGCATATGCTCATTTAGATTATGCCGATGAGGTTGAAAAAGAATGGCAGAAGCTCAAGCTCGAGAAAAAGCCTGAACAACAGCAAGCAAACGTATAGAGATCACATCGGAAGAAAAGCAGGCTTTTTCTTCCGATATTTGATTTCTTTCTGTTTCGCTTTTCCTTATAATGAAAAGGTCAGAAGATAAAGGGATGGTATGAATGAAGCGATTAATCGGTCTAATTTGTATACTGGTAGGTATCTTTTTAATGATTGGCATGCTTTTCAAAAATGAAAATCTCTTTCATTTAAGTTTTTCCCGTGAAAAACCAGTGACAACAGCTTCAGCGAAAAAAGAGGAGATTGATCAATTAGATATTTCTCTTTCTGGGTTTCGCGTGAAGGTAAAACCTGAAAATCGTTCCGATATTTCCGTGACTGCTGTCAATGGAAAAGGGAAAATGTATGCGGAGCAAACAGGCGGTACGTTCAAAATTCGTGCTGAAAATAAAAGCTTCTTGTTTTTTACTCAATTTGAAAAAGGAGAGCTTTTAGTTAAAATTCCAACAGATTATCATAAAAATGTGAAGATTACGGGTGGAAGCGGCGTCAGTGAGATTGACGGAGAAGGAAAGCTGTCCCTTCAAGATGTGATACTCAAATCAACGAGCGGAAACCTCACAGCCGAGAATTTCTCAGCAAAAAATGTAGAAATCAAAGCAACCTCTGGCAGACTGGCAGTGTCGCACATTGATGCGAAGGATAGTGATATTGGGGCAACTTCAGGGCGTGCTGATATTAATGATGTCAAAGGCGAGCTGCAATTGGGCATGACAAGCGGCCGATTGACAGCAAGTTTTGATACAATTGAGTCACCTGTCTCCTTTCATATGACATCAGGGAGCGCGAAATTTAATTTGCCAGATGACGGAGATTTCAACGTTCAGGTGAAAAAAACAAGTGGAAGCGTCGATCACTCGTATGACTTTGATCAAGTGGATAGTGAAGGTCGAGGCTTTACAGGTACGCGGGGAAAAGGGACACATTTAGTCGATATTGAAATGACAAGTGGTAACCTCAAGCTGCGGTAATGAATGAAAGAAAGGAAGGAGGCGAGTCAACTGCGTTTTACAAGGAATCAAATTTTAGGCATCATTGTCGTGATATTTGGTATTAATTTATTTCTCAAAATTATTGGGATCGGAGCAGATTTGTTTTGGCCTGTGTTTTTTGCGCTGGCGGGTTATTGGCTGCACTCACGATCCAAACGTTGGCTCGGTTCAGTTTCCTATATTTTTGCCGGCTTTCTCTTCTTAAAATTTCTGCTCAATATTACATTTAGTTTAACAGGTTACCTATTTGCGGCCTTTTTGATTTATGCCGGCTATCGCTTATTGAAAAATAAACCTGTTTTTGATGTCGATAAAAAGGAAACATCAGAAGACGGGAAGCCTTCACTGAAAGTCAATCTTGAAAAAAAGAGCGATCAGAAGAAAACAAAAAGCCAGACAAAGCCGCGCAAAGAGCATGACTTTTTTATTGGTGAAGTCAGGCTGATGAAAAAGCCGTTTCAATTAAGTGATTTGACCATTTCAGGTTTTATTGGCGATGTTAAAATCGATTTATCAAAGGCGATCATCGCAGAAGAAGAGAGTACGATCGTGATTAGCGGGCTGATCGGAGATGTGGATATTTACGTACCGCAGGATATTGAAGTATGTGTGAGTGCTTCCGCCGCGATTGGTGATATGAAAATCATAGATGAAAAAAGAAGCGGGTTCGGCAGTAAAGTGTACGTGATGACCAACGATTACGATGAGAGCAAAAGAAAAGTGAAAATCTCCATCTCTCTGCTGATCGGAGATGTGGATGTGAGATATTTATGAGGAAATTGCATTTAGGTCTCCAGTGGCAATCTGTTCGTCTTGGCGTCGGCATCTCGCTCGGTGTTGTGACGATGACGACACTGCCGATGTTTTTTTATTATCAGCTTGATCCGATGATCCTGCTTTCTACCCGCTGGTTTGGGATACCGTTTTTTTGTATTTTACTCATCGTTAGTCTTGCGATTGGGATTTCTGCCGGGAGTGTATTTGGCTATCAGCATAAGAAACGCCTTGATCAGCTTGTAGAGTCGATTTTGAAATTTGAAAATGGAAACTTTGCATACAGACTGCCGTCTCTTGGCGACGATGAAATTGGCTTAGCCGCCGATCAATTAAATGAAATGGCGAAGCGGGTCGAAGGGCAAGTAGCCTCTTTGCAAAAGCTCTCTAATGAACGGGCTGAATGGCAGGTTCAAATGAAGAAATCGGTCGTCTCAGAAGAGCGCCAGCGGCTTGCACGAGAGCTCCATGATGCAGTCAGTCAGCAGTTATTTGCGATTTCGATGATGACTTCAGCTATTCTTGAAGGCATGAAGGAAAAGGACGAAAAGATATTAAAGCAAATGCAGCTTGTCGAACGAATGGCTGGTGATGCACAAAATGAGATGCGTGCTCTTCTGCTTCACCTAAGACCGATCACGCTAGAAGGAAAAGACCTGAAAAAAGGCTTAATTGAGCTGCTAAATGAATTCCAAGCAAAGCAGCCGATTGATATTGATTGGGAAATCGAAGATGATGTTCCGTTATCTAAAGGAGTAGAGGACCACCTCTTCCGAATTGTGCAAGAAGCCCTGTCTAATGTATTTAGGCATGCAAAGGCGACAAAGGTAACTGTGCGCCTGCTCATAAGAAACCGGCAAGTGCAGCTAAAGATTATTGATAATGGTATCGGCTTTCAAACAGATCATGTGAAGACAGCCTCCTACGGACTTGAATCGATTCGAGAGAGAACAAGTGAAGTAGGCGGTGTCGCAGAGATTATGTCATTTGAGGGAAAAGGCACACAAATTGATGTGAAGGTTCCCATTTTTGATGAAGGAAAAGGAGAGAACGTTCGATGATTCGAGTGCTTTTAATCGACGATCATGAAATGGTGAGAATGGGGCTTGCGGCCTTTTTAGAGGCGCAGTCTGATATTGAAGTCATTGGTGAAGCGTCAGATGGACAAAAAGGTGTAGAGCTAGCCGTTGAGTTAAAGCCAGATGTGATTTTAATGGATCTTGTCATGGAAGGGATGGATGGCATCGAAGCAACGAAAAGAATTTGTCAAGAAATTGAAGATGCTAGAATCATCGTTCTGACGAGCTTTATTGACGATGATAAAGTCTATCCGGTGATTGAAGCGGGTGCTTTAAGCTATTTATTAAAAACATCCAAGGCAGGAGAAATTGCTGATGCCATCAGATCTGCAAGTATCGGCGAACCAAGACTTGAATCAAAAGTGGCTGGAAAGGTCATGAATAAACTCCGTCATTCATCAAATGGGTCCATCCTTCACGATTCATTAACAGCAAGAGAAATGGAGATCTTGAAGCTGATTGCGGATGGGAAATCGAATAAGGTCATTGCCGAGGAATTATATATTACAATTAAAACGGTGAAGACCCATATTACCAACATTCTTTCCAAACTTGATGTGGAAGATCGAACGCAAGCGGCTGTGTATGCGCACCGTCATAAGCTGATTCAATAAAAAAACAGCTTTCATGTGAAAGCTGCTAGAACATGCGTAAAATTAGTCCTTCTGTCCTGTGATCGGACGTTCGGATAGTTGATGGAGCTCAGGAACTGGAAAAGCCTCCTGCTCCTTGGCCGATTTTTCTTCCAGGGTTTTCTTCATTTCGGATAAAAGCTTTACGCTCTCCTTTGCTGCTGCCGCTTTTTTTTCCTGCAAATCAATGATCTGTGAAAGTCCGACGAATAATCCGCCTCCCAACAGAAGGAGCGCAGGGGTTTGTCCATAATAAACCACGATCAAAAATGTGCTTGAAAAGCTGTCGGCTTCAATGAAGAAATCTTCTTTTGATTGCATGAATACAACGATTAACAGAAGTATCCCTAGAATCAAAAATAGAATGCCGGCCGAAAGTAAAGCTCGTTTCATGATTGACACCCTTTTTTTCTTACCATTTTAACATACTCTATAAAGATTGTGTTGCGCCCTTAGTCCCGAAGTCACGGATTTTCACATTTGCCTTGTAACGAATGTCCGATTCACTAAAAATCTCATCCCAATGCTTCGCTTCTTTTCGAAAGTCCTTTGGATACGCAATACTCGCTTTTTGAGAAAACCCGCAAATATCTGCTTTGATCTCATGTTGTAATTCCCCAATGAAATCTTTTACGTTTTTCTCTAATCGACGCTCCACTACACCTTCAATCTCTTGAAGATACTTTTCATTAAATGCATTTCCCCGCTCATTCCAATCCTCAGATAATCTTCCATCAAGCTCCACTGACACATTAAACTGATATTTTCCGCTGGCTGTTTTATTCGTTTCAATGTTGTGTTTCAGTTTAAAAATCTCAAACGAATAGATGCTGTGATTATATTCAAATTCAATGACTCCGCCTTTTCCTTCTCCGGTCAACAGGTTGTATGACTGCACTGCTAACGGAGAGATGTTGGTGAGAAATCGTCTATTCTTTATAATAGAGGCTCCGTCGAGTATTAATTTCCCTTGATCCACACCGACTTTCGGAACAGCGAAAGATACGTTGTTTTGCATAGCAGAAGAAATATCTCCTAATGAAACAGGCTTGAGCATACGTATGGTCAATTTTGTATTCCCAGAAATATCATATAATGTAGAAGAAGCTGGCTGTCCATCGTCATTGATTTTCAGCAAGTCCCCAGGCTTTTCAGAGGTCATAAAGACGAGGCTTCCTCTCCTCGTTTCATTGTCGCGAATGAATTGATTAATGACGAGGTCGAAATTATTCTCATTGATGAGCTCCTCAGAAAATAAATACACCCTCAGCTGCTGGGCAAAAATACGGTGACTTTTGAGCGTCGTTGTTCGGAATATTTGATGTACGGAATCACCACTAGTTTCAATAATCTTTGTTGGGTCTTTTACGCTGGATTCTTGCTCAATTTTTTGAGGAACAAGGACTTGCATAGATATTTTAAGCTTATGACCGTCATCTCCTTTATCTAAGCCATAACCAATCGCCATGTTGAGCTCCTCAATATTGGTACTATCCCAGCATCCACTTAATAGAACAAGGGCCATTAATGCAAAGGCCGCCTTTTTTTTCATGCTGCTTTCCGCCTCCTTTTAAAAAACACGATGATAAATAAGAGAAACGGGAGGATGCCGAATAAAAGGAAAAATAAATGGTTCACATAGGTTAAATAATCACGCACTGTATCAACATCCTTTGGGAAAACGGCGGCAAAGTAGATAACAATTCCCATCAACGCGAGCACGATCTTTTTTGGTAATTTTGTTAGTTTAGATACCCCCATTGCAGCAAAAAACGTATATCCTACAAAGCTCGTATAAAGCTGAACAAGCCAAACGATAAGCAAAAAGGATTCAATCCGTTCAATAAAAATTCCTTGTATATCAAATGATTGAAATAAAGCAATCGTCGGCCAAGTCAACGTCGCAGTTTCTTTCACGGTGAACGCACCAACGACAAGAATATAGGTGAAAATATAGATGATCGCAGGAATCAAAAAGCCGACTGCGCCATAAGCAAAGGTGTGTTTTTGCGTGTTCATATAGACAGGCATAAACAGCATCATTTCAATGCCGACAAACGAAATGGCTGATGCGTTAAGGGATTTGAAGACAGGGGAGAAGCCCTCTCCTAAAACAGGCCGGAGGTTATCTAACTTAAACTCTTGAACACTGAGTCCGTAAGCAATAAATAAGATAATCAGGGTGACAATGAGAAAAAAAGGGCACAGTCTGGCAAAATCACCAATCCCGCCGACTACAAGATAAAGACCAACCAAAATAAAGCTGATCATGGTCACCGCTACAGGTGTGTTTTGAAGCAAAAAGAACTTCACCATTTCCGACATAGCCCGTACTTCATAGCTGGCAACGCCGAGAAAATAAATAATAATGAGCAGGTTAGCAAGGGCACCGATCCACTTGCCAAGCCCCTCGTTCGTATAATCATAGTAAGAGGAGAAGGGGACTTTTTTCATCATAAGGACATTCGCAAAAATAAATACAATGTAAATGACGCTCATGAGTAAGAGTGCAATCCAGCCGTCAGGTGTAGTTGCAGCCTGAGCCATTGCTCGTGGCAGAATCATCATACTTGCACCTAATGTTGTATTGGCAATTATGGCACTTGCCTGATAGCTTGTGATCGACTCTTTATGATTGACCATATCGTTCTCCTTTCTTTTGATTTTTTAAAGGCAATCGAATGATGGAATTGTCTTTGTTTTTATAGCTGAACACAAAATCTGGTGAGAAATAAGGTGTACCAAAACTTTTTTGCCGTGTTAAATGAGTAAGGAGAACGAGCATGAACAGCACAATCCCATATAAACCAAAGGTAGCTGCTGTAAACATGGACACAAACCGGAGCACTCGGAACGACATCCCCATCCCATATTGCGGGACAGTGAATGATGCAAGGGCCATCACACTAACGATAATCACCATGATTGAGCTCACAATATGGGCCTGAACCGCCGCCTGTCCGATGACAACTCCGCCTACAAGTCCAATCGTTTGACCGAGCGGATTTGGCAGCCTTAAACCAGCTTCTCGCAGCAGTTCAATCGTAATCTCCATGATGAGTGCCTCCACAATAGGCGGAAAGGGGACATTTTCTCTAGTACTTGAGATCGAAATAGCCAGAGGTGTAGGTAAAAGCCCTTGATGGAAGGACACAAGCGCAATATAAATGGCTGATAAAAATAATGTCAGAAAGATAGAGGTAAACCGCAGCATCCGAATGAGAGAGGCAGCGATCCACCTTTCATAATAATCATCAGGTGATTGCATAATCGTCGCAAGAGAAGCTGGTACAATTAACACAAAAGGTGAATGATCGACAAAAATGGCGACACGTCCATTATTTAAAGCGGATGCCACTTTATCCGGCCGTTCTGTGTTTTGGATTTGCGGAAAAGGAGAGTACACATTGTCCTCAATCAGTTCCTCAAGAACCCCAGAGTCTTGTATATCATCAATGGTGACTTGCTTCAGTCGTTTTTTCACTTCTTTTAAAACAGACGATTGAGCGATACCATCTATGTACATGATGGTCACTTGGGTGTATTTCTTTTGTCCAATCTTCATGTCAACCGTTTTGAGATCGGGGTTTTTCAAGCGCTGTCTTACAAGAGCTAAGTTCGTATCTAAATCTTCAATAAAGCCAATTTTCGGTCCTCTCACAACTGTTTCAGAGGTAGCATCCCCTATACTGCGTTTCTGAGTTCCATGCGTTTCTAAAATATACGCATGCTGAAATCCATTAATCAGTACCACGCAATGCCCATCAAATATCGCAGCGACCAATTCCTCAGAGGTCTTCACCGAACGGGTGGTCATCATCGATAAATTGGATTCCAGCTTCTCTTTTGTGAGAGACGTATGATCTTGGAGAAGTAGCTTTAAAAAGGTTTGAATCTCCATCGTTTCGTTCATTTCTTTTATGTATAAATAGTAAACAACCTGTCCGTGAGGCAGCGTTTTTTTCTCATGGACCAAATCGTCCATTTCCTTTAATTGTGGAAGGATGACGGAGAGATTATCGTATAAGTGCTCTTTTAATGGAGTTTGATTCATTCGGATCACCCGCCTCAAATCTTTTTCTTAGCATTACCTGCTTGAAAAAACAATATTCTGTGTTACATTATTTTGTGGTAAAAGAAAGAATGAGGGTTTTGGAGGAAATAAGATGGCACAGATTCGTTTAGCAGGAACAAAAGAGGAGATTGACCGTATTCTACAGTCGTTTGACAAGCATTATGAGGTGACATATACATCAAAGGATTACGGAAAAACGAACCCAAAATACAAATATTCGAAGGATGTTCGCGTTTATATTGAACTAAAATTAAAATAAAGATAAAATTTTAATTGAAAACGCTTAAAGGATTTTCGTTTTTTGTATAGAATAGAGTTGAGTGATGAGAAGCTATGGAGGGATACATAATGACGGAATTTAGAATCGAAAAAGACACAATGGGCGAAATCAAAGTGCCGAAGGACAAGTTCTGGGGTGCACAAACACAACGAAGCAAAGAAAATTTCAAAATCGGTTCTGAGAAAATGCCAAAGGAAGTTGTGAATGCGTTTGCAATTTTGAAACGTAGCACAGCGATTGCGAACGAACGTCTTGGCAACCTTGAAAGCGAAAAAGCAGAAGCAATTGCTGCTGTATGTGATGATATCATCAGCGGAAAGTATGACGAGCATTTCCCGCTTGTTGTTTGGCAGACAGGCAGTGGAACACAAAGTAACATGAACATGAACGAAGTCGTTGCAAACAGAGCAACTGCTTACTTGAAAGATAAAAATAGCGAGTTCAGCATTCACCCGAATGATGACGTTAACCGCAGCCAAAGCTCAAATGATACATTCCCAACGGCTATGCACGTGGCAGCTGTTTTAGCTGTGTACAAAAAATTGCTGCCTGCAATTGACCAGTTAAGAACAACTCTTGATGAGAAAGCAAAAGCGTATCAAGAGATTGTGAAAATCGGCCGTACGCACTTGCAGGATGCAACACCGCTGACAGTTGGTCAAGAGATTAGCGGCTGGGTATATATGCTGGACCGTTCAAAAGAAATGATTCTAGAATCAACTGAAAAAATGAGAGAATTAGCCATTGGCGGAACGGCTGTTGGTACAGGCATTAACGCACATCCTGAGTTCGGTCAATATGTTGCTGAGGAAATCAGCCAGCTGACAGGTCAAACATTCAATTCTTCACCAAACAAATTCCATGCGCTGACAAGCCATGATGAAATTACGTATGCACACGGTGCCTTAAAAGCACTTGCAGCTGATTTAATGAAAATTGCCAATGATGTGAGATGGCTTGCAAGTGGTCCTCGCTGCGGAATTGGTGAATTGATCATTCCTGAAAATGAGCCGGGAAGCTCCATTATGCCAGGAAAAGTCAACCCAACCCAAAGTGAAGCTTTAACCATGATTGCAGCACAAATCATGGGGAATGATGCCACAATCGGTTTTGCGGCAAGCCAAGGAAACTTTGAGCTGAACGTATTTAAGCCAGTCATCATTTATAACTTCCTGCAATCAGTTGAACTACTTGCTGACGGCATGAACTCATTCCATGACAAGTGTGCAGTTGGAATCGAACCAAACCTTGAAACGATTGAGAAAAACTTGAACAATTCATTGATGCTTGTGACGGCACTTAACCCGCACATCGGATATGAAAATGCAGCAAAAATTGCGAAGCTTGCTCACAAAGAAGGATTAACACTAAAAGAAGCAGCACTTCAATTAGAGCTGTTAACAGAAGAGCAGTTCGAGCAATTTGTGAAACCAGAAGAAATGGTGACACCAAAAGCAAAATAAGAAACCAGGGGCAGCTGCCCCTGGTTTTTATGTGGGAAGATATTTGAGGTGAATAGTTGTGAGAACATTAAAGACAAGGTTTATTAGATGGTTGCGGACACGTGATGTTGAATTCTTTCAAGTAATGTCCCAAGATACGGAGGAGTCAGCTTTTTTGTTATATATTGATCAAAGACGGCCCGAGGGTGGGAATCATATTGATATATTTTTGATCTCTCATTTTGAGCTGTCAGAAGAGTCGTATGAAGATGTTCTAAGTTTCAATAACGATATGCTTGGCTTTAAACCAACCTGTTCGTATTGTATGGACACACTGTCGATAGAGGAAGAATTTGAATTTGATTTTCCTTGTGACATGCTTGCTGTTAAAAGATATGTAGATGACTTACTAAATAGAGTTCAAGCCAGCAAACTTCCTGAACTGACACATAAGGATTTTGATTTTTTATCACAACAATAAACCCAGGGCATCCCCTGGGTTTTACAAATGATCCTCTTTCAAAATACGCAAAAGAGATTCGGAGTTGGTTTGAAGCGGTGCGTATAATTTCAATTGGTACAGCATGCCTTTCACGATGACTTGTCTTGGTTTTTGTTTGTTTAATTCATTTTCCAGGATGCCAAGCGCTTCAAATAATTCAGGCTCGTCTTTCACTTCATAGTGTGCTTCAGCCATCTCTCTTAATTCCTTTAAAAGAGATTCTGTGAGCGGATCGAATGACCGTTCATAAATTGGACCAAACCAATCGCTCGCTTGATCTACAGAAATGAGAGGAAGATCATTTCGCTTCATCATACCGCCCATCAAATCATCGATACGATGAATCATGGTTGTGGCAAGCTCTTCTGCTTCTAGCTGAAAATCATATAAAATTGCAAGCTCGAAATAAACGTGGCTCATGCCCTCAATCGTCAAACATAAATCAGCCATATAAGGAATAGCAGCATCTCCATACACTTGTTTAATGTTATCGATGTGAAGCTGGATGGTTGCAATCCTAATTTGCTTTGCGAGCTGCTGCGTTTCTTCATTCAATGGAAGCGCCCTGTCGCTCAGCTGCATTTTAATAAAATCCTTTTGCTGCAAAATATTATCGTAATAGACAGTGAGCTGTTTGCGGTAGGCTTCTTTTGGTGTGCCGCCCTCTGTTTGAACCTCATGAATCCGGGTAAATACCTTATCGTAATAGTAATGAAGGATCGAAATGAGCAGTGCTTCCTTTGATTTAAAATAAAGATAAAAAGCACCCTTTGACATGTGGCATTCATCTGCAATTTCCTGAACAGACGTTGTGTTATAGCCTTTGCTGGCAAATAATTTCATGCCAGCCTCAATGATCATTTTTTCTTTCTTTTTCAAAATGAATGTCATCCTTTCTTACCGAGAGACAAATGTCATAGGAAACGTACGCAAAGAGATGTGACTTATCGGTCATAAACGACGAAAGTTTTCAAAAATTAATCAGATTGTAACTTGTTTTTTACAGTGTAATTCTTTATATTATAAAGTAAGGTGACCAACTGGTCAAAATATGTGAAAGGATGATGTTCCATGAGAGAAATCGATGATATGATTAGACGCCTGCGAACAAAAGGGATTCAAGTAGAAAAAGTCAAAATGCCGAAAGAGACAACCATTGAAAAGAAATGGATGTATCAAGCTGGCAAAAAGATCAAAGCCACATACCGTGATTTCAATGGGTATTCATTCATCTAAAAAAGACTGCGGTCAAAAACCTACAGTCTCTTCTTTGGAACCATAATTGTATAGCGTACACCTAGATCATCATTTTCAATAGATATGGACGCTTGATGCATTGAAAGTATTCTTTTGACAATGCTTAATCCAATACCGAATTCGCCCTTTTTTCCCTTACTAAAAGGCTCGTATAGGTTGGACAGCATATGTTCTTCAATTGGAGGACCGTCATTACGAATGACAATGCGGATTTGATCCTCTTCTTGTTTCATCTGAATATCAATCTTACTTTTTGCGTAGCGAAGTTGATTTTCTAGTACATTCTCAAATAATTTGCTCCATTGTTCTGGATCGCCTTCAAGAGCAGCCTCATCATCTAAGTCCACGTTCCACTGCAATTCATTTTTCGACCAGCGTATTCGGTCGACCACTTCCAGCATCGTATTACTGAGTAGGAAGGAAGAATGTGCGGGATGTTGTTTAGATAAATAATCAAGCTTTGTTAAGTACAGCAGATCCTTGATTTTCTTCTCAAGCTTTTCCGCTTCACCTTCAATGACTTCCACCGTTTGTTCAAGATCTCCCTTAGGAAAAATACCATCTTTAATGGACTGCGTGTAGCCGCGGATGACCATGACAGGTGTCTTTAAGTCATGTGAAATATTCTGCAAAAGTGTCCGTTCTGTTTCATCTTTTTGAATGAGTTTTTGTCTCATTTCTTCAATGGTATGACCAAGTTTGCCAATTTCATCTTGCCGGTCAACGATGACAGGGTCGTCCCAGTCCTCTTGGGCAATCCGTTTGACGTGCTTTTCAAACGCAACGATTGGTCGGGATAGATAGCGGGCAAGCCAAATCGATGGAATCCAGCTTAGTAAAATAACAGTGCCTAAGATAAAGATCAGCTGTTTAAACAGCGTAAAGGACAGGTCGTCTCGATAAGAATCTGGTGCATAGGACAGAAGAATATATTGTGTATTGCCTGATGATACTTTTTTGATGACAAAAAAGATATGCTGGCCGTTCACCTCTTCAGAATACCGTTTCGTTGCGCTTTTCTGTTTTTTCACAAACGATTGGATTTTCTCAATAAAGGCATGCGGAAAAAACTGCGCCATTTGATCTAATTCATCTGACGGGATCAAAATGTGCTGCACGGAGCGGTTTTCCGGTGTCGACTTTGGCGAGCCGTCTCGGTTCAATGGATATTCTGTCAGCACTTGCTGTTCATTTTCGATATTTTTATAAATTTCATTTGTGAAGAAGTCACGTAATGTATTGGAAAATAGAATAATCAGGACAATGGAAATGGTGAGCAAAATGCCAGAGATCACAACCCAAATTTGAAAAGCGAGCGGTTTGTTCTTCATCCTTTAAGCATCCTATAGCCAAATCCATAGATGGTCTCGACCTTTAAGTCGGGCATTTTTTTGCGCAGCCGTCTGACAAGGTCATCCACCACACGATCTGTCCCGAAGTAATCGTGTCCCCAAATCTTGACGAGGATATCTTCACGCGAAAAAGCATGTCCCTGGTGATGTGTAAATAAAAGCAGCAAGTCAAATTCCTTAGAAGTTAAGTTAATGAGCTGCCCTTCTTCATAGACCTCTCTTACATCCTCATGAATGATATAAGAAGAAACTGAAGTGACGCTTTGCTGCTGCGGGGTATCGCTGTTTTTATACACAAGCTCCAGCAGCTTTTGAACCCGAATGATCAGCTCACGCGGAAGAAACGGCTTTGCGATATAATCACTGCTTCCCAGCTCTAAACCGAGGACACGGTCGATATCTGCATCACGGGCTGAAATGAAAATGACCGGTACGTCAGGTGATGCGGCTTTAATTTCTTTAATGAGGGTATAGCCGTCTGTATCAGGCAGCATGATATCTAAAATCCATAGATGCGGCGGCTTGTTCATGGCCTCGCGTGCCGCTTCTCCAGTTAAAAAAGAGGAGACATTCCAATCTTCACTCTCTAAATATTTGGTTAACAGTTCATTTAAGTTTTGTTCATCTTCAACTAAATAAATGGTGTACGACAAAGTCTTCCACATCCTCTCAACGTCATTATAACGGGATACGAAGGCGGCATGTCAACAATCACACGCTTTTTTCACAATTTCACATATTCTTCTCATCATTATCCCATAATGTTTGATTATGATAAGGTCAAGGGAAAAAAGGGCATAGACAAAAGGCGGATGAATAGGTGCTTTTCATCAATGTGCGCACCTTGCTTTTTTTCTATGAATAAGTATTATATAATTTGACATATTGCCATAAAGTATTTTTCAATGATCTTTCCATTAAGAGGACCTGAAGTCCTATCTAGACATATGAATGAAACATGATGTAAAGGAGTGCAAGCGATGGATTTCCGAAGAGAAGATGAAGAGAATAAGATGAATCATCCAGAAAATCAAGACAATGAAATGAATCAGCAAAAAGATACCTATCCAGAGAATGAGAATCAAATAGACGCACCAAAAAAAGAGAAGGAACTTGTTTTCCACCAGCATGAAAACGAAGCATCTGCCACTCAGGAGAGTGTGACAAATCATTCTCCTCAAATGGTGGATGACCGTGCGTCGAAAAAAGAGAAAAAGCGGAAGGCGGCATGGCTGAGCCCGATTCTTGGAGGAATTATTGGCGGGGGTCTTGTACTTGGCATTACACCGCTTTTGCCGCAGTCACAGGATACAGCTGCCAACACGCAAACGCAGACCGCATCAACCGAGCCGGCAGTCTCAGATAATTTCTCGACAAAACAAATCACCAATGCCACAAATGTGGCTGATATGGTAGAAGATTTAGAGCCCACCATTGTTGGGGTCTCAAACTATCAATCTACACAAAATTCGTTTGGCCTGAGCGGTGATCAAACAGAAGCTGAAGCTGGAACAGGCTCTGGTGTCATCTTCAAAAAAGATGGCAAAAAAGCGTACATTATTACAAATAACCATGTTGTCGAAGGTGCCAATAAAATCAAGGTCACCCTTTATGATGGAAAAACGAAAGACGCAAAGCTTGTCGGCAGTGATGTCATGACCGATTTAGCCGTTGTTGAAATGAACGCAGACGGCATTGATAAAGTGGCGAGCTTTGGTGATTCTTCTAAGCTTCGTGCTGGAGATAAAGTCATTGCCATTGGGAATCCGCTCGGTGCACAGTTCTCGGGTACTGTGACAGAAGGAATTATTAGTGGTCTTGATCGTACCGTAGAAGCAAATACGTCATCTGGTACGGTGGAGATGAATGTGCTGCAAACAGATGCAGCCATTAACCCAGGAAACAGCGGGGGGCCCCTTATCAATACTGATGGTCAAGTCATTGGCATCAACAGCTTGAAAATCAGCGAAAGCGGTGTGGAATCACTCGGATTTGCGATCCCAAGTAACGATGTCAAACCGATTGTAGATGAGCTGTTGAAAAATGGAAAAGTCGAACGTCCATACCTTGGCGTACAAATGATTGACCTTGAGCAAGTGCCTGAGACGTATCAGGAAAATACGCTCGGCTTATTTGATAAACAAATCGGCAAAGGCATTTACGTAAAGGATGTTTCAAAAGGTTCACCTGCACAAAAAGCAGGCTTGAAATCTGGAGATGTCATCATCAAGTTCAAAGGGAAAGACGTAGTGAACAGCTCTCAGCTGAAAGAAATTCTTTACAAAGAAACAAAAGTCGGCGATAAAACCACAATGACTGTCATCCGTGAAGGAAAGAATAAAAATCTAGATATTACCCTTGGACAGTCAGATAGCGAATAAATGAAAAACAGGTGGATGTCAACATATCCGCCTGTTTTTTTGTGCTTATTTTTTTGAAGAGAGTGTACGTAGTATGATCTGTTCCCACATGTTCCAAGGCAGAAGCTGCTTTGCTGTGAATGAAAGCCGTACGCCTTTTCCAACAAGATATCTCAACCGTTTCAGCCGCTTCTTTTCAGCTAATCGTACAACAAGCTCCGCCACTTCACGAGGATCTCCATAGTTGGATTTCTGGGCATCAATATGGGCCATCATCTTTTGATAGAGTTTTGTGTATTTCGATCCTTCTGCTGGCTGAATCATTTGCTCGTTCATGGAGGTGTTCCAAATATTCGTTTGGAAAGAGCCCGGCTCGATCAAGGCCGCCTGTATACCGAACGAAGCCAGTTCAATCCGCAAGCTTTCTGTATAGCCTTCCAACGCAAACTTAGATGATACATATGGAGAAAGTGCAGGCATTCCCATCAATCCGCTGATACTGCTCATATTGAAAATCTTTGCACCACTCGTCATAAACGGCAGCACGGCTTGGGTCATTTCCATCACACCGAAGACATTCACTTCAAATTGTTGGCGGTACGTGTCGACAGGAATCTCCTCTGCAAAACCAGCAAAGGCTGTTCCCGCATTGTTCACAAGCAGTGTAATGGGTGCATAAGCATGAAGATTCTTCTGAAATGCTTGAATCGACTGCGTATCGGTCACATCTAACGCTTCAATATGTATCATGCCAGATAAAGAGGCTTGCTCGATTTCTTCAGCGAGCTTTTTGGCATTGGTTTCCTGTCTGACGCCGGCAATCACTGTATAGCCCCGCTTGGCGAGACGCATCGTGATGAGCTTGCCAAAGCCGCTATTGGCACCAGTTACAATGGCTGTTCTTTTCATCATCCCATTCTCCTTTTTGTTTCAATTTATCATAGTGCGCTGTTTTATTGAATAACAAAAAGGAGCCTGGAGAAGAATAAAAAGCGATGCTGTGAAATAGGAGGAAACACATGATGTGTTGGAAGAAGGCGGGACGAATAGGAGTGCTGCTCTTTATGCTGTCCGGCTGTCAATCAGTTGAACCGTTACAACAAACACATGAAGCAGAAGCAGAAAGTCTATCAGCTGTTCAAATGAAGGAACTGCCATTTCAGCATGTGCATCTGCTTGTCCAATATGGACAGAAAAACGAATTATACGAAGCGACCTACCGTCAGGCAAGAGGCAAAGAGGAAGCAATCATTCGTGATCATATGAATGGGGTCCGCTATGAAGGGGAAGAAGCCTTGCGCGAGATGAAGATGAAGCTGAATGATATGTCGATTCCTAGTGCAACGATCAATGAATCGTATGTAAATGAACTATTAGCTGCTTTTAATTTAGATGATGATTATCAGCGCATTCAGATCGATCTGAAGCTCGAGGATGGGACCAAACGTACATTCCAAAGGAAGAAATAAACGAGACTTTCTCATTTTTTAATTGAAAATGATTTTCAAGATCACTTAAATCTGATACACTAAATTGAGATAAGTGATCTTTTACGTCTGTACATAGACGATATTTCATATAAAAATTTGGATGAGAAAAGGAGCGTTTGAGCGGAATGAGTGCCATTTCTACTGAAGGTTTAAGCTTAGGCTACGGAGAAACAATGATCATCGATGAACTAAATGTATCAATCCCTAAGGGTGAAATCACAGTATTTATTGGCAGTAATGGATGCGGTAAATCCACACTACTTCGCTCTTTGGCCCGTCTCATGAAGCCAATGGGTGGTTCTGTCCTGCTTGAAGGTCATTCCATTGCAAAATTACCAACAAAAGAAGTAGCGAAACAGCTCGCCATTCTTCCACAAGGACCAGAAGCGCCAGAAGGATTAACTGTGCATCAGTTAGTGAAGCAAGGCAGATATCCTTATCAAAATTGGCTGAAGCAGTGGTCGAAGCAAGATGAAGAAGCAGTGAACCGAGCATTAAAGTCAACAAAGATGGAAGATCTTGCTGATCGGACCGTTGATTCATTATCAGGTGGACAAAGGCAGCGTGCATGGATTGCGATGACGCTGGCACAAGAGACCGATATTATTTTGTTAGATGAGCCGACGACATATTTAGACATGACGCATCAAATCGAAATTTTGGACCTTCTGTTTGATTTAAATGAGAAAGAGCAGCGCACGATTGTGATGGTTCTTCATGATCTCAATCTCGCATGCAGATATGCTCATCATCTTGTGGCGATTAAAGACAAGTCAATCTATGCAGAAGGCAGACCAGAAACAGTGATTAATTGTGATCTCGTGAAAAATGTCTTTGATATGAATTGCCAAGTGACAACAGATCCTTTATTTGGAACACCATTATGTATTCCGCACGGTAGAGGACGCTGTATTGTGCAGCAAGCGCAAGCTGAAACATTTCTTGCTGCAAGATAATCGTATGTCAAAAGCCTGACATCTGTATCTCACAGAGTCAGGCTTTTTTCTGAAAAAGGAGCGGAATATCAATGGGAAATGAATTAGATGAAAAGCTGGAAGGCTTGCTTGATAAATATACAGAGCTGCTGCTCGGTGAATCAACAGACGAGCTGAAAGAAGATGTGAAACAATGGGTGATCTACTCCCATATCGCAAAAAGCATGCCGCCGCTAGCAAAGCATTTTAATGAAACGTATCCAGAAGCAAAAAAAGAAATCAAACACACGATTCAACGAATCAAACAGTTGAACGAAGCGCACCGCGCCAATAAAGACCGTTAAAAAACTGCCAGTAGCGTGTAGACAAACCCTCGCATTCTTTGTCAGTCCTGCGTGCTGGTGCTCACGAATGTTCAATTCGCTCTGCAAAAGTAGCTGTCCTTCCTAGACTGCAAAGATTTTCTATCACGCTGAAAAGAAGACAAAGGGCTAAAATCAACATCATTTTAGCCCTTTGTCAACAATTGACTGCCAGCTCCAACTGGCAGTTTTTTTCTTATGACATTTGTGATGATCCGTACGGGGATTGATCTGTCAGTGTTTGCTGGAATTTCTGATGTGCCTGCTGGAGCTTTTGCTGATCAGCGGCTTCAACAGAATACCAGCCATATCGGAACATGACATCATATAAATGTCTTTGTGTTTTCTGTGTTTCCAGTGCAATTCGCTGAATATCCTGATAAAGAGATTCATGACTGAATTCATTGAGCGCTGTGTTGTATCCGCTTGTCATATATTTTTCAGTCGATAAGAGATCTGTGACAAAATCACGATCGTTCATGTTGGTTGTTGTGGGAACCGGAGTTTGTGGATTCCCAATTTTTTGTTGGTTTTGCTGTTCCATGTTTTTTCCTCCTATTGCATAAAGCCAGTAGACTGGCCTTGCCCTGAGCTGCCTAAATGCTGAAGAATTTGTGTGTAATGCTGATGATGCATTTGTCCAACTTGATTTAATTCTTGTTTCAATGTTTGGTCCTGGCAATGCTCGGCCATAAAATGAGCCTTTTTCATGGCGATCAAGTTCCAGTTGAGCATATCCTCTAAGTACAAGGAATCCTTCACTGAAATGACTTCTGGGGGCATATTCATTTGCTGATTGTTCAACTTGTGTTCCTCCTTACGAATTTGTTTCCTTACTGATTCTTTTTATATTGCTGATTTTGACTGGTTTTTTTCCCGCCTAGGTCTGCTTCCTGTGATGGACCTGCGTTTCCTTTTACACTTGCAGCACTAACGCCTGCTTTCGATGGGTTTTTCTTCAAACGAGACATGTGGACATCACCTCCATTCTTACAATTCCCTCTCATCTTTAATTCATACGCCGCAAAATAAGGCACACGAGAATGTGTAAATTTTTGAAATCTGCTATTGAACTGTTTCGGAAAATCTTTTAAGATAAAGAAAGAGGCATTGCTTTTTTTTGGACAAAAAATGAATGACTGTTCATTCAAAATGTTTAGGGGGATATTTATGGGCAAACATATTCGCAAGGCGGCTGTCATTGGTTCAGGTGTCATGGGCTCAGGCATTGCTGCACATTTAGCCAATATTGGGATACCAGTTACACTGCTAGATATTGTGCCAAATGAACTGACAAAGGAAGAAACGGCGAAAAAGCGGACGCTTGATCACCCTAGTGTTCGGAATCGATTAAGTCAAGAAGCGATGAAAAAATTGTTAAAGCAAAAGCCAGCACCTCTTACTTCAGCAAAAAACCTATCATACATCACACCGGGAAATCTCACAGACCACCTTTCCTTATTACACGATGCTGACTGGATCATTGAAGTCGTCACTGAAAAGCTCAGCATCAAAAAGCACGTATTCTCTCTCATCGACGAACACCGCAAAGAAGGAAGCATCGTATCAAGCAATACATCCGGTATTTCAGTTGAAAAAATGGCAGAAGGCCGATCAGATGATTTTAAACGCCACTTTTTAGGCACACATTTTTTTAACCCAGCTCGTTATTTAAAGCTCTTAGAAATCATTCCTATTCAAGAAACAGATCCAGAAGTACTGTCATTTATGAAAACGTTTGGCGAGGATGTACTCGGGAAAGGTGTGGTTGAAGCAAAGGACACACCGAACTTTATTGCAAACCGCATTGGCACTTATGGACTTCTTGTCACAGTGCGTGAAATGCTTGAGAACAAATACACCATTGGAGAAGTGGATTCTGTCACAGGGCCCCTCATTGGAAGACCGAAAAGTGCGACCTTCCGTACACTGGATGTCGTGGGGCTCGACACGTTTTCTCATGTGGCACGAAACGTATATGAACAGGTAGAAGGAAAGGAAAAAGAGATTTTTCAGCTGCCTGAGTTTATTGAAAGAATGCTCGAAAAAGGATGGATTGGCAGCAAGGCAGGCCAAGGTTTTTATCAAAAAAATGGGAAGGTCATTTTAGAGCTTGACCCTGTGACGCTCACATATGGAGAACGCACAAAGCTAAAAGATCCAGGTATTGAGATGGCGAAACAGCAAAAGGGTGCAAAAGCAAAGTTGAAAGCGCTTATTTATCAGGATGGACGTGCAGGGCAACTGCTTTGGAATATGACAGCGCCCGTACTTCTTTATTCAGCTCATCTAAAAGGTGAAATTGCGGATGATATTCAGTCTATCGATAACGCAATGAAATGGGGATTTGGCTGGCAGCACGGCCCATTTGAGCTGTGGGATGCAATAGGTGTCAAAAAAGCCGCCGAACGCATGGAAGCAGAAGGCCACAGTATTCCAGCATGGGTGCAAGACATGCTGTCAAAAGGACACGAGACATTCTATCAAGAGAATGCTGAAGGAGAGCGAGCCTTTTATCAGAATGGCGTTTATGAACAGGAAAAAGGAAACGACAAACATATTTCTATAGCTAGATTGAAAAAGAAACACGACGTTATCTTCAAAAATTCTGGTGCGAGCCTGATCGATATTGGTGATGATGTCGCCTTGCTCGAATTTCACTCTAAAAGCAATGCCATTGGACTAGATGTCATTGATATGATCAATCGTGCTGTTGATGAGACGGAAAAGAATTATAAAGGACTTGTCATCGGAAACCAAGGGAAGAACTTCTGTGTTGGCGCAAACCTTGCCTTGATTTTAATGGAAGCACAGGACGACAATTTCTTTGAAATTGACTTTGTGATCAGACGCTTCCAGCAGGCAATGATGAAGGTGAAATATAGCAATCGTCCAGTCGTAGCCGCACCGTTTGGGATGACATTAGGAGGCGGAACAGAAGTTTGTCTGCCGGCAGCAGCTATTCAGGCGTCCAGCGAAACTTACATGGGACTCGTGGAAGCGGGAGTTGGTCTGATTCCAGGAGGCGGCGGAAACAAAGAGTTATATCTTCGTCATCTGCAAGGATCAGCGAAGCCGTCGCAGACGGCTATACAGGATGCCACGCTGAAAACATTTGAAACAATTGCAATGGCAAAAGTATCGACTTCAGCTGAGGATGCGCGGGATATGAACATGCTCCGCGTGAGTGACCGTATCAGTATGAACGGGGATCACCTGATCTATGATGCAAAACAACTGGTGCTCTCTCTTGATGAAGCCGGTTATCGTGCGCCGCTCAAGCAAAAGGTGCCGGTCATGGGAGAAACAGGCTATGCAGCGATGATTTTGGCTGCTGAAAATATGAGACTGTCAGGATACATTTCAGAGCATGACATGACCATTGTAAAAAAATTAGCTCATGTCATTTCCGGCGGGCAACTGCCATTTGGAACCGAGGTAGAGGAGCAATACTTATTAGAGCTTGAAAGAGAAGCCTTTTTAAGTCTTGTAGGAGAAGTGAAATCACAGGCACGTATGCAGCACATGCTCGTCAAAGGAAAACCTTTACGTAACTAAGGGGGAGTCAAAATGAGAGAAGCAGTCATTGTCGCTGGCGCAAGAACACCAGTAGGGAAGGCGAAAAAAGGATCGTTAAAACATGTCCGGCCTGATGATATGGGCGCATTATGTGTAAAAGAAACGTTAAAGCGTGCCGGTGAATACGACGGTCAAATAGATGATTTGATCATTGGCTGTGCAACGCCGGAAGCAGAGCAGGGGTTAAATGTGGCGCGGAATATTGGGGCATTAGCGGGACTGCCTTATACGGTACCTGCTATCACCATAAACCGTTACTGCTCGTCTGGTCTTCAATCTATCGCTTATGCGGGTGAACGTATTATGCTCGGGCAGGCAGACACGATTTTAGCCGGAGGAGTCGAATCGATGTCGCAGGTGCCGATGATGGGTCATTCCATTCGTCCAAATGCTCTCTTGGCAGAGCAAGCACCTGAATACTACATGAGCATGGGGCACACGGCAGAGCAAGTGGCGCAAAAGTATCAGGTCACACGTCAAGATCAGGACGCCTTTGCGGTGAGGAGTCATCAAAAGGCAGCAAAGGCACTTCAAGAGGGGAAATTCTCAGATGAAATTGTGCCCGTTGATGTAACAGAGCGACGGGTAGGAGAGCAGTATCAATTAGAAGAGCATCAATTCACGTTCTCACAGGATGAAGGTGTGAGAGCAGGCACAACGGAGGAGATTCTGTCTACTTTGCGTCCAGCCTTCTCAACAAAAGGCACGGTGACCGCAGGGAACTCGTCTCAAACAAGTGACGGGGCTGCGTGTGTGATGATGATGGACCGCGAGAAAGCCTCCTCACTTTCTCTTCAGCCGCTCGCTAAATTCAGAGCATTTGCGGTTGGCGGTGTACCGCCTGAAGTGATGGGGATCGGTCCGGTTGAAGCCATTCCGCGTGCGCTGAAAATCGCTGGACTGGAGCTGAAGGATATTGGTCTGTTTGAATTAAACGAAGCGTTTGCTTCTCAGGCAATTCAAGTCATTCGCCATTTAGGGATTGATGAGGAAAAGGTGAATGTCAATGGCGGGGCAATTGCGCTCGGACATCCGCTCGGCTGTACAGGAACGAAACTAACGCTGTCACTTATTCATGAAATGAAACGGCGAAATGAGCAATTTGGCATTGTCACAATGTGTATCGGCGGGGGCATGGGAGCAGCAGGCATTTTTGAATTGATCTAAAGGGGGAAATCAGGATGAAAGCATTGGAAGATGTAAAAAAGGGTGGAAGCTTTTTAATTGATGAGACGAATTATGAGCATATCTTTACACCGGAGGATTTCTCTGATGAACATCAAATGATTGGAAAGACAACAGAGGATTATATTTTACAAGATGTAGTTCCGCATATAGATCAAATTGAAAGCCATGAGTTCGAGCATTCGGTCAGGCTTCTCAAAAAGGCTGGTGAGCTTGGGCTGCTTGGAGCCGATGTGCCTGAGGAATTCGGCGGGCTTGGATTAGATAAAATCAGTTCAGCGATCATTACTGAAAAATTCGCTAGAGCAGGAAGCTTCTCACTTTCCTATGGTGCTCATGTCGGTATTGGTTCTCTGCCGATCGTGCTCTTCGGGAATCAAGCGCAAAAGGAAGCGTACCTGCCTGGACTCGCCTCTGGTGAAACCATTGCGGCGTACGCACTCACTGAGCCAGGATCAGGCTCTGACGCTCTTGGAGCAAAAACAACGGCAGTTCTGAATGAAGCAGGTACCCATTATGTCCTCAATGGAGAAAAGCAGTGGATCACAAACTCCGCATTTGCCGACGTCTTTATTGTGTATGCGAAGATTGATGGTGAACACTTCTCTGCTTTTATCGTCGAAAAGGATTTTCCAGGTGTCAAAACGGGGCCTGAAGAGAAAAAGATGGGTATTAAAGGATCATCGACAAGAACATTGATTCTTGAAGATGCCCAAGTACCGAAGGAGAATTTGCTCGGTGAACCTGGCAGAGGTCATGTGATTGCGTTTAACATTTTGAATATTGGGCGCTATAAGCTGGCAGTCGGCACAATCGGTGCATCAAAGCGCGTCATTCAATTGTCGGCAGAATATGCGAACCAGCGTAAGCAGTTCAAAACACCAATTTCTCGATTCAGCTTAATTGGTGAAAAAGCAGCCAATATGTCAGCAAAGCTCTATGCGATGGAAAGTGCTGTTTACCGTACGGTTGGATTATTTGAACAGCGGATGGGCCTCTTAAGTGATGAAGAGCAAAAAGACGGCAAACAAATTGCCCAATCCATTGCGGAATATGCGATTGAATGTTCTCTCTGTAAAGTGCTTGGCTCTGAAACGTTAGATTATATTGTGGATGAAGGCGTGCAGATTCACGGCGGATATGGATTCATGCAAGAATACGAGGTCGAAAGAGCCTATCGCGACTCGCGAATTAACCGGATTTTTGAAGGGACAAACGAAATCAACCGTTTGCTTGTACCAGGTACATTCTTGAAGAAAGCGATGAAAGGAGAGCTTCCGCTGCTTCAAAAAGCGCAAACCTTACAGGAAGAGCTAATGATGATGATGCCGGAAGAGCCAGGTGATCAGCCGCTCGATCAAGAAAAATATTTGCTCGCCCATGCGAAAAAGATCGCCTTAATGGTGGCTGGTATGGCAGCCATGAAATACGGGAAAGCCTTAGACAAAGAGCAAGAAATTCTTGTGAACATAGCCGATATCGTCAATGAAATTTTTGCTGCTGAATCAGCGATTCTGCGCACAGAAAAGGCAATCGCTGCAACAGGGGCAGAAAAGAATGAACAAAAGCTTGCTTACACACAAATTTTCACGCAGGAGGCTTTCTTAAAGATTGAAGCCCATGCAAAAGAATCCTTGATTGCGATGGAGGAAGGAGATTCACTCCGCATGAGCCTGTCAGCCCTTCGCAAGCTGACAAGATTTACGCCGATCAATGTCATCGCCAAAAAGCGCGAAGTGGCGAAACGAATCTTTGAAGCAGAGAAATATATCGTATAAGGACGGCTTAAAAGGTGCGGATATTACTCCGCACCTTTTTGTAAGCATACATTTAGGTTTTTAAAATATTTTGTGATAAAATGTTGTCACAATTTGCAGGAGGTGAAAATGGTGGCTTTAGATTTTTACGAATACCCATCTTGCGGTACATGCCGAAAAGCAAAAAAGTGGCTGGAAGCACACAATAAAGACATCAACAGCATACATATTGTCGAAGAGACGCCTGATAAAGAAACATTAAAAGCCCTTTACGAAAAAAGCGGTTTAGAGCTGAAGAAATTCTTTAATACAAGCGGACAAAAATACCGGGAGCTGCAGCTGAAAGATCAACTTCCTGCAATGTCAGAGGACGAGCAGCTAGAATTACTCGCGTCTAACGGAATGCTGATCAAGCGCCCGATTACAACAGACGGAAAACGAGTCACGGTAGGATTTAATGAAGATACATTTAAAAGCGTCTGGAAATGATGTAACTTTCATTCAGATTGTGGTATCTTCAATATAGATTGTAAGAAAAGACTGGAGGGGTATTGAATGAGCACACCAAAAGATTTACGTTATTCAGAAGAACATGAATGGGTCAAAGTAGAAGGAGATAAGGTGCGTATCGGTATTACGCATTTTGCTCAATCTGAGCTGGGCGATATCGTGTTCGTTGAGCTTCCTGAAGTAGGAGACAAAATCACAGCGGACGAGCCTTTCGGAAGTGTAGAATCAGTGAAAACTGTTTCTGAACTTTATGCACCGATCAATGGCACTATCGTTGAAGTGAACGATGAGCTGGATGACAGCCCAGAATTCGTCAACGACTCTCCATATGAAAAAGCATGGATGATCGTGGTAGAACCAGCTGATGCTTCTGAAATTGAGAACTTAATGACGGCTGAGCAATATGAAGAAATGACAAAAGAAGACTAATTCATGAGAAATTGGACACTCTACCTTTATGGGGGGTGTCCAATTTGTCTTTTCAAAAAGAACACGTGGATATAACAGAGCATGTCACTGGACGATTCAAAGAAAGCGGCATGGTGCTTTATCATCAAAATGAAGAGATTGGCACGATGATTAGTGAAAACCAATATGAGCTGAAATCGGGATATTCCTATGATCAAAATCGTTTTTATCGTTTAACGGATACATTGACCGATGGGACAGAAAAATATGTTGACTGTGACGATGAAAATGGCTGGTGCTAATCACAGATGAGACTGCAGTGAACAGAAGCTGCAGTCTTTTTGATGACGAGGCGCTCAATCTTTACAACCTGAATGAAAGATTGTAATCTAAGGAAGAAGTGAATCAACGTCAAAAGGGCCGGGTGATCGTGATGAATGTCGAGATAGAAAAGGTCATCATTGTAGAAGGTAAAACAGACAAACAAAAGCTAAAAGAAGTCATAAGTGAACCTGTTACCATCATTTGCACCAATGGCACGATCAGTACATCGAAGCTGGATCAGCTTGTGGACGATTTAGTGGGGAAAGACGTTTACATATTAGCTGACAGTGACGATGCAGGCGACAAACTGCGGAAGCAATTTCGAAAAGAATTCCCTGAAGCACTTCATCTTTTTGTCGACAGAACGTACCGCGAAGTGGCCGCTTCACCGTCAGCCCACATTGCATCTATCCTATTAGCTGCAAACATTGATGTTCATTCGAAATATTTATGAGGGTGGACGTATATGAAAGAGATTGAAGAACACGAATTCAAGGAGATAGAGGACGATTTATTTCTTTTATACTTATATACACCGTTTTGCGGAACATGCCAGCTGGCAAAGAAAATGCTGGCAGTCGTAGACGCCATGCAGCCGGATGTACCATTTTACGAAAACAATTTAAACTATTCACCAGGCTTTGCGAAAGCATTTGAAATTGAGAGTGTTCCTTGCTTTCTCCTGTTTAAAAAAGGTGAATTGGTGCAAAAAGGCTATGCCTTTCACTCAGTTCCATATCTTCATGAAATGATTGAAACCGCTAAATAAAGCGGTTTTTTGTCATATTTCAAGAAATTCATTTGAAAATTTGTCGAGTTATTTATAAAGGACAAGCCGATGTTTGTAGAGAAATGTTATGTATAACCAAATGACAGGGAGGTTATACATGTGG
This sequence comes from Bacillus sp. I-2, assembly GCF_001974945.1. Classification (NCBI taxonomy): domain Bacteria; kingdom Bacillati; phylum Bacillota; class Bacilli; order Caryophanales; family Bacillaceae; genus Bacillus; species Bacillus sp. I-2. Next base: position 181,548 of record NZ_LZRW01000022.1, on the reverse strand, counting down.
AAAATGTGAAAGCCCATGGTAACACAGGGCAGCGTTTATTATTAAAGCCGCTGCTCTCATCATCATCCTTGAAGATTACATTTGAGGCGGAAACTGACTCTTGTACATTGATTGTGGATGAACGTGGTGAAGTGAAGAAACTACCTGCAATTGAGTTATCGGATCTCATCTTTTATGGTGAGAGGAAAGAAATTCTTCAATTATTAGATGGAGATATGTCCTTACAGCAGTTAATCAGCAGAGGACAAGTCAAAGTGAAAGGGTCATTCCGTGCGCTCCTTAGACTAGAGGCAGTGCTTTGGCTGACGAACGGTTTTTTTCGAAAAATGATAACGTAGTTGTTTACTTGGAAATTAGCGATTTACAGCGTTGACATATCTCGGGTAGCATGATATTCTACGTTAGTAAAAACATGAACATCACATAAAACAACATATTTTCTCTTATTAAGAGAGGTGGAGGGACGTGCCCTATGAAACCCGGCAACCGTCAGCATAGCTGAAATTGGTGCCAATTCACTCAAAGCCGCAGCGCTTTGAAAGATGAGAGAAAGGCGTAATTGACATAAAAGGCCTTTCTGCTTGCGTTGCAGTTAGGTCTTTTTTACTGACCTGGCGCCAGGCTAGAGTCATGACAGAAAGAAGAATAAATAACGTATGTGATGGAAACCTATAGATTCAGCAAGAAAGCAGGTGATCAGACTGTGATCCATTTACAGAATGTATCAAAAACGTACCATTCAAAAAGCGGAAATGTTGATGCCGTGAAAGACGTCAACTTGGATATTGATAAAGGTGAAATATTCGGAATTATCGGGTATAGCGGTGCAGGGAAAAGCTCGCTTATTCGCCTATTAAACGGTCTGGAGCTGCCAACAGAAGGAATTGTTGAAGTGGCAGGCAACCGGATCAATGAAGTATCGAATGCGAAACTTCGGAAAGCAAGACAAGAAATCAGCATGATCTTCCAGCACTTTAATTTACTTTGGTCAAGAACGGTGAGACAAAACATTATGTTCCCGCTTGAGATCGCAGGTGTACCGACATCGAAACGGAGAGAGCGTGCGAATGAACTGATTAAATTGGTCGGTTTAGAAGGAAAAGAAAATGCATACCCGTCTCAGCTGAGCGGCGGGCAAAAACAGCGTGTCGGCATTGCGAGAGCATTAGCGAATGATCCAAAGGTTCTTCTATGTGACGAAGCGACATCTGCGCTAGATCCGCAAACGACTGATTCGATCCTTGAGCTTTTGGCGGATATCAATAAACGGTTAGGGCTCACGATTGTGCTCATTACACATGAAATGCACGTCATTCGCAAAATTTGTCATCGCGTTGCGGTCATGGAAAATGGACGCATTGTCGAAGAAGGCGAAGTATTACGCGTCTTCAGACAGCCAAAGGAAGAAATGACGAAACGATTTGTGAAACAGCTTGCAGAACCAGAGGAAGCGAAAGAAACAATCGAGCACGTCTTAGAACGAGTAAAAGAAGGTCAGGTCGTACGGTTGTCCTTTATTGGAGATTCTGCCGAGCAGCCGCTGATCACTGAAATCATTCGATCCTTCAACGTCGATGTGAACATCCTTCAAGGGAAGATTTCTCAAACGCAGGAAGGCGCGTTTGGAACACTCTTTATCCACATTAATGGAGAAGAGGCCGAGGTAGAAAAAGCCATCGCCTATATCCAAAGCAAACAGGTTGAAATCGAGGTGATGACACATGTTTGAGAAATGGTTTCCGAACGTTGATTTAGATGTCATCTGGAGTGCAACAGGTGAAACGGTATATATGACACTGATTTCATTGGCATTTGCTTTTGCAATCGGGATTATCTTAGGGCTCCTGCTCTTCCTTACAGGAAAAGGCGGTCTTTGGGAAAATAAACCGATAAATGCTGTCATCGGCGCTGTCGTCAATATTTTCAGATCGATTCCTTTTATCATTTTAATTATTTTATTACTAGGGTTTACGAAATTCTTAATGCATACGATTCTTGGCCCAAATGCAGCACTCCCTGCCCTTGTCATAGGGTCAGCTCCATTCTATGCACGTCTTGTCGAAATTGCACTGCGTGAGGTAGACAAAGGAGTCATTGAAGCAGCACGATCAATGGGAGCAAAAACGTCGACAATCATTTTCAAAGTATTGCTGCCAGAATCATTGCCAGCCCTTATTTCAGGTATTACCGTAACAGCGATTGCTCTAATTGGCTCTACTGCGATTGCAGGTGCAATTGGAGCAGGCGGACTTGGTGACCTCGCCTATGTGGAAGGATACCAATCTGGTAATACAGATGTCACACTTGTAGCTACTGTGTTTATTCTCATCATCGTCTTTATTATTCAAATAATCGGTGATTTGATTACAAATAAAATTGATAAACGTTAAGGGAGGATTTATTCATGAAGAAATTGATTTTAAGTGCACTATTTCTAGCATTTGCAGGTATTTTAGCTGCGTGCGGTTCATCTAATAACGCAAGTGAAAGCAAAACCATTACGGTTGCCGCTTCAAAAACGCCGCATGCCGAAATTCTTGAAGAAGCAAAACCACTTCTAAAAGAAAAAGGCTACGATTTAAAAGTGAAAGTGCTTAGCGATTATAAAATGTACAACAAAGCGTTAGCTGAAAAAGAAGTGGATGCGAACTTTTTCCAACATATCCCTTACTTAAACGAAGAAAATAAATCAAACAAAGATTATAACCTAGTGAGTGCTGGTGCGGTTCACCTTGAGCCTTTCGGTATCTACTCTAAGAAATACAAATCCGTAAAAGATATTCCAAACGGCGGCACAATCATCATGACAAACAACGTAGCTGAGCAAGGCCGTATGCTTGCCCTGCTGCAAAATGCTGGTGTCATCAAGCTTGATCCGAAGGTTGATACAATTAACGCAACAGTAAAGAACATTAAAGAAAACCCAAAGAACCTAAAATTCAAAAAAATCGCGCCTGAATTAACGGCGAAAGCTTATGAAAACAGTGAAGGCGATGCTGTATTCATCAACGTCAACTATGCGATCCAAAATAAATTGAATCCGAAAAAAGATTCAATCGAACTTGAGCAAACAAAGAACAACCCATATGCAAACATCGTTGCGGTTCGCAAAGGTGACGAAAAATCAGATAAGATCAAGACATTAATGGAAGTTCTTCACTCTGATAAAATCAAAGAATTCATCGACAAAAAATATGACGGTGCAGTATTGCCTGTATCTGAATAACAACATTTTAACCTCGCTTCTATCAAAGCGAGGTTTCAACGTGTAGACAAACCCTCGCATTCGGTGTCAGGTCTGCGTGCCGGTGCTCACGAATGTTCAATTCGCTCCGCTCCGGTACTCGTCCTTCCTAGACTGCAAAGGTTTTCTATCACGCTGAAAAAAGAAGACAAAGGGCTAAAATAAAGATCATTTTAGCCCTTTGTCAATAATCTGCAACCTCGCTTTCATCAAAGCGAGGTTTTTTGTGTATTTTTTCAAATCTCGCTCATAATAAAAACGTACAAATGACCTGAAGGGATGGAATCAAGATGAATGAACAGCATATGAGCGGATCCATGCAGCAATCACTGACTGATTATAAAACCGCAATGGGTGAATTCCAGAAGAAAATGCCAGTGTTTGGTAAGAAATTCAATGAATTTACGGAGCAGTGCTTCCAGAGCGATTCATTAACGCAAAAAGAAAAACAAATGATTGCCCTTGGCATCAGTATTCATGCGCAGGATGAATACTGCATGATTTATCATACAAAAGGAGCGCTCGATCAAGGGGCGACAGAAGAGAATTTGCTGGAGGTTGTCAGCGTGGCGGCAGCTTTTGGCGGAGGAGCAGCACTAAGCCAAGGAATCACTGTCGTTCAGCAATGTATTGATGAATTTGGAGGACAGACGCATTAAGGGAAGCAAAACACGGTATTTTTCCATCTCAGGGAGTTGAGCGCTTCTCATCCGATTGTGTGAGAAAATATGCCAGCATAGGGTGTCATATCCCTTTTGAGTGAAGACGCATACGTTTGCTACAATAAAGCTACACTCAAGGAAGGGAATGGTTTATTATTTGTTCGGACCATAGTACACTAGGATTGGATTATACCGCCGAGATGGAAAAGGCCATGCATCAAGCTCATGGCATGAGCTATGCAGAGTACGAAAGAGACCATGACTTACGGATGAAAGTGGAATATAAACGAGAGCAGTCCTATCGAGATGAGAAAAGACAGCTCGCAAAAATGAATATACGAGGCTAATAATAGCTGAGGGGCGGGGAGAACAGTTTCCCGCCCTTTCTTTATGAAAACAGTCTTTTCGACATAAATCCTTTTATCTACCTGCTTTTTTTGTTAGAATTTTGAGAGCATCCTCTCACGCTTATCGTGAATGTGTTGTATTCAGTTTTAATTTGTTATAAAATTAGAATGAGAATAAATTGAGAATAATGATTATTTTGGAGGTATCGATATATGACTGCTTCGACATTAACAATTAAGGACTTGCACGTTGAGATTGAAGGGAAAGAAATCTTAAAGGGTGTAAACCTCGAGATAAAAGGTGGAGAATTCCACGCAGTAATGGGACCAAACGGAACAGGTAAATCTACTTTATCTGCTGCAATTATGGGTCACCCTAAATATGAAGTAACAAAAGGCAGCATCTTGCTTGATGGCGAAGATGTCCTTGAAATGGAAGTAGATGAGCGCGCTCAAGCTGGTCTTTTCCTTGCGATGCAATACCCATCTGAAATCAGCGGTGTTACAAATGCTGACTTCCTTCGTTCTGCAATTAACGCACGCAGAGAAGAAGGCGATGAAATTTCTCTTATGAAATTCATCCGCAAAATGGACGAAAACATGGAGTTCCTTGAAATGGACCCAGATATGGCACAGCGCTACCTAAACGAAGGTTTCTCAGGCGGGGAGAAAAAACGCAACGAAATCCTTCAATTAATGATGATTGAACCAAAGATCGCCATCCTTGACGAAATCGATTCTGGTCTTGATATCGATGCCCTGAAAGTTGTTTCTAAAGGAATTAATAAAATGCGCGGCGAAAGCTTCGGCTGCTTAATGATCACTCACTATCAGCGTCTGCTGAACTACATCACACCAGATCATGTTCATGTCATGATGCAAGGTCGTATCGTGAAATCTGGCGGACCAGAACTTGCGCAGCGTCTAGAAGCAGAAGGCTATGATTGGATTAAAAAAGAGTTAGGAATTGAAGACGAAACTGTTGGTCAAGAAGCGTAAGCGTTAGGAGGATTATTGATGACATTAGAAACGAAATTATCAGTAGATCAAGATTATGTCAAAAGCTTCTCCGAGAAGCATCAGGAACCGGCATGGATGAGCTCCCTTCGCTTACAGGCTCTTGAAAAAGCAGAAGACCTCCCAATGCCAAAGCCTGACAAAACGAATATTTCAAAATGGAATTTAACGAATTTCAAACAGCATACAGTCGAAAGTGCGCCATTTGGGTCATTAGAAGAGCTTCCAGAAGAAGTGAAATCTCTTATTGATTTAGAGGACACAGATAAGACAGTTTACATTCAGCGTGATCAAACGCCGGCCTATTTGTCTCTTTCAGCTGAAGCGAAAGACAAAGGTGTGATCTTCACTGATCTTCATACAGCGATCCGTGAGCATGGAGATTTAGTGAAACAATACTTCATGACAGATGCAGTGAAAGTGGATGAGCATAAACTAACAGCTTTACATGCTGCTTTAGTGAATGGAGGAGCTTTCCTCTATGTTCCGAAAAACGTTGAGCTTGAAGCACCAATTCAAGCTGTTTATCTTCATGAAAATGATGAAACGACTTTGTTCAACCATGTCATCGTCGTAGCAGACGATCATAGTGCTGTGACTTATGTAGAAAACTACATCAGTACGGCAAAACCGGAAGAAGCGATCTTCAATATCGTTTCTGAAGTGTTCACAGGCGCAAACGCCCGCGTCACATACGGTGCTGTAGATAACCTTGCAGAAGGAGTCACAGTATATGTAAACAGACGCGGTATGGCAAATGGCCGTGACAGTAAAATCGAATGGGCACTTGGCCTGATGAATGATGGAGACGTCGTATCTGAAAACATCACAAAACTGATGGGTGACGGTACATTCGGTGATACGAAATCAGTTGTTGTCGGCCGAGGAAACCAAACAGAAAACTTCACAACAAGCATCATCCACTTCGGTAAAAACTCTGAAGGGTATATCTTGAAGCATGGTGTGATGAAGGATCAAGCATCCTCTATCTTTAACGGAATTGGCAAAATCGAGCATGGCGCAACAAAGTCAAATGCAGAGCAGGAATCACGTGTCCTCATGCTGAGTGAGAAAGCACGCGGTGACGCAAACCCAATTCTTTTAATTGATGAAGATGATGTGACAGCAGGGCACGCCGCTTCTGTTGGACGTGTTGATCCAATTCAATTGTACTACCTCATGAGCCGCGGGATTTCCAAAGAAGATGCAGAAAGACTTGTGATTTATGGCTTCTTAAATCCAGTTGTGAAAGAACTGCCGATTGAAGGAGTTAAAAAGCAGCTGATTTCTGTGATTGAAAGGAAAGTAAAATAATGAATATCAAAGACGTTCGTGAGCAATTTCCAATCCTTCATCAGCAAGTGAACGGACATGATTTGGTGTATTTGGACAGTGCAGCGACTTCTCAAAAACCAAGAGTGGTCATTGATGCAATGAATGAGTATTACCGGTCTTACAACTCGAACGTCCACAGGGGTGTTCATACCCTTGGCACAAGAGCAACGGACGCATACGAGGGTGCGAGAGAGAAAGTTCGTGCATTCATCCGTGCTTCATCTGTCCAGGAGATTATTTTTACTAGAGGTACAACGACTGCACTAAACACAGTGGCGATCAGCTATGCTAGAGCCAACCTCAAAGAAGGCGATGAAATTGTCATTACGCATATGGAGCATCATGCGAATATCATCCCTTGGCAGCAAGCAGCAAAAGCAACTGGCGCCACATTGAAATACATTCCGTTACAGGAAGACGGCACGCTATCGCTTGAAGATGTGAAGCAAACGATCACACATCAAACGAAAATCGTCGCTGTCACACATGTCTCAAACGTATTAGGAACCATTAACCCGATTAAAGAAATCGCCAAAATTGCCCACGATCATGGGGCAATCATTGTCGTCGACGGTGCGCAAAGCACCCCGCACATGCAAATTGATGTTCAGGATCTAGATTGTGACTTTTTCGCATTCTCTGGGCATAAAATGTGTGGACCGACTGGCATCGGTGTGCTTTACGGGAAGAAGGACCTTTTGAATAATATGGAGCCTGCTGAGTTTGGCGGTGAAATGATCGACTTTGTGGATCTGTATGATTCCACATGGAAAGAGCTGCCGTGGAAATTTGAAGCGGGAACACCGATTATTGCTGGAGCAGTTGGACTAGGAAAAGCAATTGACTTCTTAAATGACATCGGTATGGAGGAAGTCAGCCGTTACGAGCATCAGCTTGCGACTTACGCGCTTGAGCGCTTTAAAGAGCTTGACGGTGCGACTGTTTATGGACCGCAGCACCGAGCTGGGCTTGTGACGTTTAACTTAGACGACGTCCATCCGCATGATGCGTCAACTGTTCTGGATACGGAAGGTGTCGCCATTCGTGCTGGACACCACTGTGCACAGCCGCTCATGAAATGGCTTGGTGTATCAGCAACTGCAAGAGCAAGCTTCTATCTGTATAATACAGAAGAAGAGATTGATCTACTCATTGCAGCGCTCCGTAAGACAAAGGAGTATTTTACGAATGTCTTTTAATGTAAACTTAGACACACTGTACAGACAAGTGATTATGGATCATTATAAAAATCCGAGAAACAAAGGTGTCTTAAACGACAGCATTGTCGTCGATATGAACAACCCAACGTGTGGTGACCGTATTCGTCTTACGATGAAAATCGAAGACGAAAAAGTCACCGATGCGAAATTTGAAGGAGAAGGATGCTCGATTTCGATGGCATCTGCCTCCATGATGACGCAGGCGATTAAAGGGAAAGATATTGAAACAGCTTTGAAAATGTCTCAGATTTTCTCCGATATGATGCTAGGAAAAGAATACGACGATTCCATTGATCTTGGTGACATTGAAGCGCTGCAGGGAGTAGCAAAATTCCCTGCCCGCATCAAATGTGCAACATTATCCTGGAAGGCGCTTGAAAAAGGCGCATCTGCCGAAGATAACGGCAAATCATAAGATTGGAGTGAAAATGGATGGCTAAAAAAATGCCAGATGTTGGTGAATATAAATACGGCTTTTCTGATAAAGACGTTTCCATTTTCCGTTCAGAGCGCGGACTGACAAAAGAGATCGTTGAAGAAATTTCTCGTATGAAAGAAGAGCCTCAGTGGATGCTCGACTTCCGTTTGAAATCTCTTGAGCACTTTTACAACATGCCGATGCCACAATGGGGCGGAGATTTAAATGCATTAAACTTTGATGAAATTACGTACTACGTAAAGCCATCAGAGCGCTCTGAGCGTTCTTGGGATGAAGTACCAGAAGAAATCAAACAAACCTTTGATAAGCTTGGTATCCCAGAAGCAGAGCAAAAATATTTAGCAGGTGTATCTGCTCAGTATGAATCTGAAGTTGTGTATCACAACATGAAGCAAGATCTTGAAGATCTAGGAATTGTGTTTAAAGATACAGACAGCGCATTAAAAGAGAACGAAGACATCTTCCGTGAGCACTGGGCAAAAGTCATTCCTCCGACTGACAACAAATTTGCTGCGCTTAACTCGGCTGTATGGTCTGGTGGTTCATTTATCTACGTACCAAAAGGCGTAAAAGTAGATACTCCACTTCAAGCATACTTCCGTATCAACTCTGAAAACATGGGTCAGTTCGAGCGTACACTGATCATCGTTGACGAAGGCGCACATGTGCATTACGTAGAAGGCTGTACAGCACCAGTTTACACAACAAACTCACTTCACAGTGCGGTTGTTGAAATCATCGTCAAAAAAGGCGGCTACTGCCGTTATACAACGATTCAAAACTGGGCAAACAACGTCTTCAACCTTGTGACAAAACGTACAGTATGTGAAGAGAATGCAACAATGGAATGGATTGATGGAAACATCGGTTCTAAGCTGACAATGAAATACCCAGCGGTCATCCTAAAAGGTGAAGGCGCTCGTGGTATGACATTAAGTATTGCCCTAGCAGGTAAAGGTCAGCACCAAGATGCAGGTGCGAAAATGATTCACCTTGCACCAAACACATCTTCAACGATCGTATCGAAATCGATTTCGAAACAAGGCGGTAAAGTCACATACCGCGGAATCGTTCACTTCGGACGCAAAGCAGAGGGTGCACGCTCAAACATCGAGTGTGATACACTCATCATGGATAACAAATCAACATCTGATACGATCCCTTACAATGAAATCTTAAACGACAACATTTCATTAGAGCACGAAGCAAAAGTATCAAAAGTATCAGAAGAACAGCTGTTCTACTTGATGAGCCGCGGAATTTCTGAAGAAGAAGCAACAGAAATGATCGTCATGGGCTTCATCGAGCCATTCACAAAAGAACTGCCAATGGAATACGCAGTTGAAATGAACCGTTTGATTAAGTTTGAAATGGAAGGCAGTATCGGGTAATACACCTGAAACGCCTCATTTAAAAGGATTTTAAAGGTTATGAAAGAATAATAAAAATCGGCCGTGCCGATATAGATTTTATCTTTTGATTGGAGGCGAACTTTTTAGTTCGTCTTCTTCTATTTTCTCAGTACTCTCATTTCATTCTGTTTTACCTTAAATTTTTTAAGTTCTTTTAATACTGCATCATTTAAACATGTGATAAGAGGATGATGTGTTCTTTAAGGTTGTTAAAATTACTTTATTGCTGGTATCTCATCTAATCTGTTTTTCAACAAAGTAGAATTGTATCTTGCAATTCAACAAAGACATAATAAATAAAATAAGACCTGGATAGCGTAATTGCCGTCTGGGTCTTATATTCTCACATTTAAATAAACATTTAAAAGTATTTTTTTCTAAATATGTACTAACAAATTAATTCCATTGTATTTTTAAATCAAAGTATGATGCACCAAGGCTAGGTCTTGTATCTACTACTTCAATATAATTCCAACCTGAAGTTATATCCGGAAAAAATGCAATGTCTGTTCCAACTTCAAAAAAATTTCCGTTTAAGATACTTATTTTATGAGATCCCTTACTATCAAATATTACACTGACGCCTTCATAACCATCAAAATAAAATTTATAATATTTAATGGGGTTATACTTGTTGGTATAAGAATTACCTATACCTCCATTTTTTAGTTCAAAGGCTTTATCATGAATACTGCTAGATGTATTCATGATAGTAGAAATATTTTGATTTTGATTGTAGTTTTTTGTTTCAGTAGCAGATACATCATCAGTTATTCCACTAAATAATCCTAGGGAAATAATGGGGACGAGTAATAATTTTTTCATAAAGAAAAACCTCCTATATTTAGAAATATATTGAAACGTTATGATAACATAGATATTTTTGGTTATCAAACCAATTATTAGTTTTTAATAGGTATATATACCAATTAAACCTCGTAGACACAGGTATAGGTATTGTTGAATAGTCATCAAAATAAATAACCAGGCACTCATGAAAGTGAGAACCTGGTCCTTTTTTGTTTATTCGTCATACAGTCTATATTTCTTGTGTAGTGCTTCGAGTTTCTCTATTTTCTCTATCATTACGTTCAAAACCTCTTGAAAAATAACATTACCCTTTATTAAAATTGTTTCTAATAATCATTTCTTCTAAAGATAAGGATTTTTTTGCAGTAAAATCAATGTTAGTGAACTTTTTTAATCAAACTTTTCTCTAAACGAACATAAATACTTGCAACATTCAAATTAGTACTGTATAGTTCTAATTATGACAAAGGCAAAATTAATGAATCAAAAACGTGTACTTGAAGTAGCTGCAACATTGTTTTTAGAAAAAGGGTTTGCTTATACAAGTATGGATGAATTGGTACGTGTAAGCAAAGTATCAAAGTCGAATGTGTATTATCACTTTTCTAATAAGGAGGAATTATTAGAAGGGGTCGTTGATTATTGGATTGACATGTATCAATCTGCAATTGATGACGTAATGTCTCAGAATCAATTTTTGGTTGAAGAGCGTGTCCAAATGTTTTTAAAGCAATTATCACAAGGCGTTCAGTCGAGAGAGTATAAGGGAGGCTGTCCATTTATTACTCTTTATATTCAAAGTCCTGCACAGGCCACACAAATAAAAGAAAAAATAGGTTTATTTTTTACAGGATTACAAAAGAAAGTTTCTCTATTACTGAAACAAGGTGTAGAGAACGGGGAATTCAGAGATACGATTCAGATTGATGAGGTGGCATCACTTTTTATTACAAATCTTGAAGGAGCGTTATTTATTTCAGAAACATTGAAGGATGCCACTGTCATCACAAAAACAGTAGATCATTTATTTAACTTGCTTCGATAAAGAAGCATTTTTTTTACATCAAATTAGTACTGTTTAGTACTAAAAAGGAGATTTCATATGAAAACAGTATTTTTAACAGGTGGAACAGGCTTTATTGGAAAGCAATTAGTGAAAGAATTAGCCAAAGAGGATGTGAACATTCTTCTTTTAGTGAGGTCGAAAAGTAAAGCGACACGCATTTTTCAAGAAAGAGGTATTTTAAAAGATTCAGTGATGCACTTTGTTGAAGGTGATTTGACGAAAATAGATTTAGGTCTAAGTCCTGAAGATAAAGAGAGGGTATTGAAGACGGATGTGATGATTCACGCAGGAGGCCCTATGGATATTCAAGCGACAAGTAACGAGGCAGCTTCCGTCTTTTTAAATGGTGCCAAACATATTGGTGAATTAGCTAAAAGTATTCATCAATTGAAGGGCTTGCATCAATTTATTCATGTTGTCGGTTATATGAGCCCCTTTGATGATCAAAATAGCAAGATTGCAATTGATGTGTTTAAAGAAGGAAATGATTACCTGAAAATAAAGAATCCTTATGAAAGAACAAAATTTTTAGCAGATCTTTATATCCGTCAACAAGCATCAGCTGTAGGTTATCCGCTGTCTGTCATTAATCCGCCAACTGTGGTCGGCAGTAGTAAAACAGGGAGTACAGAACAGATAGCAGGATTAGGTTTGCTTGTAACAAGTATGCGAAGAGGGCTTATGCCAGTGATTCCTGGAGGTAAAGGATATAGGCTGCCACTGATTTCAAACGATGAGTTTGCGAAGTTTATTGTGCAGGTTTTCAGGATGGAGCAGCCGGCTATTCAAACATATACACTTGTTGAAGACAAAGAGTATGATCAGAACATTGCTGAATTATTAAGTGTGATGTCGGAAAGTATGAATATGAGAGCACCAAAAATCTCTGTCCCAATGCCGCTTATGAAAACAATAATGAAAAGTGGAGTAAGTAAAATAACAAACATTCCTTCTGATGGCCTCAATTTTATGACAAAACGAACATTTTCAAATGTTTCAGTGAAAAACATAATGGGAGGGGATTGGTTTAAGAAGACGAGTGTCATGAACTTTTTTCCTGCTGTAGTAGCTGATCTGGATTATCGCATGATGGATCAACATGGTGAGCATCATCATGTATTTGAGCGAACATTATGCGATAACAATACCCTTTACCAATTACAAGGAGAGGGGAAGCCATTTATTTTATTACATGGTTTATTGAGTGATGGAGAGGATTTATTTCTTTTAGCACAAGGGCTTCATGAAAAAACGGGTCAGCCTGTATGGATCTTGGATCTTCCAGGTTTGGGACGTTCTCCATTTAAACGAGAGAAACACCTTCTAGATATCTATTTGAATGTAGTGAAAAAGGTATTGGAGAAAGCGGCTAATGGTGCACATCTAATTGGCCATTCATTCGGTGCGTTTATTCTATTGAAAGCATTGGGACAAGGGTACATAGATAAGAAGTATTCAATCACTTTACTTCAGCCGCCAGTTGCCAAAAAAAATGCTAAATCGCTAAATGTTCCTCAATGGATGAACAAATGGTCTTTAAAATTAGCAACTCCTAAAATGATAGAGCGTTATTTATTAAGTAATGGTTTGTTTGAAAGGACGGAGAGCATCCCTGAACATTATATTGAAAAAATCAGAAACAGTTTTACGTCTCCTAGAATTTTAAATACGACGGTTCAGCTTAATCATTTACTACTGAACACCGATCAAGGTGAATTCAATGAATTAACAAAGGATCATCCTCATATTATCTGGGGGGAGTATGACAAAGGCTATTCTGCTCCGTTGCATCTTGGTCAGGTTGATGTTGTTCCATATGGCCATCATTTTCCTCTTAGCCATCCTAGTGAAACGGCAGCATTAATTATAAAAAATAGTCTTACTAGCAGTTGAGAATGTGGGATAAATAAAGTATGTCGTAATTGAAATGAAATCGCAGTGCTTGTGATCCCACCGATGCACACCAACTGAAAGATTTTATAGCACCCTAAAACGAAAAAGGTGATTTTTAATAAAAAAGCACGATTTTTCGTTTTGGGTCTTTTTGATTAAATAGAGGTTAATGAGGTGCATAAAACTGATCTAAGGTTTTCGTCATATCATCAGATGCAGATTGTAAGATCGCATCTTGCTCTAAAATCGCTGTTCCTTGTGCTCGGACAATATGAAATTGATGAAACCCCATCAAGTTTTGAAATATTTCTTTTAGGTAATGATGTGAAAATTCCAGAGGTGTATATCGATCGTTATTTGTGAAAATTGAGCCGCTTGCTTGAAGTAAAAGTACACGATAATCGTCAGTCATCAGACCAACAGAACCATTTTCTGTATATTTGAACGTTTCTCTCGCAATAAAGATATTATCTATATAATCTTTCATTCGTGAAGTTACATTGAAATTATGAACAGGTGACACGATCACAATTCGATGATGTGCTTTGAATTGAGCCAATAAAGCAGATGAAGCAGCGGCGATTTTTTCTTCGGCAGCCGTTAATGCTTGTTTGGATGCTTGCTTATCCCAAATTCCTAGCAGCTGTTCTTTTTCGATACGAGGAATTTCAGTTCCATATAAATGTAAAATGGTTGGTTCCTCATGAGGAAACCTTTCTTTAAACTGTTTTAAAAATAGTGTTTGCAGTTTGTTTGAATAACTTTCTCGATGAGTGAAATCTGGGTGAGCGTTAATGATTAATGTTTGCATGTACATGTTCCTTTTCTTTTGATAAGCTGAGTATAAATGATAAAGGTGACAAAAGAAGGCACCTTTTTAAGAGGGAAAACAAATGAAAAAATCAGAACGTTTAAACCAAGAACTTATTTTTTTAAGCGATAAACACTCTTTTCAGTTAAAGGACTTACAGTCCGAATTTGGCATTTCTAAAAGGACGGCTTTAAGAGATATAGAAGAGCTAGAGTCAATGGGCTTAGCTTTTTATGTTGAACCTGGCAGACACGGAGGATATCGACTGGTGAATCAATCTCCATTGGTTCCTATTTATTTCAATATAGAAGAAGTCCAAGCTATTTTTTTCGCTCTTAAAGCGCTAGACCTGCTGTCAGCAACACCATTTAAAAAATCCTACTCACAAATTCGGCAAAAGTTGTTTGCCACAATGTCTGAAGAGAGAAAGCAAATGATTACGGAGACTTTGGATGTGATTCATTACTATAATGTCGCACCAGTTAGTGAACAAAATCATTTGGAATTGATTTTACAGGCGATTATGGAAGATCAAATCGTGAAGATGACGTACACTCAATATGAAAATAAATGGATCAGGCTGCAATTTCTTGAGTTGTTTTATCGAAATGGCATTTGGTTTTCTCAAGCCTATGATGTTCAAGATAAAAAGTGGGGCATCTATAGATGTGACTTTATGAAGGACATGATGATTGAAGAAGAAATGAGAGACACATTTACGAAGGATGAATTAAAAGAACTGCAGCTCGAGTACGAAAAAACTTATCATGATATCTCATTTAAATGTCGATTAACGGAACAAGGAAAAGAAAAGTTTTTAAAGCATCATTACCCAAATATGAGATTGGAGATCATTGATCAAATCCCTTATATTGTCGGTGGATACAACCAAGAAGAATTATCGTATATGACTCACTATTTGATGTCATTTGGGAAACATGTGAAAATTGAATACCCAGATGAATTGAAAGAAAGTTATTTGAATCAATTACGAGAAGTGATTGACAAGTATTGAATCAAAAAAAATTAATATACTACAGAAAAGGCGAACCACTAAAGTTCGCCTTTTCCCACTCTTTTTAACTACTATTATTTCAGTTACTTCGCCACATCCATTGTATTTGTTTTCGGTTGATCATCAACCTTCCCATATGTCAGCTGACGCCAGATAAACTCCATCGGGCCATATTTAAACCGCTTTAACCATAATGTACTAAAGAGCACGAGGAAGACATAAACCCCGAGTCCAATCATAAACGTGCCAGCGGGCTGAAGATGATCGGCAAGTCCGGCTCCGTATTTCAGAAATAGCGTTGTGCCAATGATGGAGTGAAGCAAATAGCAGGTCAGTGACATGCGTCCGACTTTGGTAAAGACCATCAAAGCACCTCGCAGCTGAGGGACATGAAGAAACAGCATCGCAAGTGTACTCATATAGAACATACTGCCTGTTAATCCGCCGTTTTGCTCAAGGGCAGAGGCTATGTTCGTCCAGAGCGTATTTTCAAAAGGATTAACCGCTGCTATGATCGTGCTGCTCTGTGTCATCAGAAATGCGATTGTGAAAATGACCCAAATGCGATTCCATATCGCTTTTTTCGCCTCCATGTTTTTGAAAAACTTCATTTTCACAAAATACACACCAAGTAAAAACATGAAGAACATAGAATAGACGGTGGAAAATGAACTGGAAGCCATTGTGACCATATCTGTCCACCGATCACCAATAGATGCTAAATAAGTCAGACTGTTGTGGCTGGTCAGCTCGAAATCAGCAAAGTCCGGCTTGCCTGATGATCCTGAACTGACGGTATTGAACAGCATCGTGAAAATAGGTGTGAGCAATTGAATCACAAAGAGTGTGATGAGCCAGTATAGGATGGTTTTGGCTGTGCGTTTGTAAAAGAAAAGCAATAAAAAGCCAGCGACTGCATAATAGGCCAAAATGTCACCAATCCAAACGAAGGTCAAATGCAGAAGGCCAAATCCTAAGAGAATGGTTAATCTGCGGGCAAACAGTTTGTTCGGACTGTCCACCTTCTGAGCAGCTCGGTCCATAAAAATCATAAAACCAACCCCGAATAGAAAGGAAAACAGTGTAATAAATTTCCCCGAGGCAAACCAATTCACCACATTGTGAAAAACATCATTTGACAGCATGTCAAATCCCTTGGCCGAATCCACGATCAAAAAGTAATTGACTAGAATAATCCCCATTAAGGCAAACCCTCGTACGATGTCCAAGAAATGAACCCGTTCCCGCAGACTCATCGGTTGTCCGTGTGCTACTTTGTTTACATTCATATCCATGCTCCTTTTCTTGTATGATAAATGTCATTCGGATCAATTCATTGATCCTTACAATGAATCAATATACGGCCCAATTCTTAACAATTTATGAAGATCCAATTTTTTGAAAATAAATGTGACAAATTGATGGCAGATGGTCAAATTCATAAACTGTTAAGGTTTATGCTGTATCTTTTCACATAGCTAGATGATATATAGTAAAGACATAAAAGAAAGAGCAACACATTACATGAGGTGAGAGACATGGCCCATCGAATATTAGTCGTAGAAGATGATCAGGATATTGGTGACCTTCTGCAGGAATCCCTTTCACGTGGAGGATATGAGGTGCTAAGAGCGATGAATGGCGAGCAAGCATTGAAGCTTGTGGAGGATTCGCTCGATTTGGTGATTTTAGATGTGATGATGCCGGGGCTCTCAGGCATTGAAACGTGCCAGCAGATAAGAGCCTCTTCTAATGTCCCGATTCTATTTCTAACAGCCAAATCAAGTACATTCGATAAAACCGAAGGCTTACTTGCCGGCGGGGATGATTATATGACAAAACCTTTTTCACAAGAGGAACTTCATGCTAGAGTCATTGCGCAATTACGCAGGTATACCGTCTATCAGGAAAAGAAGGAACAGGAAGAGACCTTTCTTGTTGGTGGCAAACTGAGGGTAAGTGAAGAATTTAATGAAGTATGGAAAGAAAACCAGCAAATTAAGCTGTCTGATCTAGAATATCGGATGTTAAAACTGCTCATGAGCAGGCGAAACAAAATCTTTTCAGCTCAAAATATTTATGAAAGCGTGTGGGGACAGCCTTATTTCTATTGTTCCAACAATACGGTGATGGTGCATATTCGAAAGCTGCGTGCCAAAATTGAAGATGATCCTGCACGTCCTGTATATATCAAAACTGAATGGGGAAGAGGATATCGATTTGGCACATCCACATCGTAAATATACACTGGCCAAAAAGCTTGCACTGCTGATTTTGGCGGCTGCAATTGTGAGTGGTATTGTCTTTTTGACGCTGCAAAAGATCACCAATGATTTGATCGATGGATATTTGAGTTCGGATGAGTATTACGATCAGGAGTCAGCCAAGTACATTCAAAAATTCAGCCGCTACGTGTCTGAGAATAAGCTGTCTTCAACGGATCGAAAAGCGTTTGGTGAGTGGGTGAAAAAAGAGAATTACATTAATTTGACCATCTTCAAGGATCAAGTGCTGCAATATGACTCTATTTATTCCGCTGCCGATGAATCGGCGTACGGAAAAGAAAGGATGACCCAGTACGCTGAGCAACATTCGTATCCGGTTCAGTTTAGCGACGGTAAAGGCCGCGTCATGGTGGACGGGTTCTATTCATCTCGCTACCACGATCTTGCCTTTACACTCGAGCTGCTCGGAGCAACGCTTATTTTTCTCCTCATTGTTCTTCTCGGTATTCGCAAAAGTTTACGCTACCTGCAAACGATTCACCAAGACATTCATATTCTTGAAGGCGGCGAGCTGGACTATGAGATGACGGTGAAAGGGCATGACGAATTAGCGATGATTGCCAAAAGTATTGAGGACCTTCGTAAAGCTTTTTTGGACAAGCTTCAAGCCATCGACGAGTTGCAAGAAGAGAGCCGCAGCTTGGTCACCGAAATGTCCCATGATATGAGGACACCGCTGACGTCGCTGATGATGAATCTGGAGTTTGCGAAAAAAGAGGAGGCTGGAGCGGATACCCGTAAAGACCAATATATAGCGAGTGCTTATGAAAAAGCACTGCAATTGAAAAATCTATCTGATAATCTGTTCGCCTATTTTCTACTTGATAAAGAACATGAACCTGAGCTTGAGACAGTTGCAGTCAAAGAGGTCATTTACGATCTCTTATCAGATCAGGTGGCGATCTTGCATCAAGAGACATTTAAGGTTCATCTTTTAGGAGAGCTGCCAGACAGTTATATCAATGTGAATGTCGAGGAGCTTGGCCGAGTGTTTGATAATCTGATGTCGAACATACTGAAATACGCTGACCCGAAAAAAGATATCAATCTCACGTTTCTATCCGACCAAGAAATCTTTGAGATCCATGTCAGCAATGCGATAAACGAGACAAATGACACACAGGAAAGCACTGGACTTGGTGAACGAAGCATAAAACGAATGATGTCCCGCATGCACGGGCAGTTTGAAAGGATGGAAAAGAACGGCGTTTACTACATCGTGCTGCGTTTCTGGCACATCAAAATATAGGTGGCAAATGAATAACATGGAATGGAGAGACAATCTAATGAAACGATTCAACAACTTCCAAAAGGTACCGGATCTCTTGCAAGGCCTTCTGAATATTTGTTTATTCTTTCTTGCTATTGCTTTAAGCGTCCTCTTAATTAGTGAAACTTGGTATATTGTCCAATTCGTCTACAAGAATTTGCTCAGCAAAGAAGACAGTTATTATGAAATGCTTGGTGAGCTGCTGATCTTCTTTATGTACTTTGAGTTTATTGCCTTAATTATTAAGTACTTTAAATCAAATTTTCATTTTCCGCTTCGCTATTTTATTTATATTGGCATCACAGCCGTCATCCGTTTGATTATCATCGATCATAAGGAGGCAGTATCGACGTTCTGGTGGGCGCTGACCATTTTAGCCATGACCGTTGCACTCTTTATCGCCAGTAAGCGACATGCGGTTCAGGAGCATGAAGAAGTGAAGTGAGGGAAGAGGGATATTCAAAACGCTTGATTAATGAGGTTTTCGTTTTCCATTCAATAGCTTCTGCCTAGTTTTATGGCTTTTTGAATAGCATTAATAAATCAACTGGCACACGATAAAAATCAACATAATTTGGTGCATATTGAGGAAATGCATGTTTATTCCCTTTTCAACCATCAACAAATCTTATTCATTGTAGGTTATGTCGCTGTGCAAGTTTTTTGTTCTTGTTGCACTTATTCGCTATAAGTGAAGTGGTTGTCTCTCTTTTTATCATCTTGATTTTCATGTAACCAGAGTACAATTCCTTACCCATTGCATAGGATGGTTTTATATCAAGGTGAAGGGATTGATTGAAAATGTACTATAATCCTTATTTTTATCCATATGAATATCCTTATTATGTAAGTGCCCCGAGGCATCATCATAGTGTGCATCCTGGTTACTGGAATTTCCCTCATGAAAGAAGGCTTGAAAACTTTAACGTTGATGGAAAAAGACGGTTAAAAGATTATGGCACACAACCATTTGTCATCAATATCAATGAAGCAACAAAGCAAAATCATACTTATCGCACTGCCTTATGGACAGGAACACATTTGCAAACCACTTTAATGAGTATTGGCGTTGGTGAAGATATAGGGTTGGAAATGCATCCTGACCTTGATCAATTCTTAAGAATTGAACAAGGACATGGGATTGTCCAAATGGGAAAAAGTAAATATAATTTAAATTTCTATAGAAATGTGCATGATGATTATGCCATATTTATACCAGCTGGAACATGGCATAACGTAACTAATAGAGGGAATATTCCGTTAAAACTTTATTCGATATATGCACCTCCTAATCATCCATTTGGGACTGTCCATGTAACCAAAAAAGACGCCATAGCTTCGGAAGAAGGTCATGGTCATTGAAATAGAATTTAGTTATTTTTGACAAGATGTTAGATGAGAATGAGTGGATGCAGTGCACTGAATTTGAAGGACTGGAGGATATTAAAAGGAGGATTACACTATACACACATTCTTCAAGAATTTTTCCCAATAGGAAGTTCTTATAGGAAAAGACTATACTCCTGAAAAAGCATATGAAACGTACAGGAGAATCGAAACTTTTTCAACAAAGATAGTATCACTCATTAAAGAAACACCGATAAAAAGAGGTGCTGTGAAATACATCCCAGCATTTCTTGTCGGTGTTTTTTTAATTTATTGCTGATACTTTAGCCAACATAAGCATAGAGTTCAAAGCTTCCTTTAAAAAATCATTTCACTCCATCGCAGAAAGAAATAGAAGACGGTAAAAAAGATGAAAGAATTGTGTTTTCCTATAATATGTCATGATGTGATGAGGCGATGATCAGTTGTTATTTTTATATTTTACATTGACACCATCCTTTTCTATGATAAAATCATAGTGTGATAATGAGAATCGTTATCAAACGATATGACTACATATAGAATGGATAGGTGAGGTACATGTTCAAGAAATCTTTTTGGTCGCTATTAGTTGTGCTCTCCATCGTTTTACTTGCAGCTTGCGGCAGTAATAGCAGTAACGGCAAGTCAGATAGTAAAGAGAAAACAAGAACCGTTGAAAGCGCTATCGGTTCAACTGAAATTAAAGGATCGCCTAAACGTGTGGTGACACTGTACCAAGGAGCAACGGATGCAGCAGTCGCTATGGGCATTAAACCAGTGGGTGTTGTTGAATCATGGCTTGAAGCACCTACGTATAAATATTTAAGAGATGACTTAAAGGATGTTAAAATTGTTGGGCAGGAAACACAGCCAAACTTAGAGGAAATTGAAAAGCTCAAGCCTGATTTGATCATTGCATCAAAAATCCGCCACGAGCAAATTTTTGATCAGCTGAAAGAAATCGCTCCAACTGTTGCAACTGAAACTGTGTTCACCTTTAAAGACACAGTGAAATTAATGGGTGAAGCATTAAACAAGCAAGACAAATCAAAAGAATTGCTGACGAAGTGGGATGACCGCGTCGCTGATTTTAAAGAAAAAGCGAAAAAAGACATCAAGAACTGGCCAATGAGTGTGTCTGTGGTGAACTTCCGTGCAGATCATGCTAGAATCTATCAAACTGGTTTCGCAGGGTCCATTTTAACAGAGCTAGGCTTTGAAGGACCTAAGAATGTCAAAGATAAAAAGCAAGACATCATTACACTTACAGACAAAGAGAGCATTCCGCAAATGGATGCGGATGTGATCTATTACTTTATGGATGAAAAGGATAAAGCGGTTGAAAAAGCATATAAAGAGTGGACAAGTCATCCTTTATGGAAGCAGCTTGACGCAGTGAAAGCGAAACAAGTGCATAAAGTAGATGAAATCACTTGGAACATGGGCGGCGGTATTATCGCTGCAAACATGATGCTTGATGATATTTACGATCGTCTAGGAATTGATAAATAAGACATAACAGAGGAGAAAATGTGAATATACCATTTTCTCCTTTTTTCCATAACAGATTGAAAGCGGGAATCAGATGAGAAGTTTATTAAAAAAGGATTCAAGCAAGGCACTGCTTTTTGCTGGATTCATTGTGTTGATGTTGGTCTTTTTTATGCTCAGTATTTCCCTTGGGCAAACCTCAATTTCCCTCAAAGCCACCATCCATGCTTTTCTTCAATTTGATGAATCGGATCCAAACAGTGTCATTGTCATGACATCCAGATTATCAAGAGCATTAATCGCAACGGTCGTTGGCTCAAGCCTGGCGATTTCAGGTGCACTCATGCAGGCATTGACAAGAAATCCGCTTGCGGCGCCCGATTTATTAGGAATTAATGCAGGTGGACTATTTTTTATCGTGATTTCGATTGTTTTCTTTTCAACAGAGTCGTTAACAAGCTATATGTGGACAGCCTTTCTAGGCGCAGCGATTGCAGGGATGCTCGTTTTTCTATTGGGCTCCATTGGAAGAGATGGATTGACGCCGGTTAAAATAGTCCTTGCAGGTGCGGCAATATCTGCACTGTTTGCGTCTTTTACACAAGGTCTTTTAATCGTGAATGAACAGTCGATTCAAAGCATTTTGTTCTGGATGGCTGGTTCAGTGTCTGGAAGAAGCATTGATATGTTAATCCCTGTTTTGCCTTATATTTTAGGTGCGACTGTAGTGGCGTTGCTTCTTGGACGTTCTATTAATGTTCTTTTGTCGGGAGATGATATTGCCAAAGGACTTGGCCAGCGTACACTGCTGCTGAAAATCACGATGGGTGTACTCGTTGTCTTTTTAGCAGGTGGTTCCGTCGCTGTTGCTGGTTCAATTGGTTTTGTTGGTTTTCTTGTGCCGCATATTGTGAAAAAGCTCGTCGGGCCTGACCACCGCTGGGTACTGCCGTATTGTGCCGTTGTGGGGGCGTCGCTTTTACTTGCCGCGGATCTGGCGGCTCGTTTTCTGATCATGCCGCAAGAAGTGCCGATTGGTGTCATGACGGCGGTAGCAGGAGCGCCTCTATTTGTTTATCTCGTGCGCAAGGGGTTGAAGACAGGTGGCTAAAACATATACAGTGCGTTCTAAAGGCGGGCGCATTTCATTTCAATTTTCAAAGCGGACGTTTTTGATTTTACTTTTATTGACAGTCATTGCCTTTGGCTTATTTATTCTCAGTCTCAGTATGGGAAGTCGGTTCATTCAGCCGGTCGATGTGCTGCTTCATTTAATCGGTCAGGGAGAGGGGAATTCCTTTGTGTTAAATACGCTGAGGATTCCACGAACGCTGCTGGCTGTCTTAGTTGGATCCGCACTTGCGGTATCAGGGCTTATTTTGCAAGGGTTGATCCGTAACCCGCTGGCATCACCTGATATCATTGGAATTACAAGTGGTGCTTCGTTTGGTGCGATTATGTTCATCGTCTTTTGGATGGGCACTGTGCCTATTGCTTATCAATCCTTATGGGCGATTGCAGGTGCTTTTGCGGTATCGTGTCTGATCTATTTGCTTTCATGGAAAAAAGGGGTCAAGCCGATCACACTTGTCCTAATGGGAATTGGGATTTCTGCCATTATGAAGGCTTGTGTGACGTTTACGCTTGTTCTTAGTGATACGATGACAACGACCAAGTCTTACATCTGGCTGACGGGGAGCTTATATGGTTCTACGATGAAAGACGTCACTGCGATGCTTCCTTGGGTGATGATCATTTTACCGATTGTCATGGTGTTAGCAAGAACGATGAATGTAAAAGAACTTGGCGATGATCTTGCAACAGGTCTCGGGGTAAAAGTGCAGGCGAAACGATTATTCTTTCTCCTGATGAGTGTGACATTGGCTGGTGTTGCAGTCGCATTTGCAGGCGGCATTGAATTTGTTGGACTCATGGCGCCGCATGTTGCACGGATGATCATTGGACGTTCATTCATAGCGCTTGTTCCAGCATCTGCGCTAGTTGGAAGTATTCTCGTGATGCTGGCTGATCTTGTGGCTAGAACCGCATTTCTACCGTTAGATGTTCCAGCAGGTGTATTTACGGCGGCCATTGGTGCACCGTTCTTTATTTATTTGTTATATCAACAGCGCAATCGATAAACAGAAGATGGGGGTTTTGATATGAGGCCAGAGTGGGTTGAGAGGGAATTACTTGATTTCGGGGTACACATCACAAATGGACCAATGACATCTGATCGCACACTTGCTGCGCTTTTTTCAGAAGCAGCCGTCATGCGTTTATTAGAAGCTGAAAAGGAAGCGATGCATGCACCGAATCTTGCGGTAGCAGCTTCTATGTTTTCAAAACGGTACGCCTACTTAACCGTCAGTTCCTCTTTATACTTGATGACGCTGTATGACGGTGTCTATCAGTTTCCACCAGCAGCTTGTGCATTTAGAGAGGATCGGAAAATTGAAGTGGATGAGGCGGCGTGTTCGTTTGTTCCACTAGAAGGAGATCGGCATGAGTGGAGAGAGAAGGTCGTACGTGCGCTGTTTACGGAGTGTGTCACGCCTCTTTTAGACGTGCTGAACCGCACATCAAAACTCTCTTATCGTATTTTATGGGAAAATGTAGCGGTTCGAATCAACTCTCTTTATCGAAGCATGATGCGGGAAGCGGAAGAGCCTGCGGTGAAGCAGCGCATGCGGGAGGATTATCTGTACCTGAAGCAGGCATCTGGTGATGTATTCGGAGCTCAGCAAAATCCATTTCAGCACAGCCTAAACCTAGACGACAGTTTACTTGAAACATCCAACCGGAAAACCTGCTGTATGTATTATAAGCTTGAGAAAAAATCGGAGAGTCTCGATTATTGTCTTGTTTGTCCTCTTGAAAAAAAGAAAGGCACTGCTTGCTCGTAGCAGTGCCCTTTTTTTATTCCCAAATCCCACTTGCCCATTCAGGGTGATCAATAAAAGGGTTGCGGTTGTGCTGATACGTTTGATATATGATCTCATTGCGGTTCCGTTCGATTTGATCGACTGGGTCTTGCTTGTGCCATTTGAGAAGTACAGACATTTTGCCGTGAAGAGGGGAGCTTCCATTATTCACTTTGTCGTTTAATTCTAAATCTGGAAAGCGGTCATCACCCTCGTAGCGAACCGCCATATAAAAGAGCATTCTCGCAACATCTCCTTTGACCCGGCTGTGAGGTTCGAATGAGTCGCTGTCGTAGAAATTGCCCGGCGCCCCTTTGTATTCATTACCGCCTGTATCAAAATCTAAATTTCCGCGTGTGCTGTTCGTTTGCACATCTGTCGCACGAAGGTGGTGGAGATCTGTCCCAGGCCCTTGGCTTGTCCCAAAATTGCCATGAGACTTGGCCCAGACATGCTCTCTGTTCCACTGGCCCACATTCCCGCCATTCGCTTGCTTTGAACGGGAGGCACCACTATAAAGCAGCAGCACATTGTTTGGGTTATTGGGGTCTTCATCTGTTTTCTTTAATGCATCCCACACCTGGCTGTAGGATAGCTGTGTATGATCATCAATGATATCGTGTAAAGCCTTTTTAAGAGCGGGTCCTGATTTGCCAGCAGCAGATTGGTAATAGGAATCGATTTGACTTGTGGCGGCAGTTTGCGTTTCTTGTGCAGATGTTTCGTTTTGAAGCTGTAACGGGGAAAAGGTGATCGTTTGACTAGGTTCACTCAGATTGAAACCTTGAGCATTTGCAGCTGGAGGCAGCGGGGCGGCGAATGTGCCGAATATCATGATTCCGGCGGCCACAGTTCCAAATAAAGTTCTTTTCATTCGATTTCCTCCTTGATAGGGAATGTATTCTCTTTATTTCTATCATATTGCCATGAAGAAATAAATGGATTTCCCGTAAATTTTATGTAATAAGTTCATAGGAAAAGAGATTGCTATTTTAGGCGCATTCCTGTATAAGTGGGCTTATAAGGATGGACAGCAAGGGAGAGGATGGATCACGTGAAAGAACTGCAAACACCTTCAAGAACGATTATGACACCGGGACCCGTTGAAGTAGATCCGAGAGTGCTCCGTGTGATGAGCACGCCAATTCTAGGTCAATTTGATCCAGCATTTACACACATTATGAATGAAACAATGACTTTATTGCGGTCACTTTTTCAAACAGAAAACAGATGGGCTTATCCAATTGACGGTACGTCCCGTTCAGGGCTTGAAGCTGTGCTCGCCAGTGTGATTGAGCCGGGAGATTCAATGCTTGTGCCTGTCTTTGGCCGCTTCGGTCACCTGCTCATTGAAATAGGACAGCGCTATGGTGCTGAGGTACATACAATGGAATGTGAATGGGGGACGGTTTTTGATCCTGACGACATCATCAAAGAAATAAAGCAGGTCAAGCCTAAAATCGTTGCCATGGTTCATGGTGAAACATCCACCGGACGATTACAGCCGCTCAAGCAAATCGGGCAAGCATGCCGGGCTCTTGATGCGCTGTTTATTGTAGACGCTGTGGCAACCATTGGCGGTGTCGAGGTAAAAGTGGACGAATGGAAAATAGATGCGGCGATTGGCGGCACGCAGAAATGTTTATCTGTTCCATCAGGTATGTCACCTATTACGTATAATGACCGAGTCGCAGCTGTCATTGAATCGAGAAAGAAAGTAGAAAAAGGCATTGCGACACAGGATGAATTACAAAAACAAATTGACATTTCTCCAATCAAAAGCAATTATTTTGATTTAAGCCAGCTTCAGGATTATTGGAGCCCAAGACGATTAAATCATCATACAGAAGCGACAACGATGCTTTATGCACTGCGAGAAGGGGTTCGTCTTGTGCTGGAAGAAGGGCTGTCTGAACGTTTTCAAAGGCACTCATATCATGAGAAAGCCTTAATGAAAGGTCTTGAAGCAATGGGGCTTGAATTGTTTGGTGATCCAGATTGTAAAATGCCGGTTGTGACCTGTATTGTCATTCCAAGTGGTATTGACGGAGAAGCGGTCCGTGCCGATCTGCTACATCATTTTGGGATTGAGATTGCAAGCTCCTTTGGACCGCTTGCCGGCCGTATATGGAGAATTGGGACGATGGGCTACAGCTGCCGAAAGGAAAATGTGCTGTTTGTGTTAGCAGGGCTGGAAGCGATTCTCATCAAACGCGGTGCGTCTATCCATTGCGGAGCAGGACTTCAGGCGGCTCTTTCTATCTATGAATAAGCTGAATAACGAGCTCCAACATACTCGCCAGTGGCGGGTATTTTTTATTTGGAAAAGAACGCTAATTTTTGAAAAACTAGACTTATAGATGAGGTTATCGCTATACTGGAGAGGTTCTCATCATTTTTTGTCATCATTTTCATTTATATGCAGAAAGAGGTTTTTATATGAAGAAGATGGGCAGATTATACATTTTGATGCTCAATATTTTTATTGCCATGCTTGGTTTTGGCCTCATTGTACCTGTTATGCCGAGTTATATTGAAGCCTTTGGTGCAACAGGAAAAACACTCGGTTTTCTTGTTGCTGCAACAGGTTTTACACAATTTGCGTTATCGCCGGTTGCCGGGGCACTGACCGATCGATTTGGACGAAGAAAATTGATCATTGCCGGGATTGCCGGCTTTACGATTGCTCAGTTTATTTTTGCTTTTGCTGATCAGCTTTGGATGCTATTTGTGTCTCGGTTTTTAGGCGGTGCTGCAGGGGCTTTGCTTATGCCGGCCATGTTTGCATACATCGCTGATATTACAAGTGAAAAGGACCGAGGGAAAGGAATGGGTCTATTCAGTGCAGCGATGACACTAGGTTTTGTCATCGGGCCGGGCGTAGGCGGCTATTTGGTTGAGTACGGGATCGCATTTCCATTTCTTATTGCCGGTTCCTTTGCTGCTCTTTCTACTTTGTTATCGATCCTCTTCTTACCTGAAACATTAACAAAGGAAAAACAGGAAGAGGCACGGCTCAACAAGGATATTCATTTCAATCCTTTTGTACAAATGAT
This sequence comes from Bacillus sp. I-2, assembly GCF_001974945.1. Classification (NCBI taxonomy): domain Bacteria; kingdom Bacillati; phylum Bacillota; class Bacilli; order Caryophanales; family Bacillaceae; genus Bacillus; species Bacillus sp. I-2. The sequence goes on along the minus strand of NZ_LZRW01000022.1, from coordinate 153,883 downwards.
CAAGGCTCTAAAGACATCGTACGGCTTTTTGTTTATATTGGCCTTTGTCCTCAATTTCGGAATCATTCATTTTGAATCGATTTTCGGCTTATATGTAGACCAAAAACACGGATTTTCACCGAAGGATATTGCGTTTGTGATTACGGTTGCGGGTCTTGCCGGGGTGCTTGTTCAAGGGGCGTTAGTGAATGCCTGCGTGAAACGATTTGGAGAGATGAGAGTCGTCCGTTATGCGCTGTTAGGTGCGGCTTTCATGCTGATCGCCTGCCGTTATGCGCCGTCCTTTTGGTTGATTTTTACGGGTTCGATTTTATTTTTATCGGCTACGTCATTTGTCCGACCAGCCCTCAATACATTGCTGTCCAAGATGGCAGGCAATCAGCAAGGGGTAGCAGGCGGTCTCAATACATCCTTTATGAGCCTTGCCAATATCGTTGGACCGAGTCTTGCGGGTATATTATTTGATGTGAATATTGAGTTTCCTTTTATGTTTGGAACACTAGTGCTTTGCGTAAGCTTCGCTGCATCCATCGTGTGGGGGAAAAAAGTGCAGCATGCTTCGGCAGCTTCTTAAAATTTGCTGATAAAAAAACCGATCAGGACGAATTGATCGGTTTTTTTATGATGGGCATCATCTCTCATATTTCACGACAGGTGATTTTTCTTTATGAAGCGCACGAATCATCGCTTCATCTACGTGTAAATGCTCTTTCACTAATTGAGGCGGGGTTAAGGCCATCCACTGATTCAACGAAATATCTGCAAACCGGTCACTTTTAAAAATCTCTAAAAACCAAAGGCTCGTTTGGCCGATATTTTGGATGTAATGCCCCATGGCCAAAAGGAACATATCCAACATCACCTGCTCTGTAATTAAAGGTGCGGGCAGTACCTCCTGCTCCAAAGACCGTCATTTTAGCTGTACCTGTTAAATAGTATTGCCACTCATCATTATTAGGGTGCCAGTGCATTTCTCTCATGCCACCAGGTTTTACTTCAACAAGTGCAGCCGCAATCGTTTTTGAAATCGGGAAATTCCGTGAATCGACAATTCGGACGGTTCCGCCAGAGGTCGTTATCGGGTTTTGACGAAGGAGCTGGTGCGTAAATGGCGGCTTAATGCTCCCGTATGGATCAGATACCATTTGGCTTTCTAAGGATGACGGCGGTGAGCCTTGAAACATATAGCGCTGCTTATTCGGAATATGGTCAAACAATTTCTTAGAAACACCAAAATTGGCGGAGAGAATCTCTTTCGGTGTATGGGCAAACCAGTCTGTGATCGTGAATGTATCAAATTCAGAAAAATCGCCATCATCAAATACAAGAAGGAACTCACAACCATCCTCAAGTCCTTGAATGGAGTGCGGGATACCAGGTGGAAAATACCACAAATCGCCTTCTTCTAGATCAGCGATCATATTTCGCCCTTCTGCATCTACAGATGTGATGCGGGCTTTGCCTAAAATCATATACGCCCATTCAGCCTGCTTATGCCAATGAAGTTCCCGAACACCTCCACGTGTGAGCCGCATGTTGACACCTGCAATCGTTGTTGAAACAGGCAGCTCCCGCTTTGTAATTTCCCTCGACCAGCCGCCGTGATTCAAATGCATGTGTGTATCAGAAAATGAAAATTTTAAATTGGGGATTGTTCCGGCATCGGTTTTAGGGGGAACGAGCATATCTGGGTTCTCTATATCTCGAAGGACATCGCGTGGGCCTAAGTCGGTGGCACCCGCGCCATCCTTTCGAATGGGCTGCGGGATGTGACGGAGCTCATCATCCATTTATCATCCCTCCTTGAGTCTCATTTTTCTCCTCCAAACTATATGAGGTTTCAGAAGAAAAAATTCAATCAGGATGGGATGAGAGAAACATTTGAATACGGAAGGCTAAGCGCAGCCGCAATGTTGCGTCAGAATCTTTTAAGCTGATTCGAAGCAATTCTTCACACTTCTCGAGGCGATAAATGACCGTGTTGCGATGAATGGACAATCGTTTGGCTGTTTCTGAAATGTGGCAATGGGTTTCTAAATAGACTGATAAGGTGTGAAGAAGGCTTTGATCGACTTGTGATGGTTCAGATAACGGGTGAAGGTGCAGCTGGTGAAACGTGATCATATCCTTTCTTGGAATGAGCCTTAGTAAATCTGGCACATCCTTGGCTTGATAAAATTGAATATATTCAGTCCGCAATGAGAGATGTCCGGTTTGAAGAGCCTCTAATGCTTCATTGTAGCCTTCAGACAGATGGGAAATGAGGCAGCCCGTCAAGCTCACCCCAAAAGAAATAGTATGATTCACTTGCAGTTTAACAAGCATCTGCAACTGTTTTAAAAAAGAGCTGAGCCTGTCGCTAACCTCCGGCCAACTGCCAGTCTCCTCCATCAATACAACACCCATATCACCTTTTAAAAACAGAAAGGCAGGAAATGGGCAGCTTGGAAGTGCACTTTCGAGCAGATCAACCACTTGATCCAAAACCATTTGCTGCTTCATAAAACATGTGGTATCACTGCGCTCGTCAAGCTGACAGATCATACATAGATAGCGGCATTCGGCGTTTAATCCAAACGCCTGAGCGAAATGTAAGGAATCTTGCTGGGAAGACGATGCCCTCTCTATCCATTTGCGAAAGCCCTCATTTCTAGCACGCTTGGCCGTTTGCAGGGCGGCATATTGTCTCATACGTGCAATCGACATTTCGTTTACTGCTTTTGCAATGATCCCATGCAAAGTTTTATTCTGCGGGTGAATGAAAGAAAGGATGACCAGATAATCACATGTTTGTTCGTTTAGATCAATTGGAAAGATGGAAAAGGTTTGTTTTGCATGTATCATTGAAAAAGAATGAGTTGTCCTGCTTTGAAAAAAGGGGAGAATGTGCATCCATTCTGAGCTTGTGATCATGGGGTGCGAGGTATAGAGAATACGTCCATGCTGGTTAAACAAATAGATGGGCTTGTGAATCTTTTTGGCCATTTTTTGTAAAATTTCAAACTGGTTATCGTCTATGCTCATATCCACTGGGTCTCCTTTATTGGTGAAGATGAATAAAAAAATGGACAATCACTGACAACATCTCTGATATGCATTTTATGTTATCAGCTAAAATCATTTTAGATAGAAAGTTGTCAATTCATATAACAAACAAACAGAGTGTCAGGACAAAATCACGTGCCGCCAGTCATCTTCATTCAGAATTACGAGCAAATATGATATGTTGTAGACAGAAGAATTTCTTTCAGAAAATATGGGTATCACAAGAAACAAAGGCTTCGAATGAGGAAGCCGTCTATACATGAGAGTGGCAAGAGGTGAGGAACATGATTTATATCGGATTAACTGGCTGGGGAGATCATGACAGTCTTTATCCGCCAAGAATTGGCAGCGCGCAAAAGCTGTTTCACTACGCGTCAACGTTTCCGATTGTGGAACTGGATGCCAGCTTTTATGCGGTTCAGCCTGAGCGTAATCATGAAAAGTGGATAAAGGATACGCCAGATGACTTTCAATTTGTTGTGAAAGCATACCAAGGAATGACTGGACATCAAAGGGGCGAGATTCCGTTTGCTTCAAAGGAGGACATGTTTGATGCATTTATTCTTTCGCTGACTCCACTCATTCGTGAAGGGAAACTGGCCATGGTGCTCTTTCAATTTCCACCTTGGTTTGATTGCAAAAAAGAGCACGTCCACTATTTAAGATGGTGTAAGGAGAAGATGGGGGACATTCCTTGTGCTCTCGAATTCCGAAACCGTACATGGTTTTCAGATGAATTTTATGAGCAGACTTTGTCCTTTATGGAAAAGGAAGGATGGATTCATTCTGTCTGTGATGAACCGCAAGTCGGAGAAGGCTCCATTCCGCCAGTCATACAAGCTACACACCGTGATAAAACACTGGTCCGATTTCACGGCAGGAATAAACAGGGCTGGCTTCACCCGGCAGACCATGAGAATTGGCGTGAAGTGAGATACTTATATTTATATAATGAAGCTGAATTAAAAGAGTGGAAAAAGAATCTCGACATTCTGCATCAGCAATCGAAAGATGTCTATGTCGTGTTTAATAATAACTCCGGCGGAGATGCAGCGGCAAATGGCCAGCAGATGATTGATTTGCTGGATATCACCTATTCAAACCTGTCTCCGAAGCAGTTAGATTTATTTAGTTAACCGAGAGCTGACTGAAGCTTTCAACCTGAATGAGACGGTCAGTGACAACTTGAGGGAGAGATCAACATGCTGCAGAAGCTATGGTTATATCATACAAACGACTTGCACAGCCACTTTGAGAACTGGCCAAAAATTGCAGCTTATATTGAAGAAAAGCGTCAAGTTCACGATCAGATGCTCTTGTTTGATATTGGCGACCATATGGATCGAGTGAACCTCGTATCCGAAGCGGATTATGGAAAGGTAAATGTCAAGCTCCTCAATCAGCTTGGCTATGATGGAGTCACGATCGGGAATAATGAAGGCATTACGCTGCCTCATGATCAGCTGGATCACTTGTATGAGAATGCACAATTTCCAGTGGTCCTGTCTAATTTATTTGAGAAAGGCAAAAGGCCATCATGGGCAAAGCCCTATCATATGATCACAATGGAAAGCGGACTGAAGCTCTGTCTCTTAGGCGTGACTATTGCGTATACACCTGTATATGAAAAGCTGGGCTGGAACATTACTGATCCGTTTGACAGCATACGGGACATGCTGCGTGAAGTGAAGGGACAGGCAGATGTCATTGTGCTCTTATCCCATCTCGGTATCATCCATGATCGGGAGGTTGCCCGAGACTTCCCTGAAATCGACATCATCCTAGGCTCACACACGCATCATCTGTTAGAACAAGGTGAAATGGACAATGGTGTGCTGCTTGCATGCGCTGAAAAGTATGGGCATTATATTGGATGCGTTGAGCTGACGATCGATACAGCGCGCAAAGAGCTGATAGAGAAAAAAGCGACAGTACAGTCAGTGGATCAGCTCATTAGTGAATCAGATGAAGCCATCACCACCTTGCAGCAGGCAGAAAGAAGAGCGAAAGCACTCATGCAGGAAAAAGTGACAACGATTGAGTCGAAGCTAGAAACGAAGTGGTTCGACGATTCTCCGCTTCCGCAGCTCTTAACAGATGCCATTAAAGATTGGTGCGGAGCAGATATTGGGATGATGAATGCAGGTATGGTGCTTGATTCATTAGAGGCAGGGATTGTTACAAGAGAAGAAATCCACCGGATATGTCCGCATCCCATTAATCCCATTCGGGTGACGCTTACCGGTCAACAGCTCATCGAAACGGTTCAGCGGGGCTGTGAAGAAAAAATGGAACAGCTGCGCATCAAGGGCTTCGGCTTTAGAGGTGAGCTGATGGGGAAAATGCTATATAGCGGCCTCAGCTATACATTAGAAGAAGGCGAGGCCAAACGGGTGAAGGATGTCTTTGTACATGGTCAATTGATCAAAAAAGACGCCTCCTATACTGTTGGCACAGTCGATATGTATACATTAGGCTCTCTTTTTCCTCATATCCGTGATCACGAACACATTGAATATTTTATGCCTGAATTTTTACGTGATGTTCTGACATGGCGCTTGAAGGAAGCAACATGAAATCCGCTTCAGCCTAACAACTCGCGCCCTCTTTTCACATAGATTGTGGTGAGAGGAGTGAAGGGATTTGGTGAATTTAACACCTATTACAATTGATGGCCATTCCTTTACAGCGGTCACCGTCAAGCTGCCGAAGACAAATTTCATGGCAGTAACAAATGAACATGGATATATCATGTGCGGTGCACTGGATGTCGGGCTCTTGAATGAAAAGCTTGCAGATAGAGGAATTATTGCAGGAAGAGCAGTTGGTGTAAGAACCATTGAGCAATTGCTTGATGCTCCTTTAGAATCTGTGACATACGCCGCAGAAGCGCTGGGCATCTCAGCTGGAACAATTGGAAGAGATGCATTATTAAAAATGGTGAAATAAAATAGAGAGATGATTCCTATCCCCCCGCCTGTCTGCATACACATGTAATGGAGAAGGGGGGATTTTTTATTGAGAATGAACCGCCGTTATCGCCCCTACAAGAAGGGCCCTTTGCCATTTCGTTACGTCATGCTGCTTGCGATTTTATTCTTTGTGCTCTCGACCGTCATAAGTCTATTTTTTATTAACCGCTCCATTAAACCAACCCTTATTCACATTGCTGAACTAGAAACAGAGCGCATCGCCAATCACCTCATACAATATTCAGTGCAAGACTTTGCAGATGATCAGGAGAATATGAAGGATATGGTGGTCATGAATACAAGTGAGAACGGAAAAGTGACGACCATCGATTTTAATGCGCAAGCAACATCGAAAGCAATGGCTGACCTCTCGCGTCATCTTCAAAAAAATTTAGAGGACATTGAAAAGGGGAACTTTCAAAAAGAGGCAAAAGAAGCATTAAAGGATCAAACAGATGGACATGACGGCATTATATATAACATTCCGCTTGGGCAAGCATCCGGAAATGCACTCATCGCCAACCTCGGACCCAAAGTGCCTGTACGTTTTAGTGTGATTGGTGATCCGCATACGGACGTTGAAAAAAACATTAAGCCTTATGGCATCAACAATGCCTTGATTGATATTAGTGTTCTGATCGAGGTCAAGGTAAGAGTCATTATCCCATTTGCTTCTGAAACAATCGTAGTTAAAAACTCTGTTCCTGTCTCCATACAAGCCGTTCAAGGAGACGTTCCAGATTATTATAATGGCAGCGGAACAAACTCAGGTGCTCCATCAATTGTTCTCCCAGAGAAAAAGGAGAAAAAGGAATAACAGCCCAACAATGATTGGGCTGTTATTTACTTTCGTTTCCGTTCAGCTCTTTCCCACGCCCTCAAATGAGGATATGGATCAAATGACCATTCGGTTCTGCCGTTGTCTTTGTACATGCCATAGTGAAGATGCGGCGGAAACTTTCCTGCGGTGCCTGGAGGGCCGTAGCCGGAGCTTCCGACAGACCCAATCACCTGACCGGGTTCAACAATTTGACCTGTCTTGAGTCCTTTCGCAAAACCATTTAAGTGAGCGAAGTAATGATAATGATTATGAATATCTCGAATGCCTATCCGCCAGCCGCCGAAGCGGTTCCAGCCTTTCATTTCAATTACGCCATACGATGTCGCACGAACGGGAAGTCCATAATGGGCAAATAAATCGGTTCCCTCATGAATTCTCCTTCCTCCAAACCCTCTCGCATCTCCCCATGTACTTCGGTAGCTGTAGTCAGCTCCAACCGGAAGAGGAAAAGCATGCTTTCCAAGATCAAGATGGCCGTAGTGCTTATATAGCTTCATAAAAGATGAAATGATTCCAACGGTTTGATCACGTCCATAATAGTCCCATAAGCCAATTTTTAATTGATCAATGCTGCTGCCGTAGTGAAGCAAGTATTGAGCAAACGTGAACAATACATCCTCATCGTCATCGCTGCTTGCTTTGCCATCCCCATTCCCATCAAGACCAATTCCGTCAAACACTTTAATGCTTAAAGGAGAGGTATCCTGTTTATTCGGGTTTTCTGGTCCAATCCACATTTCCCGGGGAATGTAGATGCCAATGACGCCTTTTTGTTTCGGTAAATCTCTTCTGCTTTTTCGAATATTGTGTTCATACTGATCAACTGCAGCAAGTACATACCATGGAACCTGTGTTGTGATGGAGACTTTTTCATATAGGGCCATTCTTTGCATCAATTCATCTGGCTGCTTGTCCGTCCCTTTTGCATGAACAGGTAAAGGGAGCATTGAAAGAGCAATCATGATGGCTAAAACCACTTTCACAAACGTCCATCTCCTTTCATCGAGCATCGTCTTCTACCGTTTAGTGTGGTTAGATCACTCTATTTCATAAGAAGAAAATGTTAGTAATTTTCTTCTGTTTTTTTAGGAGGCTTTTGGGTATTTTTGCAGCTCATTCCCTTGTTGTTCAATCTGTACTATGTTAAAGTGTCTAAAGAAAAGGCTTTAGGCCGAAGATTCAATTTTTTGCAGCTTCTTAGCTGCATCCATCGTATATAGCAGGAAGATTTTTGTAGATGCACCTTTAACGAATTCATATGGAGATGATGGAATTGGCAAAGAAGGAAGAGCACGTAAGAAAACCGGACTGGCTTAAAATTAAGCTGAATACGAATGAAAACTATACCGGTTTAAAGAAAATGATGCGGGAAAACAACCTGCATACTGTTTGTGAGGAAGCAAAATGTCCGAATATTCACGAATGCTGGGCAGTGAGAAGAACCGCTACATTTATGATCCTTGGATCTGTTTGTACGCGCGCATGCCGTTTCTGTGCGGTGAAAACTGGACTTCCAACTGAGCTTGATCTGCAAGAGCCAGAACGCGTGGCAGATTCAGTAGCCTTAATGAACTTAAAGCACGCTGTTATAACAGCGGTTGCAAGGGATGATCAAAAGGATGGCGGCGCAGGTGTGTTCGCTGAAACCGTTCGTGCGATAAGAAGAAAAAGCCCATTCACGACCATTGAAGTTCTCCCTTCAGACATGGGCGGTAATTATGATAACTTGAAGACGTTAATGGACACTCGTCCTGACATTTTAAATCACAACATTGAAACAGTTCGCAGATTAACGCCAAGAGTTCGTGCGCGTGCTACATATGATCGTTCATTAGAATTCTTGCGTCGTGCAAAAGAAATGCAGCCCGATATTCCAACAAAATCAAGCATTATGATTGGACTTGGTGAAACGAAGGAAGAAATCATTGAAGTCATGGATGATCTTCTTGCCAATAATGTGGATATTATGGCAATTGGTCAGTACTTACAGCCTTCGAAAAAGCATTTGAAAGTTCAAAAATACTACCATCCGGATGAGTTTGCAGAGCTGAAGGAAATTGCGATGTCAAAAGGCTTTAGCCACTGTGAAGCTGGGCCGCTTGTGCGCTCTTCCTACCATGCAGATGAACAAGTAAACGAAGCGTCTAAAAAGCGTCAGGCGCAAGCGTAACAAAGAAAACGCCAGAGCTCTCTGGCGTTTTTTCTCGTATTAATTTTGGCCGTAAGGGGCGTTTCTTCTCATCGTACGGTCGGAATTCGTCATCCCATTTGCATCTTCTTGATTCGATATGTTCCCGCCTTGAGGGGAATACTTCATTTGCTGAATCGTTTTGGTTAAAATTTGGTCAAAATCACGTGAATTGGTTTGAAGACGTGAAAAATTGGCAATGGATTGAAAGTGCTCTGGATTATCAGAGACGTATACATGATAATAACGAGGGAGAACAGAAACCGCCGTTTTCTTTACTTGATCGGCAGATTCATCACGGTTTTTGTTTCCTGTTCGATACACGATGAGTGCATCCTCATCTGTCACAAGTGTGGCTGCATCTTTGATGTTTGGCAGCTGCACCGTTAGACTTGTAATCACGTGGGCAAGATGCTCACGATTTAAAGCAGGGGTTCTTTCTTTCTGATCCGTTACTTGCTGGCGCTGATAACGAACATATCCTGCTCTGTTTGTATCTGCTTCTGGCATGTTGGAATTATTTCCTTCATGACGATCCGACAGACGGATGGTTTTACTTGAAGAATCTTCATCCACTTGCCGGTTCATACCTGATTGAAAGCCGCACCCGCCTAAAAGCATGCTGAGGAGAATCGCGGCTGTCAGTTGTTTCTTCATAAATGTGACCTCCTTTTTCCTTTAGCTTCGGCTAAATCAGAAAAAACATGCTTTAGCAATTGATGGAGTTCTTCCAATGAATTATCATTAAAGATGGATCGTTTAAAAAGAGGTGAGAAGATGATCGTCGTTCAGAATGCTACCTTTGATCTTGTAAGAGATATCAAAGACGGCTTTAATGAAGAAGCGTTTAAAGCAAGGTACTCAGATATTTTAAATAAGTATGATTATATTGTGGGGGACTGGGGCTATAATCAGCTCAGGCTGAAAGGGTTCTTTGATGACCAAAACCAAAAGGCCACATTTGATACTAAAATCAGCACACTCGATGAATACATTTATGAATACTGTAATTTTGGCTGTGCCTATTTTGTCTTAAAGCGAATTAGAAAATAACGCAAAGGGGAGCGTCATAATGTATTTCGTAGACAGAAAAAAGATTGAAGAGACTTTACGTTTTTTCGAGGAGCAATATGAGTTGATGCAGAGTCATCAAACATGGACAAGTCCTCTAGAGAAAAAAGCGCTGGAACGAATTGTTCATTTGCTCGTCGAATGTATTCTTGATACCGGAAATGACATGATTGATGGCTTTATTATGCGTGACCCAGGAAGCTATGATGACATCATGGATATACTTGTTGATGAAAAGGTTGTACCAGAAGAAGAAGGAAGTCAGCTGAAAAAGCTTGTCTCATCCCGCAAAACACTTGTGCAGCAATATCAGGAAGTGGTTCATCATGACTTATTGCAGGTGATCAGCGAAGTAGAGCAGGCGCTAGAGGTCTTTCCAAGCCGCATCCGTACCTACTTGGAACAGGAGCTTGGCCCAGTATCAGCGTTTAAATAAACCATTGGAGTTGTGAGCATCATGAAATACAAAGGCTATTTAATTGATTTAGACGGGACCATGTATAAAGGAACAGAAAAGATCGAGGAAGCAGGTCAATTTGTTCAAAAGTTAAATGAATTGAACATCCCTTACTTGTTTGTCACGAATAACTCTTCACGCACGCCAAAGCAGGTAGCGGAAAAACTCGTTTCATTTGATATCCCAGCAACAGAAGAACAAGTTTTTACAACAAGTATGGCGACGGCTAATTATATCGCTGAGCAAAAGAAAGATGCGTCCGTTTATGTGATCGGTGAAGAAGGAATCAAGCAGGCCATTGAAGAAAAAGGGCTGACGTTTGGTCAGGAAGACGCTGATTTCGTTGTTGTTGGAATTGATCGTGGCATTACATATGAAAAATTAGCAGTAGGTGCGATTGCCATCCGTCAAGGCGCACAATTTGTCTCAACAAATGGGGATATTGCCATTCCAACAGAGAGAGGGCTTTTGCCAGGGAACGGCTCATTAACATCTGTACTGACCGTGACAACAACGGTTCAGCCGACATTTATCGGAAAGCCGGAATCCATTATTATGGAACAAGCGATGCGTGTACTTGGGACAGATGTGTCTGAGACGCTCATGGTGGGTGATAACTATGATACGGATATTATGGCAGGAATGAATGCAGGAATGGACACATTACTCGTCCATACAGGTGTGACAACAAAAGAGCTGCTTCAGAAGTATGAAAAGCAGCCAACCTATGTCATTGATTCATTATCCGAGTGGATTGAGCGATTATCATAGAAAAAGAGGACAAGCGTTACGCGCGCGTCCTCTTTTTCTTTATTTCGCATTTCTTGCACTATGTGCCAGCCTGCTTGATGCGGCAGCAGCAATAGCGCCGACAATGTCATCTAAAAAGGTGTGGCATTCGCCCGTGGATTTATCGTTGAGTTTCCCCAGAATTCCTGGTTTTTCTTTATCGATATATCCGTAATTCGTAAAGCCGATCGAACCATAAATATTGACGATAGCAAAGGATAAAATTTCATCAACGCCATACAGGCTCTCGTCCGTTTCAAGTATTGATTGAAGCGGCTCAGTCAGTTTTTTTTGCTCGGCGAGTACGTCGAGTTCGACGCCCGTTAATATCGCATTTTGAACTTCACGTTTTGCGATGACACGCTCCACATTGTGGATGCACTCTGTCATGTCTAAGCCAGGATGATATTTTTCCTGTAAAAAGTAGACAAGGTCTGCTATATCTTGAATGGTTACGCCACGTTCTTGTAAACGGCGTCTTGCTGTTTTTTCTACTTCGTTCATCTCATGATGATGCGGCATGTATTCCTCACCCAATCCTCGTAATTTGTCCACAACGTGTAAAAAGCTTCGGATAGTAAATAGTATTCATAAATCCCTCAACCTGCGACTACGATATGATAAGAGATTGATCATAGGAACGCAGGTGAAAACATGAAAGAAACCATCTATCACACATTTGGTATTGATGTTCGTCAATTTACGCCATATGGCAGTTATCAGAGCTTTCAAACGGCGGAGGCTTTCTTCCTCATTGTTCCTGTGTCTCATTTGCGAGAAGAAGAACTCTCAGAGTTGTATCATATCAGTCAGTATTTACTGAATGCTGGAGACCCATACGTCGCTGTGTTCGAATTAACAAATGAAGAGAAACCCACCTTTACTCATGGGAAGGAGCGGTATGCTTTATTAAAAGCAGCGCCTCCGCTCTCAAGCCGCTCGTTTCAGCAAGCGTCAGAGCTGGCAGCCTTCCATGTCAGGGGAAGAGGATTTCCATATGAAGTATCCGAAACAAAACGTGTCGGTGCCTGGAAGGAATTATGGGCAAAACGATTAGATCAGCTCGAAGGCTTTTGGATGCAGCAAATGCATCAAAAACCGCTGGAACGGTTTGAACAAAAATTCATTGAATCGTTTCCGTATTATCTTGGATTAACGGAGAATGCCATTCAATATTTAGTCGATACTGAGCTTGATGATGAACCGAAAGAAGGTGACTCAGGCACTGTCTGTCATCAGCGCTTTTCACGTATGACATGGCCGCATGAGCAGCCGCTTCGTTTACCTGTGGATTGGGTCTTTGATCATCCAACCCGTGATATTGCTGAATACTTAAGAGAAACCTTTGTACAGCATAAGGAAGATTTAATTGAAGAAGGCTTTTCCTTTCTTCAGCAATATGAGGAGGTGACACCTCTTTCCTCCTTTTCAAAGCGTTTGTTATACAGCCGCCTGCTGTTTCCGCTTCATTACTTTGAAATTGTAGAAGGCTACTACATGTCTGGAGAAAATGAAAAGTCATATTATGAAGAGCGGTTAGATTACGTCTTAAATGATGCCAATCGTTATGAATACTTTCTGAAGGTCTTTCAAGAAATGAGTGCCATGCGAAGCGGCGGGAGCCCCATTCCGGCTGTTGGCTGGATTCAGCCTGCAGCTGATTTGAAGTTTCAGTGAACAGACGAAACGTCTCTTTTCTCTTGAGGCGTTTTTCGTTATGCTTAAAGAAATCGATAAAAGGAGTGTTCTTCTTGACGAAACCTTACGTCTATATCACAAGAAAACTGGATGAAGCATCACTTACACCATTAAAAGAAGTCGCTCATGTTGAGATGTGGCCAAGCGAGGATGAGCCGTGTCCAAGAGAAGAGTTAGAAACACAATCTGCTAAAGCGGATGCGCTTCTCACCATGCTGTCAGATCAAATAGATGAGCCGCTTTTATCAAAGGCTCCAAATATCAAGGTGGTCGCAAACCTTGCTGTTGGCTATGACAATATTGATCTTGAAGCAGCCAAAAAGCACGGAATCACCGTATGTCATACACCAGACGTCTTAACAGAATCGACGGCTGATTTAGCCTTTGCCCTTCTGATGGCATCAGCTAGACGCATTGTCGAGGCGAGTGATTGGATTAAGGATGGAAACTGGACAGGCTGGGGGCCGCTTCTTCTTGCCGGTGCTGATGTTCATCACAAAACACTCGGGATTGTCGGAATGGGCAGCATTGGAACAGCACTAGCCAAGCGGGCCAAAGGCTTTAATATGAATGTCCTTTATCATAATCGTTCCAGAAAACCCGAGGCAGAAGCGCAGCTTGGTGTGACCTATGCGGCTTTTGAGGAACTGCTCAAGCAGTCTGATTTCATCGTTTGTCTGACGCCGTTAACTCCGGAAACGAAAGACATGTTTAATGAAAAAGCATTTGATCTGATGAAGAACTCTGCTTATTTCATTAACGTATCAAGAGGACAGACTGTGGATGAGGATGCTTTATACGAGGCTGTCACAACAGGAAAAATTGCCGGCGCTGGTCTGGATGTATTTAGAGAGGAACCTGTCAGTCCGTCTCATCCGTTAACGACATTACGTAACGTCACAGTCCTCCCTCATATTGGAAGTGCTAGTGTCGAAACGAGAAAAACGATGATGCGTTTATGTGCTGAAAATATTGCGCTTGTCTTACAAGACGAGCCAGCCAAAACGCCGGTTCGTTCATAATATAAGGCTTCCCGGTGTTCGGGAGCTTTTCTGACAAAAATATTTTGAAAATATAGAATCTTGATGTAAATAGCTGTTAAGCGGTTTCATTCTGACAATCTCTTATTTTATTACCTTGTCAAAATGAGGATACCCCTTTATAATGTGTGTACATTGAATGTCTGTGTAAGGTTAACAAATGTCTTTTTAGAGAGGACATTTACGGAGAAAGGTGGAATTTCAGGTGAAGGCAATTCGAGTTGGGCTATTAGGATTAGGAACAGTGGGAAGCGGTGTCGTAAAAATTATCCAAGACCATCAGGATAAATTAATGCACCAAATCGGCTGTCCGATATTAATACAAAAAGTGCTTGTGAGCAATCCCGATAAAAAAAGAGATGTGGATGTCGCAAGAGAGGTCTTCACAACTGAAGTATACGATGTGATTAGAGATCCAGAGGTCGACGTCATCATTGAAGTGATGGGCGGCATTGAAGAGACTAAACAATATTTAATAGATGCGTTGAATGAGAAGAAGCATGTCATTACAGCCAATAAAGATTTAATGGCGCTTTACGGTACGGAGCTTTTACATGTAGCGAAAGAAAATGGCTGTGATCTTTATTATGAAGCAAGTGTCGCCGGAGGAATTCCGATTCTGCGTACGCTGGAGGAAGGGCTGGCCTCTGACCGAATCACGAAGATGATGGGGATTGTGAACGGTACAACGAATTTTATTTTAACGAAAATGAATGTCGATAAAAGCGCATATGAGGATGTCTTAAAAGAAGCACAGGATCTAGGCTTTGCAGAAGCAGACCCGACAGCCGATGTAGAAGGACTGGATGCAGCAAGGAAAATGGCGATTCTTGCAAGACTCGGCTTTTCTATGAATGTAGATTTAGAGGACGTAAAGGTGAAAGGTATTTCTGATATCTCTGATGAGGATATTAATTTCAGTAAGCGGTTTGGCTATACAATGAAGCTGATTGGAATTGCTCAGAGAGACGGAGAGAAAGTGGAGGTCAGCGTTCAGCCAACCTTACTTCCTGATCATCATCCATTATCATCCGTCAACAATGAATTCAATGCTGTGTATGTCTACGGAAGTGCTGTAGGAGAAACGATGTTTTACGGACCTGGAGCAGGAAGTTTGCCAACAGCAACAGCTGTTGTATCAGACTTAGTGGCAGTGATGAAAAACATGCGCCTTGGCGTGAACGGAAGCGGATTTATCGCACCGCAGTTTGAGAAGAAGATCAAATCCTCATCAGAAATATTTGCTCAGCAATTTTTAAGAATTCATGTTAGAGATCAAGTCGGGGCATTCTCCCGCATTACATCTATTTTTTCTGAAAGAGGCATCAGCTTTGAAAAGATCCTTCAGCTTCCTGTGAAAGGACATGATGAGCTGGCTGAAATTGTGATTATTACACATCAGACCTCAGAAGAAGATTTCTCAAATATCCTGCAAAAATTAAACGACCTCGACGTGGTGGTTCAAGTGAAGAGCACGTACCGAGTAGAAGGGAACGGTTTAAGCTGATGAAATGGAATGGACTCATTGAAGAATTTCAAGAATTCTTACCAGTAAACGAATCTACACCTAAACTAACATTAAATGAAGGGAATACACCGCTGATCCATCTCGCCAAGCTTTCAGAAAAGCTGGGAATCGAGCTTCATGTGAAAACAGAAGGCGTCAATCCAACAGGTTCTTTCAAGGATCGAGGAATGGTCATGGCTGTTGCAAAGGCTAAAGAAGAAGGCAACGATACAATCATGTGCGCTTCAACAGGGAATACCTCTGCAGCAGCAGCGGCTTATGCAGCCCGTGCGGATATGAAATGTATTGTCATCATTCCTGACGGGAAAATTGCCTTCGGTAAGCTTGCACAGGCGGTCATGTACGGAGCAGAGATCATTGCCATTGACGGCAACTTTGATGATGCACTGAAAATCGTCCGCAGCATCTGTGAAAAAGCATCGATTGCCCTTGTTAATTCGGTCAATCCTTATCGAATTGAAGGACAAAAGACAGCAGCATTTGAAATCTGTGAGCAGCTAGGCTCTGCCCCGGACGTACTGGCAATTCCTGTCGGAAATGCCGGGAACATCACGGCCTACTGGAAAGGCTTCAAGGAATATCACGAGAAAAAAGGAACTGGACTGCCTGTCATGCGTGGTTTTGAAGCAGAAGGTGCAGCGGCAATCGTTCGAAATGAAGTGATTGAGCAGCCAGAAACAGTGGCAACGGCAATCCGTATCGGAAATCCAGCGAGCTGGAAACAAGCTGTGGCAGCCGCGGATGAATCAAACGGTAAGATTGATGAAGTAACTGATGAAGAAATTCTTCATGCATATCAATTGATTGCACGTGAGGAAGGTGTGTTTGCAGAGCCGGGCTCATGTGCGTCGATTGCAGGCGTGTTAAAGCAGGTGAAATCTGGAGAAATCAAGCCAGGCAGTAAAGTTGTTGCAGTACTAACAGGCAACGGACTGAAAGATCCAAATACGGCTATCGATATTTCACAAATCAAGCCGGTCACACTTGATGCAGATGAAGATCAAATTCTTGAACACTTAGAAAAGGCCGCACGCGTATGAGTGAAGCCTCCATGCTTTTTTCAATCACAGTACCGGGAAGCACTGCCAATTTAGGACCAGGCTTTGATTCAGTTGGAATGGCGCTCAGCCGCTATTTAAAGCTATCGGTCTATGACCATGATAGCTGGCTGTTTGAAGCAGAAACAGATGTCGTGTCTGGGATTCCAACAGGCACCGACAACCTGATTTACCAAACAGCCAAAAAGGTCGCAGATGACTTTGGAAAAACACTCCCGCCTGTTTATGTCAAAGTGTGGAGTGATATTCCATTGGCACGGGGGCTTGGCAGCAGTGCTGCTGCCATCGTGGCCGCCATTGAACTCTCCAATCAGCTTCTTGAATTAAACATGACAGATGATCAGAAGCTCTTTTATGCAAGTGAGGTAGAAGGTCATCCAGATAATGCGGGTGCCTCTTTATTTGGTGGTTTACTGATTGGTCTCCATGAAGAAGACAAAACACATGCCGTTAAAGTGCAGCATGTGGATGTAGATGTCGTCGTGGTGATTCCTTTTTATGAAGTGCTCACAAAGGATGCCCGTGATGTCCTGCCAGAGGATTTCTCCTATAAACATGCTGTCAGTGCGAGTGCTGTGAGCAACGTCCTTGTAGCCGCCTTAATGACGCAAAACTGGCCGCTTGTTGGAGAAATGATGAATAAGGATTTATTTCATCAGCCTTACCGCACAATGCTCGTGCCAGAGCTGTCGAAGGTAGAGCATGTCGCTTCTCTAAAAGGAGCGTATGGAACGGCTTTGAGCGGCGCTGGGCCGACGATCCTCACCCTAGTGGAAAAAGGGAAGGGAGAAGCGCTGAAAGAGCAGCTAGCCCAAAATTTCCCGCATTGTGAAGTCGATTTACTGACGGTGCCAGTAGAAGGTGTTGTCGTGCAGCATCATCCTGTTAATCAAGTAAAGAACGTGCTGTGAATCTGCATGTTCCCAGCGTGTAGACAAACCCTCGCATTCTTTGTCAGTCCTGCGCGCTGGTGCTCACGAATGTTAAATTCGCTCCGCAAAAGTAGCTGTTCTTCCTAGACTGCAAAGGTTTTCAGGTCACGCTGAAAAGAAGAAAAAGAGCTAAAATAAAGATCATTTTAGCCCTTTTTCAACAATCTGAGAACGTGCTGTGAATCTGCACGTTCTTTTTTATGCTTGTTTTTATGGGAAGAAGCAGGGATTATTATTTAGAGGATCGAACTATTTTTTAAGCATAAAAGGGGGAGATACGTTCATGAAGAAATTGATGACGGCAGAAGATTTAACGAAGATTGTTTCTGTTTCCCATCAAGTTTATTCACCAGATGGAAAAAAGGCAGTCTTTACAAAAGTCACTGTGAATGAGAAAAAAGACGATTACAACATCCACTTATGGGTTCGAGATGAAGAGACAGAGGAGCTGGCACAATGGACATTTGAGGATGGAAAGCATCATCAGCCAGTTTGGTCAAAAGACGGCAGGCAGCTTGCTTTTATTTTACAAAAGCCAAAGGAAGTCCCTCAGCTGGCGCTCATGAAGAGCGAAGGAGGCGGCGTGCGAACCTTAACGACGATTCCTTACGGAGTATCTCATCCTGTTTTTTCCCCAGACGGCGCTTTTCTTTATACGGCTGTGTCATTGAAACAATCAGAATCTGTTCATGATGAAAAAAAGGAAGAGCAAGATGACTTTGCTCCAGCGGTATATGATGATTTGACCTATAAAGCAGATGGAAGAGGCTTTTTAGATGGACGTGTCACGCAGATCGTGAAGGTGGATATCGATTCAGGAGAGATAGAGCCTGTTACGAGTGAGCAGGTTCATCATATGAATCATACGGTTTCTCCTTGCGGCAAATGGCTTGCCTTTATTCAATTAAATCCGCAGATACCTTACATAAGTGACGTGTGTCTTCTGTCATTAGAAGATGGTCAGACAAAAAAGATCACACAAGCAAACGGCGCTTATTCCACCGTATCTTTTTCTCCAAATGGAGAGAGTCTTTTGTATATTGGACATGAGCGCGAATTTCAAAATGCCACCTTCCCATCAATATGGCTGTATGATCTGAAGGAAGAAAAGGCGGTTCAACTGTCAGAAATGCTCGATATGTATGTTGGGAACTGTATGGCAGGAGATAGCGTGATGGGAGAGGTCTATCAGCTTCCGCAGTGGACAAAGGACAGCCAAGGGTTTTATGCGCTTGTTTCTGATCAAGGCAGCACAGGGATTTATTATTTCTCTATTGAAGGTTTAGCCTATCCTGTTCGACTAGAGGCGGAACATATCACCAATTTCAGCCTTCATCCAGATGAATCCAAACTGCTGCTCAGCCGGCTTACACCTGTTTCACCAAGCGAGCTGTATGAGCTGACATTAGGGGAGGCAGAACTAAAGCAAATCACATTCGAGCATCATGATTTTCTAAAGGAGCATATCGTATCCGAACCTGAACCATTTTCTTTTCAGTCAAAAGATGGCGACGAGGTGCATGGCTGGTTTATGAAGCCTTCCAACATGGAAGAGGGAAAGAAATATCCGCTCATTCTAGAGGTTCATGGCGGACCGCATGCGATGTATGGTCATACGTATTTTCATGAATTTCAAATGCTCGCTTCTGAAGGCTATGCCATCGTGTATATCAACCCGCACGGCAGTCATGGGTATGGACAGATGTTTACCGAACGTGTGAGAGGAAACTATGGTGACGTTGATTATGACGATGTCATGCAGGCTGTTGATCATGTGCTCACAGCCTATGATTTCCTTGATGAGACAAGACTTGGCGTGACAGGCGGCAGCTATGGCGGTTTTATGACCAACTGGATTGTCGGACAGACCGACCGCTTTCGCGCAGCTGTCACACAGCGCTCCATTTCAAACTGGATTAGCTTTTACGGTATCAGTGATATCGGTTATTTCTTTACAAGGTGGCAGATTGATGGGGATATTTATGACTCTGTCGATAAGCTATGGGATCGTTCGCCGCTAAAATATGTGAAGCAGATGAACACGCCGCTGCTCATCTTGCACAGTGATGAAGATTATCGCTGCCCAGTTGATCAAGCAGAGCAGCTTTTTGTGGCCTTGAAGGAGCTTGGGAAAGACACAAGATTGGTCAAATTTCCGAAGGCATCTCATGATCTATCCAGAAGCGGCCACCCGGGGCAGCGTATTCAAAGACTGACTTTTATAAAGGAATGGTTTAGAGAAAAGCTAGCCGAATAAAAAACGACCCAAATCGGGCCGCTTCAGCGTGCTGACAAACCCTCGCATTCGGTGTCAGTCCTGCGTGCTGGTGCTCACGAATAGAAAATTCGCTCCGCGCCAGTACTCGTCCTTCCTAGACTTCAAGGGTTTTCATATCACGCTGAGGCTAAAGCCTTTATCAATCATGAAAAAAACGACCCAAATCGGGTCGTTTTCATGTCATATATGAATTAGAAAACCTGTTCAACTTCTACAACGCCAGGCACTTCTTCTAATAATGCGCGCTCAATACCGGCTTTCAATGTAATGGTTGAACTTGGGCAGCTGCCGCATGCACCAAGAAGACGTAATTTTACAATGCCATCTTCAATGTCTACAAGCTCACAGTCTCCACCATCACGTAATAGAAATGGACGAAGTTTGTCCAGTACTTCCTGTACTTGGTCTTTCATTTCGACTTCAGTCATTAGATATAATCGCTCCTTTCACAACATATCACCATTATATTCATCTGGACGATAAAAATCTATTGATTGGTTTCAAAGTTTCCTTCTCATTATAGCACAATCTCATCTTGAAACAAAAAGTGATTTTGACTTTTTTCATCCATAAAATTCAGCTAAAATGAAGAAAGAATAGGGGGCTTGTCAAATGAACAAAACCGTCGATCTTTATGTATATGGAAGAGATGTCTTGTGCGCTAGCTGCGTGAATCTGCCTTCTTCAAAAGATACGTTTGAATGGTTAGATGCAGCATTAAAACGAAAATATCCGAATCAGCCATTTCGCATCACATATATTGATATTGAGCACCCGCCAGAAAATGAACAACAAAAGGAATTGTCTGAACGAATTCTTGATGATGAATTCTTTTATCCGCTTGTTTTAGTAGAGGATCAAATCGTTGGAGAGGGCAATCCGAAATTAAAAGACATTTATCAAGAAATGGAGAAGTACGGGTACAAGGAGAGCAGTGAATAAGCTGTTCTTTTTTTGAGAAATATAAACGAACAAGTGTTCCTTTTCGGGTTGAAAAAGAACGTTTGTTCGTTTATAATGAAATGAAAGGAGTGTGAGCATCATGAATTATTTACTAAAACAATCTCTTCATCAGCAAATACCGATTGAGATGATTTATATGAAGAAAAATGGAGACTGCACAAAGAGAAAAATCATTGTACACCGTCAAACGGATCAGCTTATCCAAGCGTATTGTTTATCGAAGAAAACGATGAGAACCTTTCGTAAAGACTGCATTCTTGCTCTTGCTCCGATCAAATGGACCAACTCATCGGCACATGCCGTTTCATAGAAAAAAGCTCCCTCGTCACGAAGGAGCTTTGAGAAAAAATTCACATGATTTTAGCCATTGTGATGCTTGTACATCCAAAGGAGTCCAGATTTCAGGAGTCTTGGCACCCGTCCAACAAGTGGACGATCAGCCACTAAGCCAAAGCCGGCTTTTTTCCCTAAAGAACCTAAAA
Source organism: Bacillus sp. I-2 (assembly GCF_001974945.1). Taxonomy (NCBI): domain Bacteria; kingdom Bacillati; phylum Bacillota; class Bacilli; order Caryophanales; family Bacillaceae; genus Bacillus; species Bacillus sp. I-2. Next base: position 132,541 of record NZ_LZRW01000022.1, on the reverse strand, counting down.
CACCTTTTAGCTTAAACTGTGGATAAGCCTCAGGAAGCGGCTCATTTTTCCAGCGTTTTTGCAGAGATTGGACAATTTGTTCTGCCTGCGCCTCAGCAAGCTGTGCACTTGGGGCATGAGGCAGACTTGCGCAGTCACCTACAACATATACATGCTCATCCCCAGGGAGATTGTGATGAGGAGTTAATACGACGCGGCCTTGTGCGTCTTTTTCAACATCCATCTCTCGCACCACTTTGCTTGGCTGTATTCCTGCTGTCCAGACGATGACATCAGCTTCAATCGCGTTATCATGGTTATAAACAAGACCTTCTTCAACCTTTGTAATATTGGCACAGTTAATGATCTTTACGTCATTTTCTTCAAACCACTTTTGCACATACAAACTTAATCTTTTTGGGAAGCTTGATAGAATCAGCTCTCCGCGGTCAAAAAGAATAATGTTTAAATCAGCACGGCTTTCTCTTAGTTCACTGGCCAGCTCTACCCCGCTAAGTCCAGCACCGACGATGCCAACCGTTGCACCTGCGCTCAAATTGTTTAATTTGTTATACGCATGTCTTGACTGATCAATGGTTTGAATGCTGTATGTATGTTCTTTCGCACCAGGGACATTATGATACTTGTCCTCGCAGCCGAGTCCAATCACCGTATCATCATACGGGATCGGTTCACGGTCGCTGAATAAGATCTGTTTGTTTTCAATATCAATTTTTTCTACTTCCCCGTATTGAATATCCAGCTTCGGATGCTCTGGAAAAGATACTCGAATGTGATGATCAGAGATCGTTCCAGCAGCAAGTGCATAATATTCTGTTTTTAAACAGTGGTAAGGATTTCGATCAATTAATGTGATAGTGACATCATCAGGTAATTGATTTGGCAATAAGCGGTGGAGAACCCGCATATTCCCGTAACCTCCGCCGATCAAGACTAAATTTTTCATGACGATTCTCCTTTTCCCCGTAGACATTGAAAAACACTTATACTAAAAAACTTTAAGTTAAAATACCAAATAAAATTATATCGAATTTACTGTGAAACCACAATAATTGTTTCAAAATAACCTACATATTCATCAGTTAGTCCTAAATAGTAAAACATTTTATGAGGAATAGGCGTAACGATATAGGCGAAGCTCATATTTTGACTAATACAAGGAATTTCGGTAGGATGGTAAGGCAATGTGAGGTGAAGCACAGTGTTTCCACTGATCGAATTTTGTGTAAGTAATCTTGCACAAGGGTCTCAAGAAGCAAAAGAGAAGCTTGAAAAAGACCCAAACCTAGACGTAATGGAATACGGCTGTTTAAGCTATTGCGGCAAATGTATGGACTCCCCATTTGCACTTGTGAATGGAGAATTTGTTTCAGGAGAAAATGCAGAGCAGCTAGTCGAGCGTATTTATGCATTTATAGAGGAAAACGACATGTTTTAAATGCACCACATGGGTCATGAGGTGCATTTTTTTCACATTTTCAGCTTCCATTTTTAAGGAGAATCAATAGAAAGCGCATCCAATATGTTATGCTAATAAAATATCATCAATATGAAGCATCACACGAGAGAAAAAGAGGCATATGCATAATAAAAGCCCTTTGCCATGGCAGCAAAGAGCTTCTATGTATGAAAAACGGGGGATGATAAGATTGTCTCCTGAATCGACTCCTTTTATACTATAAAGAAACAACATTTTTGGAGGAAGCTCATGACATCATTTCAATTCACGAAAATGCACGGATTAGGAAATAATTATATTTACGTCAATCAGATGAAGGAACAGCTCCCAGAAGAGCAGCTATCAGAGATAGCGATTCGCGTTTCTTCTGTTTATACAGGAATCGGTTCTGACGGGATGATCCTGATTTGCCCATCAGATGTTGCACCTGTGAAGATGCGCATTTTCAACAATGATGGATCAGAGGGCAAGAACTGCGGTAATGGGCTGCGCTGCGTTGCAAAGTATGTGTATGAGCATCAAATTGTGACGGACTCAACGTTCCAGATTGAGACATTGTCAGGACTCGTTGAAGCGACCGTTCACGCTCAGGATGGTCACGTTCAGCTAGTCACAGTAGATATGGGAAAACCACGTTTTGAAAAAGAAGCAATGCCGATGCTTGGTGAACCGGCTAGCACAACGGTTAATGAGCCACTTGATTTTGGCACTGCGAAATTAAATGGAACGGCCGTTTCGATGGGAAACCCGCACATCGTTTTTTATTTAGAGGACATTGAAAAAGCGCCGCTTCATACACTTGGGCCGATCATCGAAAAACACGACATGTTCCCAGAAGGCGTCAATGTAGAATTTGTTGAAGTTGTCAGTGAAACAGAACTTCATTTTCGCGTGTGGGAAAGAGGTTCAGGAATTACCCAGGCCTGCGGAACTGGGGCCTGTGCTGCGGCTGTATCCACAATTATGAATGGTCAGGCAAAAAAAGAAACAGACATGACCGTTCATTTAGCAGGCGGAGACCTCATCATTCGTTGGAAAGACAATGACCACGTGCTCATGACAGGACCTGCTGAAACGATTTGTGACGGCACATTTTATCTCTAAACCATTTATTTGAGAAAAGGCATCATCACGTTTATAATTGAAAAGAAACATCCAGTCAAAAGGAGGGATGATCATGAGTACACCAGTAACCATTACAGAAGCTGCTGCACTGCAGATTAAAGATATGATGAAAGAACATGAAGAAGAAAATGCGTTCCTTCGAGTGGGCGTAAAAGGCGGCGGCTGCAGCGGTCTCTCATACGGCATGGGCTTTGACCATGAAGTTTCAGAGAAAGACACGCAGTTCGAACAGCACGGCATCAATGTCCTTGTCGATTCCGAAAGCCTTGATATCATGAACGGAACCATCATTGATTTCAAACAATCACTCATGGGCGGCGGTTTCACCATCGACAATCCGAACGCCATCGCGTCATGCGGATGCGGTTCTTCTTTCAGAACAGCGACGAATACCGGTACGCCGGAAGAGTGTTAAGGGTTAAAACGATTCATTCTGTAAAACCATTTGTATAATGAAGACCTCCTCATATTAATCATTTTCTTGAGGAGGTTTTTTGTGTTGTTTTTAAAGATGCAAAAAAAGGACATGACTTCATCACTCAGCACGTCCTCTTTATAAAGATATTTAATTAGAAAAAAGCTCGCAGTTTCTTAGTATTTCCTCTGTTCATCTTCCACATCTTTTCAAAAGGTTTCATTATGGTGTGTCGGAAAAAATGCTCTTGATTGTGTTTGGTTGAGAATAACGTTTCGTATTAATCGATTGTATTCTCAATCATCATTTTCAAAGCTGTCCCCTCTTTTATGAAGAGTAGTAAAGACTTTCATCGCTTCGCTCATAAATGATGCCAAGCCCTCACCATAAAGATCTATATTCTTTGTGAAACGTTCATCTTGAATATAGAGTTGGCCTAAACCGTAAAAAGCATCAAGAGAGTAATAACTGAAGTTTTCGTTTAAAAAGTCGTACCATAGTTTGATGACGATTTGCACCTCTTTGGATTTAGGGGAATGGCTGCGAAGAGAGGCTAGCTTGTTAAATATACTATCCCAGCTATCGGATAATTCAATTTGTTCATCTTTAGACAAATGATTTAGTTTTGAGCTGACTTCATCAACAGCTTGATGTCCCCAACGGTGACGAGCTTCTTCTTCATATTGACTAAATTTCATATTCATATTCTCAAACCTTTCTTTATAGGTGTATTGAGTTTCTCCCGTTAAATGCTGTAGCGTTTTATCAATATTTCCGATCATTTTATCGAGATTATTTCGTTTCTCTATTAACATTTTTCTTTGTAGCATAAATGCTTCTTTCTTGTTAAATGAAGGATTGTGCATCATTTTGTGAATTTCCTTCAATGGAAATCCAAGTTCCCTGAAAAATAGTATTTGCTGCAATGTTTCAAGGTTTTCTTCTGAATAAAGTCGATAACGATTTTCTGTGACTTCACTTGGGGTCAATAAACCAATCTTGTCGTAATGATGAAGTGTACGAATGCTAATACCAAATAATTCAGCTACTTCTTTTACTTTCATTTCAATTCACCTCTCTTGATATCCACTATAAAATATGACGTTGCGTTAGGGTCAATCATCTTTTTAAAAATTTATATCATTGTTGATCTTGTTTGAAGCAGTGAATTCAAGGAGCTATGTTTTTTCGCAAATCGCTCAATTTTGTTACAGCTGGCCCGAACAACTGGCTATTTCCACTCGAAAAGAGTATCATGAGAACCAAACATAAACTGTAGTGAGAAAAGAGGTTGCTGAGGTTTGAGTGAACAAATCAATTGCAGGAACTGTCATGAACTGATTCCGTATCGTTCCAAAACGTGTCCATCTTGCGGGATTGAGAAGCCGCTTCCGAAAAAGGAACGTGTGAAGGATCGGGTGATTTTGGTTGTGGCAGGAATTGTTGTGGTGCTGCTTGCTGCAATGGTACTTGGAATGGCAAATGCCTATATTGGGATTTTTAAATAAACGAAAAAGGAGTTCCGCGAGTGGGAACTCCTTTTTTGATCCGCTCTTATTTGTTTTCAAATAAGCTTGTGGAATGGAGAGGCTGTACACGGGCTTTCGGGTCCATGTAAGCTTTCGCATTGTTGACAGCAGTTGGTGCTTCACCAAATCCGCTTGCAATCAATTTGACTTTTCCTTCATACGTACAGATGTCTCCTGCCGCATAGAAGCCTTCAATGTTTGTTTCCATTGTAGATTTCACCACGATGGAGTTCTTTTCGATTTCAAGGCCCCATTGTTTGATTGGTCCAAGGGAGGAAACAAAACCGAAGTTGACGATCACGTCGTCCACATCAAGCACTTGTTTTTTGTCGCCTTTGACTTCTTCGAGCACGATTTGTTCAATGCGGTCTTCACCAATGAGCTCAGTTGGTACAAATGGTGTCAGTACATTGACTTTCGAGTTGTGCAGGGTTTCTACACTGTGCTCATGCGCGCGGAATTTATCGCGGCGGTGAATAATGGATACTTCTTTTGCGATTGGTTCAAGCATAAGTGCCCAGTCCACCGCAGAGTCTCCGCCGCCAAGAACGGCCACACGTCTGCCGGCAAATTGGTTCAAGTCATTAATGAAGTAATGCAGGTTGCTTCCTTCAAATGATTCTGCTGCATCTAGCTCAAGCTTTCTCGGTTGGAATGCACCGTTACCAGCTGTGATGATAATTGTTTTAGAATAATGAATCTCTTGATTTGTCACAAGTTTAAAGATCCCATCTGCTTGCTTTTCAACCGTTTCAACTGCCTGCTCTAAGCAAATGGTTTGATCAAATTTATCCATTTGTTCCTTTAAGTTATCAACTAATTCTTGTGCGCGGATTTTTGGAAATCCAGCCACATCATAAATATATTTTTCAGGGTAAAGAGCGGATAGTTGACCGCCGAGCTGAGGAAGGCTTTCAATGATTTTCACACTTGCCTGTCTCATGCCTCCGTAAAACGCAGTAAACAATCCAACTGGGCCGCCCCCGATAACGGTAATGTCATATACCTTAGAATCTTCTTGCATTCCTTTAATCCTCCCAAATGAAAATTGTTATCACTATATCATATCATACCACATATCGTCGTTTGACTTGTTTTGAAAAACTTGTCGTTTTTTGATGCTGAAGCTTTGAAAAGGAGGAAAAAGTGAGAAAGACCGTTTATCATAAGGATTTTCAGTTTAAAGCCTTGAAAATTGGAGCAGAACTCGCTATTATTGTTAAGGGAACTAAATATTAATTTTTTATGAATTTTTGTCGGATACGGTCAAATGCTTTCGTTTTATGTAGGTGAAAGTTCAGATTTTCACATACTTATTTTTTTGTTTAAATTTCATAAAATGCCGCAAAGCGGTTGAGAATAACGATATGTAATTCTTTATCCGTTTTACAGCAAATTTAAAAAAGGTGGATGTGATTCCAGTGAATAAACCGAAAATCGTTGTATTAGGTGCAGGTTATGGCGGATTAATGACTGTAACAAGATTAACAAAACAGCTTGGCACAAATGATGCGGACATTACTCTTGTGAACAAGCATAATTATCATTACGAAACAACATGGCTTCATGAAGCAAGTGCAGGTACACTTCATCATGACCGCTGTCGTTATCAAATCAAAGATGTGATTAACAGTTCCCGTGTCAACTTTGTACAAGCAACAGTTGAAAGCATTGATAAGGAAGCAAAGAAAGTTGTGACATCAGATGGCGAACTTTCTTATGACTACCTTGTTGTTGCACTTGGTGCTGTTCCTGAAACATTTGGTATTGCAGGACTGAAAGAATACGCATTCTCAATCTCTAACATTAACTCTGCTCGTCAGCTTCGTGAGCACATTGAGCTTCAATTTGCAACGTATAATACGGATGCTGAAAAACGTCCAGAGCGTTTGACAATCGTTGTCGGCGGCGCAGGATTCACAGGTATTGAGTTCCTTGGTGAGCTTGGAAACCGTGTGCCTGAGCTTTGCAAAGAGTATGACATTGATCAAAAAGACGTGCGTATCATCTGTGTAGAAGCTGCGCCAACAGCTCTTCCTGGATTCGATCCAGAATTGATCGACTATGCGATGAACTACCTTCAAGGTAAAGGTGTTGAGTTCAAAATTGGTACAGCGATCAAAGAATGTACGCCTGAGGGGATCATTGTTGGAAAAGACGATGATACAGAAGAAATCAAAGCTGCAACTGTTGTTTGGGCAGCAGGTGTACGCGGTAACCCAATCGTTGAAGAAGCTGGTTTTGAAAACATGCGCGGCCGCGTAAAAGTTTCTCCAGATCTTCGTGTACCAGAAAATGATGATGTCTTCATCATTGGTGACTGTTCATTGATTATCAATGAAGAAATCAACCGTCCATACCCACCAACTGCACAAATCGCTATGCAGCAAGGTGAGACAGTAGCGAAAAACCTTGCAGCACTAGTAAAAGGCGGTTCTCTTGAAAGCTTTAAGCCAGACATCAAAGGAACAGTTGCTTCTCTTGGTGAACACGACGCTGTAGGTGTTGCGTTTGGTAAAAAACTTCAAGGAACAAAAGCTTCTGCAATGAAGAAAATCATCGACAACCGTTCTTTATTCATGGTTGGCGGACCAGGACTTGTTCTGAAAAAAGGAAAATTCAAGTTCTTCTAAACCATCATAGACAAAAACGTGTATCCTCGTGATACACGTTTTTTTATAAGTTGTGGTATATTTTCTCACTTGGTCATTGACGGCAAAATATGTTATGATGAATTATCAGAAAATTTAGATTAAGGAGTGAGCAATATGAATGCACAAACAAAGGAAAAAACATCAACCTGTCAATATTGTTCAGGAAAAGGGTATTTTCAGCTATTGCTCGGCGGATCTGAAACGTGTGAGGAATGTAAAGGGACAGGAAAGAAGCGTTAATCGATCTGCTTTTTCCATTGATTGACTTCATCTCTATTTCCAAGTTAAACTAATGATGGGATATTTGGGGGTGGAGATGAAGTGATCAGTTTACCAGTCGTTATCATTTCAGTTATTTTATTTTTCGTGTTATTCTTCGGCATTGGTTTTTTGCTCAATATGCTGCTGAGAATGTCATGGATTATGGCTATTTTATATCCAATTGTATGCCTTTTCATTATCAACAATCAAAAGATGATCGCTTATGTAAGAGAGCCTGGCACCGCTTTTTCAGGAATAGGAGACCGGATTGTCTCACTCGCTGCGGCAGATATCATCATCTTATTAAGCGGCCTGATCGGTGCAATCACATCAGGTTTTGTCATTAATGCACTACGAAAAAGAGGGTATCAAATGTTTTAACTCACTTGTGGACACGCAAGTGGGTTTTTTTGTTTCTCCTTTGCATAGTTTCCATTTTGTTTGGAAACAAATAGATGGGTAGAGGAGTGACAAATAGAGATGAAAACATGGATGAAACGATTGTTCATGACCGCCCTATTCATGCTTGCACTTTTGACAAGCTTTATGGGCATATCTGGAGTCGAACCAAGTGATTTAGCTGTATGGGTGAAAGAGACCGATGCGGGCAAGCAAGTATCTTCTTTTTTTCAGCAGCAAAAAAGGGAAACGATGGCACTCAAAAGTGAAGATTCGCGGGCTGTTTCTCTCGAAGAAGCGTTTAATTGGAACGATTACCCGAAACAGAAAGTTGTTGCAACCGGCTATACAGCAGGTGTGGAATCAACAGGCAAAACGAAGGAACATCATGCATATGGCATTACATATTCAGGCGTCAAAGTGAAACGTGATTTATACTCAACAGTGGCAGCCGATCCATCTGTTTTTCCAATTGGAACGGTGCTGTTTATCCCAAACTATGGCTACGGTGTGGTTGCAGATACCGGCAAAGCCATTAAAGGTCATAAGCTTGATTTATACTATGAAACCGTTGATGATGTGTATAGAGAATGGGGTAAAAAAGTGCTCGATGTGTATATCATCAAAAAGGGTGAAGGGACGTTAACGGAAAAAGACTTAAATCAGCTTAATGAAGCAGAATCGATGCAAGTATTCCGTCAGCAGTTTCAAGCCAATAAAGAATAAAAAAGCTTTGGGCCGTTTAAGGTCCAAAGCTTTTTCGCTTCTACATGAAGTAATAATCTAAGATGAGTGTCAGCAAGATCCCTGTTAAGCCGCCGAAGAAGACTTCAATCGGCTTATGACCAAGAAGCTCTTTTAATTTCTTTTGCTTTTCTTTTTCTTCCGCATTTGGGAAATTCTTTGCTTCGGAAACAAATCGGTTAAAATCTGTTACGAGCTTGTTGAGAACAGTCGCCTGTTCTCCTGCCTGTCTGCGAACGCCTGTCGCATCAAACATCGTAATAATGGCAAAGATGGCGGAAATGGCAAAGATAGATGTATCTAGCCCGTGCTCTAAAGCCACTGCTGTTGAGAGTGCTGTTACTGCTGCGGAGTGTGAACTTGGCATTCCGCCTGTGCTTGTAATGAGCGACCAATCTAGTCGTCTAGAAATGATAAATTGAATCGGTACTTTTACAAATTGAGCAAAAAAGATGGCTGCAAGGCTGGCAAGCAGCGGAAAATTCGTCAGTACGCTCATGAACAAGAAACATCCTCTCTTTAAGAAAAAATATCGTGCGAAATGGTGGACTAAAAATCCTAGTATGATGAAAAAATGATAGCAGTAAAAAAAGCTGCCAAGTCCATGTTCATTATAACATTAAAGAAAGTAGATGTGGAATGAGGAGAACACGGACAGGCTGCTCAGGTTTCGCCGCTTTTTCATGATGCCCTTCCGCGTGTGAAAATATAAATGTTCATCAAGTAAAGACAGCCTGGCAATGATCGTATAGGCACGCAAATTTTGATATAATAGAAGTTCCAATGTGAAAAATGGAGTTCATTAAGGAGCGTGTGATAAATATGTTTTTCTCGACAAATGAATTGCAGCATAAAGATACACTGGCGATCGGACTTTTTCAAAAGAGCCAATTATCAGGAAAAGCAAAAGAAATGGATGAATTACTTGAAGGAAGAATCACTGAATTATTAAAAGAAGGCGACATTTCTTCCAAACGAAATCAGCTTACGAAGTTTTTCCCATCCCCTGAAACAGGCATCAAACGCATTTATTTTGTCGGGCTTGGGAAGGAATCAGATTACACGTTTGAAGAGGCAAAAGAAGTGTTTGCCCATTTATTCAAAAAGCTTCATCAAGATAAAAAGCAAGCGGTTTCTGTCTTGCTGGATACGTTTATTGGAAAGGATCTTCCTGCTCAAGATGCGGCCCATGCCCTTTCTGAAAGCTGCCTTTTAGCTACATATGAATTACAGGATTTTAAACATAAAACAAATGAACCGGATCGCTTCATCGAGTTTGTTTATGCTACGACGGATCATGATACAGCTGAAATTCAGGCGAGTTTGAAAGTCGGCGAAGTGTACGGACAGTCAGTCAATTCGGCCCGTACCCTTGTGAATATGCCGCCGAATATGCTCACATCCTCTGATCTGGCTTCGTATGCGGCAGAGCTTGCATATAAATACGAATTTGAGATTGAAATTTTAGATAAAGAACAAATGGAAGAGCTCGGAATGGGCGGTATTTTAGCCGTCAATAGAGGCTCAACAGAACCGCCAAAACTCATCGTATTGAAATATCAAGGCAAGGAAGAATGGACAGACGTCATCGGTCTTGTCGGTAAAGGCATCACGTATGATACCGGCGGCTATTCTTTAAAGCCAAGAGCGAGTATGGTTGGCATGAAAACAGATATGGGCGGCTCAGCCTCTGTTCTAGGCGCAATGGAAATCATCGGAGAACTTCGTCCAGAGCAAAATGTCATTGCGGTCATTGCCTCAACCGATAATATGATTTCAGCAGACGCTATGAAGCCGGATGATGTCATCGTGTCACTGAGCGGTAAAACAATCGAAGTGCTTAATACGGATGCAGAAGGCCGTCTTGTTTTAGCAGATGGGGTGACATATGCGAAGCAGCACGGTGCCTCTGTCCTTGTAGATGTGGCCACATTAACAGGGGGTGTCATTGTGGCGCTTGGAAATGAGACAACAGGCGCGATGACCAATAACGATGAGCTGTACGCTCAGTTTAAAGAAGCATCAGAAGAATGCGGTGAAATGATCTGGCAGCTGCCCATCACGGAAAAAGATAAGAAACGAGTACGAAACAGCAAAATGGCGGATCTCAATAACTCACCAGGCCGTGATGGTCATGCGATTATGGCAGGTGCTTTCATTGGAGAATTCGCAGAGGATACGCCTTGGGTTCATTTAGATATTGCAGGAACTGCAACAACAGAAAAACCTTCATGCTTTGGACCAACAGGGGCAACAGGAGTAATGGTGAGATCACTCGCAACATTTGTGGAACGATTTGAAGGAACAAAATAAAGGAGAAAGCTCTGCCAAGTGGCAGAGCTTTTTTATGTAGGACATACGCCATTTGACGAAGTTTTTTTTCTATGGTAACATACGTTGGTACTTTAATTATCTACTACATTAGTAAACTAAAGGATTTCGGAGGTTTCACCATGAATGCAGTTGTTTTAGCGGTTGTTTTAATGTTGATATTAAGCTTGCTGCGGGTCAATGTCGTGATTGCGCTGGCAATAGGTGCTTTAGCTGGCGGACTTGCAGGTGGATTAGGCTTAGGAGGAACAGTGGACGCCTTTACGGACGGACTCGGAGGAAATGCAACAGTGGCGATTAGTTATGCGTTATTAGGGGCATTTGCTGCGGCACTGACGAAAACAGGTCTTCCAGATGCCATGGTTGAAGGAGCAGTGAAGCTTCTAGGAAAAGAAGGCGATTCAAGACGGAAAACACTATCAAAAGTGCTCATCGTTCTTGTCATTTTGATCGTGTCTTGTTTTTCACAGAACGTCGTTCCTGTTCATATTGCCTTTATCCCAGTCTTAATTCCGCCGTTATTAAAGGTGTTTAACGAGCTTCAGATTGACCGCAGACTGCTAGCGTGTGTCATGACCTTCGGACTCACTGCACCATATATATTACTTCCAGTCGGTTTTGGACAGATTTTCCACGGAATGCTTCGTGACAATATGAAGGAAGCGGGTCTGACCGTAGACCTTGCAGATATTCCGTATGCGATGCTGATTCCTGTTGCGGGTATGGTTCTTGGATTGATCGTTTCCATTTTTGTGTATCGAAAGCCGAAAGTATATGAGGATCGTGAAATTACAGATGTAGAAAAATCGGCTTATACCAAAAAAAGCTTATTCTTTGCCGGTCTTGCTATTCTCGTTTCGTTGATTGTCCAGCTTTATTTATCGCAAAGCCTTGGTGTGGAAGGAATGATCTTCGGTGCACTCTCAGGACTGCTTGTCTTGTTTGTGACTGGAATGATGAAACGCGATGAAGCAGATGAACTGATTACATCTGGAATGAATATGATGGCATTTATCGGTTTTGTCATGCTTGTTGCCGCTGGATTTGCCAATGTTTTAACAAAAACAGGAGACATTGAAGCTCTTGTCAAAGCATCTTCCCAATATATTGGCAATAGCCACAGCCTTGCAGCGATTTTAATGCTGCTCGTTGGCCTGGTTGTGACAATGGGGATCGGATCATCATTTGCAACGATTCCGATTATTACAACCATCTTTGTTCCACTTTGCTTACACTTAGGTTTTAGTCCAATGGCTACCATTGCCATTATTGGCTCTGCTGCGGCTGTTGGAGATGCAGGTTCACCTGCAAGTGACAGTACGCTTGGACCAACATCTGGATTGAATATGGATGGACAGCATCACCACATTTGGGGAACTTGTGTCCCGACTTTTATCTATTATAATATTCCGCTTGTTCTGTTCGGCTGGCTGGCGGCCATTATTCTGTAAGATGAAAAGCTTGTAGAGAAAACGATGATGTTTTTTCTATAAGCTTTTTTGTTGTTCGCAGATGAAAAAATAATTAGGACAAAAGTATGAATTAAATGAATCTTTCTTCCTCTATCTTACGTATATATGCTGATAAAAATGAAAAGGGGAAGATGGGACATGTCATTTTTTAAAAAGCTAGCGGCAAGTGCAGGAATTGGTGCGGCAAAGGTAGATACTATTTTAGAGAAAAACGCTTATTATCCAGGACAAGAAGTAACGGGAACTGTCCATGTAAAGGGCGGTAAAGTCGCTCAGGAAATACGCTATATCAATGTCAAGATTGAAACACAGTATGTGATTGTGAAAGATGATGAAGAGCGTAGAAAATATGCGAACATCTATACTTTACGGGTAACGGATTCTTTTACCATCCAGCCTGGAGAAAAGCATGAATTTCCGTTTTCATTTATTCTTCCTATTGATACCCCGATGACGATTGGAAAAGTAGAAATTGCAGTAGAGACAGACCTTGATATCCAAGGCGGAATCGATAAATCTGACTATGACCGCATTTTCGTTGAAGCTCATCCTTGGGTGAAAAATGTGCTGGAAGCCACTAGAAATCTAGGCTTCCACCTGAACGAAGCAGACTGTGAACAGGCACCTTACTTCCAGCGGCGCCTGCCATTCGTCCAAGAATTCGAGTTCATACCGACATCAGACTACTATCGCTATATGCTTGATGAGTTAGAGCTGATTTTTCTGATAGATGAAGGCGGATTAGACATTGTTTTCGAAGTCGACCGTAGAGCAAGAGGCCTGAGAGGCTGGCTTGAGGAGATGTATAATGATGGAGAACAGCTTGTACGCTACCGCTTCAGTCCATCAGATCTTGAAGATATAGAAGTGCTTGAAGGAATGCTAGAAGAAATCATAGACCAATATGCTGAGTAATGATGAAAAAAGAGCCTGAATGAAGACAGGCTCTTTTTTCTATGATACAGCTTCTTGTTTTCGAAAGGATGTGGCTTTGGAAACAGAGCGATAAATTTTAGGTGCCAGCATCGCAAGTAATATGGTCAATGCATAGTCTTTTACCATAAACCAGATCATAAAGAACCACGTGGTTTGATAGGAAATCGGTGCATTGAGCCATACATTTAATGCGAGGTATGTATAGGTGGTTCCGATCACATACATCACGGTCGTACCAGCAATGGCTGCAAGCAAAAAGCGGCCAAAGCCAGGATTTTTTCTTTTCTCTAGAATGAATCCAGCAAGCCAGGCAGCAGGGATGTACGATAATACAAAGCCACCGCTTTTGCCTAAAATGACCCCAAAGCCCGCAGAGAACTGGGCGAATACAGGTGCACCAGCAATTCCAACCAAGGCATAGACAATCATAGCTAATGCGCCAAGCCGTCTGCCGAGTAAGAGACCAGCAAGCACACAAAAAAACGGCTGCATCGTAAGTGGAATTCCGCCGACCTGTAAAAATGGCACAATGGATGTGATATTGGCTCCGATAGCCATGAGTGCAGCAAACATTCCCACTAGCACAAAGTCAGCAGTTCTTGTCTTCTTTTGCATGATGTTTCCCCCTGTCTTATCTGTACAAATAGATTAAGGGGAAGAAGGATATTTGTCAACTTATTTTTATTTTAGGTTAACAATAAAACCCGCCCATCAATAGGGCGGGTAGCTGATTAAGCTTCGGTTATAAAAGTGGCATCGATGGCTTTGCTGACAGGTACGTAATCATAGCCGAGATCACGAGCGACCGCTTCGTACGTGATATGTCCGTTCATCACATTGACACCTTCTGCGATGGCATTGTTTTCTCTAATAGCTTTTGCAGCGCCTTTATTCGCAATTTGCAGCGCATATGGAACAGTGACGTTCGTTAACGCAACAGTTGATGTCCGCGGAACGGCGCCTGGCATGTTGGCGACAGCATAATGTAATATGCCGTGTTTTTCATAAGTAGGCTGATCATGGGTTGTGATATGATCAATGGTTTCGACAATGCCGCCTTGATCAATCGCTACATCCACAATGACAGAACCAGGCTTCATTTGTTTGACCATTTCTTCTGTCACAAGCGTCGGTGCTTTGGCACCAGGAATCAGCACCGCACAAATAAGAAGGTCTGCCTCACTGACTGAATCTGCAATGTTGACAGGATTGGACATTAACGTTTTCATTTGATGGCCAAATTGGTCGTCCAGCTGACGCAGCCGTTCTGCGTTTACATCAATCAGGGTGACATCTGCGCCAAGTCCGATCGCCATTTTCGCTGCGTTTGTTCCAACAACACCGCCGCCAATAATGGTGACCTTTCCTCTTGATACCCCTGGTACACCTGCAAGTAAAATACCCTTTCCGCCTTTTGGTTTTTCTAAAAATTGTGCCCCAATTTGAGCAGCCATTCTGCCTGCTACTTCAGACATTGGTGTGAGAAGAGGGAGTGTTTTTCCGTCCGTTACTGTTTCGTAAGCAATGGCTGTAACGCCTTTTTGTTTTAATGCTTCAGCCAAGGAGGGCTCTGCGGCTAGATGCAGGTACGTAAATAAGATGAGTCCTTCTCTGAAATAAGGATATTCCTCAGGTAATGGTTCTTTTACTTTCATGATCATATCAGAAGATGCCCATACATCTTTCGCCTGATCAAGAATCTCTGCACCAACAGATACATAATCGTCATCAGTGAATCCGCTTCCAAAACCAGCGTTTGTTTCAATTAAAATCTGATGTCCAGCTGAAAGCAATTGAGAAGCTGCTCCTGGTGTTAAAGCCACTCGGTTTTCATTGTTCTTAATTTCTTTCGGAATGCCGATGATCATGTTTATTCCTCCTATGCTTATCTATTGATATTGTATGTCTAGTGTATCCGGAAAGTTTAGAAAATTCTTCGGTTGAAATAAAAAATAAAAAAACGCCTCTTTGTGAAATTTCACAAATGGACGTTTTTTAGCTTCATATCAAGGTAGATGGTCATTTTCTCATTCATGTTTTTTAAATCAATTTCTGCGATGTCTGTAATCCGTTTTAATCGATAATTTAAGGTATTGATGTGGATGTTTAATTGCTTTGCGGCAATATTGGCATTGCTGTCACAGTCAATAAACCGCTCAAGGGTTTCGACAAGGTTGGAATGATGCCTCAGGTCGTAATCCTCCAGCTTCGATAAAGAGTAACTGGAGTAAGAAGAGCCCTTTCGCTTCTCAGCAAGCACATCAAGATATTGATAAATGCCTAGTTCGGAAAAGCTGTTTAAACGTTCTGTTTCAACTGGAAAGCGTTCTTTCGTCTTTAATACAGCCAGTGCTTCTTTATAGGAAGGCTGAATTTGAGAGATGTTATCGTAAATTCCTCCAATTGCTGCCTGAACATGCTGAATATGATACCGGTCCGCAAGCTGCTGCAGCATGCCGCTTGTGAATTGCTTAATATCTTGAAGCGGATGTTCTGTTTTTGGTGAGACAAGAATAATGAATTCGTGAAAATCAACAGTCGTTAACAGTACCTGTACTTGCTGTGTTGTTTCAAGCAGATAGGACAGCTTTTTTTCTGTCTCCTCTGTGAGTTCGTCACGAAGACGGAAGATGATGATGGCATATGTGTCTGGACATCTGATGCCAAGCCTTAAAAATAGGTCAAGCATCTCATCCTTTTCATGAATATGACCTGTGAGCATCTTCCAGAAAAGCTCCTGATTACGTTCTTCTGTTTTCGTTTTTCGAATTTGTAAATTGAGTAATTTGTTTTTCACGGCATGTGCTGCCATTTTGAGAAGGTCCATTTCTTCTTCTGAAAAAGGCTGTGCGGATTCAATCGCCCAAATAAATCCGAGCACTTCTTTGTCCTTCCAGATCGAAATGGCGACCCTGCTAGATAAACCCACTTCTGCAATTTGAGGGACACGAAGCGGTTCGTCTGTTTTAAGGAGTGTAGGAATGATGCCGTCCTTCCAAAGCCGATTAATGACTTTTTCCGGTACCCGGCGGGAGATAATGGTTGAAGTTCTGGCGGGATCAGTAAAATCATTGTGTGTGCTATATGCCAATAATCGATGATGAGTATCTTCTATAGTAATAGGGCAATTGAGCACATCACTAATTTGGTCTGCCACATCCTCTAAACGATCAAGACTATACTTAAACGGATCTGTCTTTTTTGTCATAAAAAACCCCTGCTTTTTCGAATATTTCACGTACTTACATTATGAAGAGAATGAGGTACGTAAATCAACAAAAAACTGCCATAAACTTAAAAAAACAAAAAATGTGAGAAGCAAGCAAATGGATGGTGAAGCACGATGAAAAAGAAATAGTACAATAATAACGTAGTAAAAAATCAATAGGCGGAAAGGTCTACCAAAGTAGGTGGACACTTATTATGAATATATGACCAAAAAAATGTTAAATACTAGATAAAAAGCGAAAAAACAGTAATTCTATAGACTCATTTTGTAAAATAAAAACAGATTTGTTTGACTGTGTATCATTTCTGTTTTTATAATAATAACGTCAAAAAATAAGTGGATTAGCCCATTATATGGCGGCTATGCACGGGAGGTAATGAGGAATATGTCAGGAATTATTCGCGTAACCCCAGAAGAACTAAGAGCGACCGCTAAGCAATATGGTGTTGAAAGTCAAGAAGTGTTAAACCAAGTTGATCGTCTAAATAGAATGATCTCTGATTTAAAAGGAATGTGGGAAGGTGCTTCTAGTGAAGCATTTGCTGATCAATACGAACAGCTTAAGCCTTCATTTATCAAAATGTCTGATCTATTAACAGATGTCAGCAATCAGCTTGATCAAACGGCAAATACACTTGAAAGCACTGACCAAGACATCGCAAGCCAAATCCGCGGCTAATCAAAGGGATTTCCTTTCTAAGTGTGAAAAGCAGAAACAGCGCCGAGTCTGTCAATGGATGCCGGCGCTCTTTCTATTTTGTGAGGTGGAAATTTGTGTATATCGATATTACCATCGACTTAAAAAATTATGATGGCAGTGTGTTTGATTTGAGACTATCAAATTATTTACATATTAAACAAGTCATCCATATCGCCTGGCAGGCAAAACAAATCTCACTTCCAAAGCGAGAAGGCGGATGGGTGCGGGTAGTGAATAAGAAAGCTGTGTTTTCAGGCGAATATAAGCTGTCAGACTGTGGAATTACCACAGGAGACAGGCTGGAAATACTATGAAAGGACTTTTGTAAATGGCAGATAAAAAGAGTTCCTATTTAGAAGAACAATTAGAAGCAGTCATGAAAAAAGAGGGAGGCACCTATACCTTTATTTTTCAAAAAGAGACGATTAAACTCTTAGACGGTTTAGAAGCGGCACCGATCAAAGACATCAATCCATCATTTCAGAAAGAGATTCAATTAACTGAAGATGAGGTCATCATTTCTATACAACCGCCTCCTGCCTATCAGGAATTTCGTTTCATCCATGCAAAGGATGAAAAAAGCAAATGGATTTTTTCATACCAGCTTGTCGATGCAGTTCTTAAACACGACGTGAAGCGGCTGCATCCTATTGTTTCTCCTGAAAACATTGTTTTTCATCAAGGCTTAGCTCCTGCATTTTTGCATTATGGGGTTAAAGAAAGCATTCCGCCATATGAAACCGATGAGCAACGCCTGTTAAAAGAGGTCAAGGCCGTCGTTCTTCGAGTGGTTGACCATGAATATCAATTTCAAGAATATGTGGCTTACAATGAAACGTTGAAATTATCTGAGCTGGCAAAAGAAATTAGTGAAAAGAAGTCGCTGGAAGAATTGTCAGCTTTGATTGAGCAAAAGATCAAAGCAATCGATGCGAAAGAAAAAACGCTCTTAACCATTCCTAAAAAGAAATGGAAGATCGAGCGATACATCGGATTAGGTCTGCTTGTCCTGTTAATCCCTGCATTGGTGTACACCATTTACACCTTCTTTTTTGCCATGCCAAAACAAGAAGCGTACGTCGAGGCAAACAAATATTATCTCAACAAACAGTACAGTCAAGTGGTGGATACGTTAGAGAAATATCCAGCCAATCAAATGCCAGTCTCTCTACAATATGAACTGGCCATTTCGTATGTACAAACGAACCAAGGCAGTTTGTTGCTTGATCAGCATAAAAAAGAAATCACAGAAACGTACACATTGCAGACAGATCCGCAATACTTCCTTTTTTGGATTCATATTGGACAAGGAAATAGCAAGGAAGCACTTGATATTGCACGGGTGCTTGGAGACGACAGGTACATATTTACGGCACTCGTCGCCTACCGCAATGAAATTCAAAACGATGACAGCCTTTCTGCTGAAGAAAAACAAAAACAGCTAGATCCGATCATTAAGGAAATGGCGAAATATGAAGAAAAAGAAACAACCGAGACAAGCACAAATGACTCCTCAGACGCAAGCCAAACAGATGAAACAGCTGAACAAAAAGAGCAGTCAAAAGCCGATCAAGAGAAAAAAGAGAAAGAATCTGAAGCGAAAAAGAAAACCTCTCAGACGAAAAAAGATGAGAAGAAATAATTCTTTCGATACAACTGACAGTTGGTGCTGTCCCATGAGGAGGTGGAGCGTTTGAGTCTTCTTTGGGTTTTTTATGAGGAGGATTATCAAACTGTCCGTTTAGATGAGCAGTTCAATCGAGAAGCTCTGATTGGACCTGAAATAGAGCATACAGTGACAATCCCTTCACTTTCGTTTGATGAAGGGTTCATTCGTTTATCTCCTGATGAACCGAATGATGGTTTTTATATTTATCAGGGAGATGAGAAGAAGGGGAAATTACTTCCACATGAACCATATCAGCTTGGTTCACTCACACTTATTTTAATGGATGCACATCATGATCAACATATTTATTACCTAGGAAATAGAGTCGAGCTGTCTTTTTCACGTGAAGAGAAAGATGAGATTGATGTGTGGAAAGAACAAGCTCATTCCATGTTTCAAGATGCCAGCCAGTTCACTTTAGAGAAAATCGAAGGAACATGGTATGTCATGCCTCAGGACGAGGCAATTTACGTGAACGGAAAGAAAATCCACGGTCCAGAGAAGATTTATGCAGGAGATGAGCTGTTCTGGAACTTTCTGACGGTGACATTTAAAGATGATGATTTATTACAGGTGACAGCTTACGAACCTTTTCATACACGTTTGGAAAAAACAAGACCGCCAAGTACAGAAACAAAACAAAAATACCCTTCATACAGACGTACACCGCGTTTGATTTATGATTTGCCAGATGACCGGGTATCCTTTAGCTTTCCTTCGCAGGAGAGTGAAAATAACAGCAGAGGGCTTTGGCTTGTTGTCCTTCCGCCGCTTGTGATGCTCCTTGTGATGGGGATTGTTGCCCTTATCCAGCCGCGAGGAATCTTTATTATCGTGTCGATGGCGATGTTTATCATGACGTTAATTACATCGTCCGTTCAATACTTTAAGGAAAAATCACAGCGCAAAAGACGAGAAGAGAAGCGGCAGCGTGTCTATTCTCTTTATTTAGAAAATAAACGAAAAGAGCTGCAAGAGCTGTATGACCGCCAGCAATATATTTTGACGTATCATTATCCGTCATTTGAAAAAATGAAGTATTTAACATCAGAAATCAGCGGACGCATTTGGGAAAAGACGCTTGTGAGTGAAGACTTCTTGCACCTGCGTCTTGGAACAGGCGCAGTCCCATCAAGCTATGAATTATCGATGAGCGGCGGCGATATGGCCAATCGAGATGTTGATGACTTAATGGAACAAACGCAGCACATGCAAAAAGTATATCGTGAAGTGAAGAATGTCCCGATTACATTCGGTCTTGCGGATGGTCCAACAGGATTAATAGGGAAGCCTGCGATTGTGAAAAATGAGCTTCATCAGCTAGTTGGACAGCTTGCTTTCTCGCACAGCTATCACGATTTGAGATTTGTCTTTATCTTTCATGAGCAGGAGTATGAGAATTGGGAATGGATGAAATGGCTTCCGCACTTCCAGCTGCCTCATACATATGGCAAAGGGTTTATTTACAACGAACAAACACGCGATCAGCTGTTGTCCTCTATTTATGAAATTTTACGCGAGCGTGATTTAGAAGAAGAAAAAGAGAAGAAAATCTTTACGCCTCATTTTGTGTTCATCGTGACAAATCATGAGCTCATTGCCGAGCATGTGATTTTAGAATACTTAGAAGGCAGCCGGACAGACCTTGGTATCTCCATCATTTTTGCTGCAGAAACTAAGGAAAGCTTGGCTGAAAATATTTCGACGCTTGTTCGTTATATTAACGAAGAAGAAGGAGATATTCTCATTCAGCACAAGAAGGCAGTACGAATTCCGTTTCAGCTTGATACACATGAGCGCGGGGACAATGAACTGTTTGCCAGAACACTGAGAACATTAGATCATCAAGTCGGTATGACCAATTCGATTCCTGAGACGGTCTCATTCCTTGATCTTTTCCATGCTAAACAGGTAGATGACATTGGCATTCGTGAAAAATGGCTGACTTCAGAAACGGCCAAATCATTATCAGTTCCAATCGGTTATAAGGGAAAAAACGACATTGTCGATCTGAACCTGCATGAAAAAGCGCACGGCCCGCACGGACTGTTGGCGGGAACAACGGGATCAGGGAAAAGTGAATTTTTACAGACGTATATTTTATCGCTCGCTGTACATTTTCACCCGCATGAAGTTGCTTTTCTGTTGATTGACTATAAAGGAGGCGGAATGGCGCAGCCGTTTCGAAATATTCCTCATTTACTTGGAACGATCACCAATATTGAAGGCAGCAAGAACTTTAGTGAAAGAGCGCTTGCCTCAATTAAAAGTGAATTGAAGAAAAGGCAGCGGCTGTTTGATCAGTATCACGTGAATCACATCAATGATTATACGAAGCTCTACAAGGAGAAAAAGGCTGAGCAGGCAATGCCTCACTTGTTCTTAATCTCTGATGAGTTTGCTGAATTAAAAAGTGAAGAGCCAGACTTTATTAGGGAGCTTGTCAGCGCTGCACGTATCGGCCGAAGCCTCGGGGTCCATCTCATTTTGGCTACCCAAAAGCCAGGCGGGGTCATTGATGATCAGATTTGGAGTAACTCCCGTTTTAAGGTCGCACTAAAAGTGCAAGATGCGTCAGACAGTAAGGAAATTTTGAAAAATAGTGATGCAGCGTCCATTACCGTCACAGGCCGCGGTTATTTACAAGT
This sequence comes from Bacillus sp. I-2, assembly GCF_001974945.1. Classification (NCBI taxonomy): domain Bacteria; kingdom Bacillati; phylum Bacillota; class Bacilli; order Caryophanales; family Bacillaceae; genus Bacillus; species Bacillus sp. I-2. Next base: position 110,970 of record NZ_LZRW01000022.1, on the reverse strand, counting down.
GGGCAACAATGAAATTTATGAATTGTTCCAATCGGCTTGGAGTGGTGCACCATATATGGAAGATGGCTACGGCTCAGAAGATGACATTGCCATTGTGACAGATACTGGTCTTATTCCGTTATCAGGCGTAAGCACAGAGCCAGCAGTGAAAAAAGAGACAGTGACGGAGATTTCCGCTGTTGTGGATGAAATTGAACGTATGCAGCAGGAGCTTGGAATTGAGAAGCTGCCAAGTCCATGGCTTCCACCGCTTGAAGAACGGATTCCAAAAACGCGTTATGCGTCGAGTGAAGAGCATGTCTTTCATTTTGCGCTTGTTGATGAACCAGATCAGCAAAGCCAGCATCCACTTTCTTATCAAATGATGGAAGATGGGAACATTGGCATCTTCGGTTCCTCCGGCTACGGCAAATCACTTGCTGCTACAACACTGTTGATGAGCTTTGCGGAGAGGTATTCACCTGAAGAATGGCACGCATATATTTATGACTTCGGAAACGGAACATTGCTTCCGTTAGCCAAACTGCCGCATACGGCGGATTATTTCTTAATGGATCAGATGAGAAAGATTCAAAAATCAATGAAGCGTCTGCGGGAAGAGGTTGAATATCGCAAGCGGTTATTTAGACAGCAAGAAATGAGTCATATCAAAATGTACAACGCCTTAAATGAGAAAAAGCTTCCATTCATTTTTATCGTGATTGACAACTTTGACATTGTGAAAGACGAAATGCATGATCTTGAATCTGAATTTATTCAGCTGAGCCGTGATGGACAATCACTAGGTATATACTTCTTGATTACAGCGACCCGTGTAAATGCAGTGCGTCAATCGCTGATGAACAATCTGAAAACAAAGATTGTCCATTACTTAATGGATCAAGGAGAGGCGTACTCGATTATTGGCAGACCGAAATTCAGCTTAGAGCCGATCCCAGGCCGAGTTATTATTAACAAAGAAGAGCTTTATTTCGCGCAAATGTTCCTGCCAGTTGAAGGAGAGAATGATCTCGAATTGTTTGAGCATCTGAAACAAGAGATACAGCTTCTTCATGACCGCTTTGAAGCATCTGAAAAACCAAAGCCTGTGCCAATGCTTCCTGATAAGCTGACAGTTTGGGAGCTTGAGAGTCGTTTAGATGAACAAAAACCGCCTTATGACATTCCAGTCGGATTAGATGAGGAATCTGTGGCACCTGTTTATTTTGACTTGAAAAAGAATAAACATTGCCTCATTATCGGTCAAACGCAGCGAGGTAAAACAAATGTGACAAAACTGATGCTTGATCAGCTTTTAGTGGCAAAGCCTGAAAAGCTGGCTGTCTTTGATTCAATTGATCGAGGTCTATCCCATTATGCAAAAGAAGAGAACATTGATTACCTTGAAACAAAGGATGATATCACCGAATGGGCAGAAGAAATGGACCGAATATTCAAGGTGCGGGAAGAAATGTACGTCGAAGCTGTGCGCCGAGGGGAGACCGACCAGCTGTTATTTCCTCAAATTGTGCTTGTCATTGATGGCATTACGCGTTTTCAGCAGACGATCGATCCGCGTCTTCAAGATCAATTAGCTGATTTCATGAAGTCATATGCACACTTAGGCTTCAGCCTGATTGCATCAGGGAACCATACCGAGTTCAGTAAGGGCTATGATGCACTCACAAACGAAATCAAACAAGTTCGTCATGCTATGTTACTCATGAAAAAATCAGAGCAAAACATCATACCGCTTCCGTATGCAAGACAAGAACCAGAGATTCAGCCAGGCTTCGGGTATTTGGTTGAAAACGGAAAAGAGAAGAAAATCCAGGTTCCTTTATGTGCGGTAGAAAGGAAGAGTGTTCAATGACAGAGCAGCAAAAAAGTTCCATCAAAATCGTATCCACGATGATATTGATTCTTGTGCTGCCGGTTTTATTTTTCCACCTAATTGGAGATGACCCGGCAAAACAGAAGAAGAATGCCACACGAAATATTGCAGTGGTCAATGAGGATATGGGAGCGAGCGAAAGTGAAAACACGGCTCGTTTCGGACAGGATGTTGTGGCAGCATTGTCAGAACGTCCTGATTATACATGGACTGTAGTGAATCGCAGTGCGGCGGAAAATGGACTGAAAAACAGAAAGTATGACGCTGTCCTCTATATTCCGTCTGACTTCTCTAAAAATGTGCTGAGCTATGATAAAGACCATCCTGAAAAGGCGTCCATTCAATTTTCAATTCAAGATCAGCTCAATGCAGTCAATAAAGAGAAAGTGCAGAGAGAGCTGGAAAATGCGCAAAAGAAAATGAATGAACAGATGTCGACGCTATACTGGAGTTTTGTATCACAGGAAATTGGCAATGTGAGAGAAGAATTTGAGCATATTGTCGGCAAAGAAGTCGAATTCCAAAACACGATGTACAACTTCTATAAGCCGAACTCAAACAAACTATCAGATGCCGTCCAGCAGCAGAAGAAACAAATAGAAGAATTAAAAAATGCGATGGCCGATTCACAGAAACAATATAAAGACGGCTTGAGTACAACAGAAGAAGCAAAGAACCAGTTAAAGGACTTTGTGAAAGCAGTCGATCAATACCAGCAGTATCAAGACAAACAAAAGGATCTCTTGATCAAAGCGCAATCAGCAAGCCAAAAGCAAATCCAGCAAGGGCTCAAACAGCTCGCTGACATTCAAAACCAAAATGCCCGCAGCTTTAGTGATCAAATGAGCGGACTCAAAACAGACATCAACGGGGTACAAAGTCAGCTAAAAACAACGGACAGCGCCATACAATCTGTTCAAAAGTCGAGAGAAGACGTTATTCCTAAGCAATCCACGGGGTTAACGGAACTTGTGAAGACGTCTCAGGAAAAACTGATTAAAACCTATGAAGAGCGGTATCTGGACTACTATAAAAATAAGATGAAAACCTTGCAAAATAATTTAAAAGAAAAAAGGGAGCAGATTTTAGCTGAAACTGAAAAGCCAGATGACTCCAGCAATGACGGATCATCAGATCAAGATAAGGAAAACCCTGAAGAGATTGGGATTAATTTAGATGAGGAAACAAATGAACTCTCGAAAATTTCAACAGAAATGAACGATCTCGCCGATCAATTAGCAGATCAGGAGACGCCACCTTCTATTGAAGGTGATAAAGAGCTGGACAACGGTGAAAATCCTGCTCAGCCGGATTCCGGAAACACGAATCAGTCGAAAGAAGATCTAAAAGCACTCTCGACTCGTTTAGATGAAGTGAAAAAGAAAATTCAAGAAAAAGCTGCCGCTCATAATGACGAATTGAAAGATAAAGTGAGTCAGATAAATAAAGAGCTTAAGGACCTTTCTGATAAAATAGATAAACTTGAAAAGATCATAAATCGATATAATGTGATGCCGAATGAAATCAAAAATCAGGAAGCGGCTATTTTAAGCAAAGTGAAAAATCTGCAGGAAAGAAACTCACCGATTAGTAATGTCTTAGATGATGATCTTTTTAAGAAAAAATTTGAAGTGAAGACAATAAACACTAAGAATTTAATGGAGTATTCCAATCAACTCTCTCAACTAGAAATGATGCTTGGTGACTTATACGAACCAACAAATAACTCTTCTCTAATAGACACAAAAGGAGATGAGATTAAATCCATCCTCTCCATCAAAAAAGAAGAAACAGAAAACTGGGATAAGCTCAAAAACCAGATGCTGACATCAAACGATGATGTGTCTACTTTTATTGATGAGATGCAGAAGTTTTCAGATGGTTATGCGGAGTACATTACGACTCAGCAGGCAAGCATGGAACAGGAATTACAAACAATCTCTGAAAGTGCGGACAATGTAGCTGAGCAAATGGCTGATCAAGGGGATGCGGTGTATACGGCTGATCTTGCAGGCAGTTCAATTGTTGTCAGTGCACAGGATTCAATTGGTCAGGAAGTGCTTCGTCTTTCTGAAAATATGAGTTCGTTAACCGACCGCCAAAAAGGGGTGGCGGATTATACGAATAACATTGAAGAGAGTGTCACAACAGTTCAAGAAAAAGCAGATACGCTGAATGAAAACTGGAGCAAGAATGTCGACTCTACAAAGCTTGTTCAGCAAGATTTAAAGGGTATTTTAGGAAATACATTAAGTGATCAAGGCAACAGCAACTATGTGTATAACCATTTAGCCAATCCGCTGAAAATCAGCGGCGATGTGCCGGAAGAAAAAACGCAGACTGTACCGCCGGTCGTCATTTTGGTCATTGTGATGATCAGCAGTTTGTTAATTGGCTTTTTCAGCTCGTATTATGCGTCAGCTCCGATGCTGGTCAAAGGTGCACTGTTTGGCATCTTGAATCTATTAGTCGGGCTCATGATCAGCTTGTTTGGACTGAACATTTACAAGCTTGCAGATGATCAAGCCATTCAATGGTCGATCTTCACCATTTTGTTATTAGTGGCGTGCTCTGCCTTTATTCGCACGGCCTTCCTATTCGGTTCTATTGCCGGGTGGATGGCAGCAACAGCGCTGATTTTCTTCTTTGTCGCACCGTTAATTGATTTGGTGATGCCGAATTTCCACTTTACCAATCCAGTGACAGACTTGTACCTGTCGATCCAATATGGAAATGGAGACACCTTTGGAATGGGCGTCACAGGGTTAGTGATTTTAACTGTTCTTTTCATGGTCGTACCGCTTGTGAAAAAGCTATGGAAAGATAAAACAGAGGAACGTGATGTGACTCATGAAGCTTAATCTATTCGTGAAAGGGACGGCACTCGTTGCCGTTTCCCTTTTTCTCCTCATCCCTGCTGCTTTCGCTGCTGGTGAAGATACGGATACGAATGTCAAGCCGAATGAATATCAGGAAAAGGAACTCAATATTAACTCGAGTATATTGAGGGATCAAACGAAATACGAACAAAGCAAAACGACATCAAAAATCAAAACAGACATTCATTTTGCTAAACCGCCTAAAGCCCCGGGGGGATCTCTTTCTCCGCAGCTATTTAGTGATCTAAAGGAGAACCCGCCCAAAACTCCAGCTCGTATGATGAAAGAAATGAATATCTCTTTTAGTGATTCGGCTGTATCAGCACCTTCTGAGGATGAACATGAGAAGCAGACATCGGCACTGCTTCCGATGATCTTTGGTTTCTTGATAGCCCTTGGTCTCGTTGTGATGATCATCCTGATTCCAAAGGTGAATGTGAAGGCTGAAAAGTAATAGTCTGTCTCTTTTAAAAGAGGCAGGCTTTTCTTTATGCAGATTGCTTGATGTCATACCGTTTCACTACGTAAAATAGTGATATCAAGGGAGGAGATTGTCATTCGAATTTCAATCGTTACAGGCGGATCAAAAGGTTTTGGCCTAGCACTTGTGAACAGGCTGCTTTCACGCGGGGATCATGTGTACACAGCAGCAAGAAGTGCATCGCCGATATCCCATCCGAAGCTCACACATACCCAGGTTGATCTGACCGATGAAGAAGCAGCGGCCAAATGGCTTCAACATAGTCTTACGCCGCAAACTCTGGCAGATGCTGATGACATCTTACTTGTCAACAATGCAGGAATGGTCACACCTATCAAGCGCGTTGGACAAGGCGGACAGGATACACTTCATCAGCATTACAAGCTGAATCTTGTCATTCCTGTTTTGCTGAGCCATGTGTTTGCCAAGCAGACTCAATCATTTAACGGAAAGAAAACGATCGTTCATCTCTCTTCTGGAGCGGCGAAAAACCCATACAAAGGCTGGAGTGCGTATTGCAGTTCAAAGGCAGGACTCGATATGTTTATGAGGACTTTTCATGAGGAACAACAGGACGAGGCGCATCCGATCAACACGTTTTCCTTTTCACCCGGCACGATCGATACAGATATGCAGGGGGAAATTCGGAAATCATCAAAACAAGACTTTGAACAAATAGACCGTTTTCAGCAATTATATGAAACAGGCACGTTAAAGAGCCCAGATGAAGTCGCACGTATTTTGCTCGATCTTTTAGCGGATGATCCAGCTGGCGGATGTGTCTACGATGCACGTGAGTATGGGAAAAAGCAGTCATAATGAAGCATGAAGACAAACCCTCGCATGCGGTATCAGTCCTGCGTGCCGGTGCTCGCGAATCTCAAATTCGCTCCGTGCTCCTAGACTTCAATGGTTTTAAAGAAGAAAAAAGCAGTCATAACGACTGCTTTTTTCGTATTGTACAAGCAAACACAGCTTATTTGACATAAGCTATTCTTGAGACTCATAGAAAATATAACAGAACATTTGAGTTTCTTTTCAGAATATGTTAGGATGCTAAAAATATAGATAAGGAGGGGTTTCCATGAGAAAGGTTACATTAATGGATGTTTACACCCATCCAGTCGCTCAAAAATATTTAAATCGTTCAGGAAAAGCCCATGCGATTGCTTGTGCTTATCACGCATTCAAACTGGCGGTGCAGGCTGGGATTAATCCAGATCTCGCTGTGAAAGCAGCCCTCTTGCATGACATCGGCCACTATGAATGGTATACAGCTGGCGGAGAATGGGATTACGAGACATATAGACGGAATGATATTCATGCCATTAAAGGCGCAGAGCGGGCTCACAAACTGCTCATACGCCTCGGTGAGGAACCAAAGGCAGCCAAAGATATTGCGCTTGCGATTCTGCTTCATACAGATTCATATTTGCCAGAGGGCGACCTTCATAAGGACACACTTCAGCAAATCGTCAAGAAAGCAGATGAAATGGATGAAGAGCCTGGCGGACATCATCATTACAGACAAATAGACGAATCACTTGCAATGAAAAAAATCACGGAATTGGATCAGAAAGTGCAGCAGGCACTTCAGCCCATGAAACGTTCTGTTTAGTATGGAATGTCTCCATGAATATTTCCATCCTGATCGACATACAATGTGCGAATAATGGTACGGTTAAATGCAGATGTACCTGATGCAGTGAGTCCGGTGTAATGAACCGTGACAGAATAAGCACCTTCTTTTTTCAATTGAACAGCTGATGAAGCAGTTGTTTTGAGAGGATGATCTTTTTGGGCATCTTTAAAGTAAAAGGTTTCTACTTTCTTGCTTAATCGTTTAATCAGACCGCTTGAATGGGTCGATGCATCATCCCCTGATTTCGCTGCCTCTGCTTTGATTTCGTCATTTAATGGTGAATCAAAGGATACGAGCAGCAAATAAGGAGCCTTTTTTCCTGAATTTGATCGAATCGTCCATTTTCCAGGAACGGGTTTATTGATTTGTACATGGTGCGAAAATGCGCCTTCATATGGGAAAGATGCTTCCGATGTCTTCAGATTTGTTAAGACGTCTCCATTTGGGGCGATGATTTCTGGCCGCGCCTCATGACTTTCATTTAACCACTGAATCGATAAGCCATTCGTTCCTTCCTCTACATAGAACGCTTCTGTTTTCTCCTTTTCACTTTCTCCGCCTTTCACATAAACATCTGTATTCAGCTCAGTAGAGTTCGGGCTCTCTATATTTTCTTTTTCAGCGCTTGCGGCATTTGCCAGCAGCTGATGCTGAAACACAGGGAACATGCTTGTGCCGTTTTTAATTGAGTTGTGATCCCATTTCCCTGTTAAAATATTGTTTGCATATGATAGTCTTGTGCTGCTTACCGTGACGGCGCCATCATTTGCACCAAAGCTCTTTAAATACATGCCGCCTAAGTACAGCACCCCGCCAAATGTTCCCCATTCCGATCCCGAATACGTGATGTATTTATGAGGAAACTTCTCCAGCTTGTCGGTTTCACTTCGAAAAGCCGCCATGAGCCCCGTTTGCAAAGAATAGAGCGCGTCGCTTTTTTGTCCAAGAATTTCCGCGAGCCAGCTTCCGCCCTTGCTATACGCTAAATCTGCCAGCGGCGTCCCGTAATGAGGGGACCCGAGTGTGATGACCTTCTCTACATATGGATGGGCATTGTGATACACGAGTGCGGACTGTGTATCCACCCCGCCTTTACTATGACCAATCACAATGAGTTTTCGACCGAACACATCATAGATTTCTTTTAACTTTTCTGCTAATAGTTTGCCATTCTTTTTCGTATCCTGATCTGGATACAAATCTATGAATGCGCTTTCGTATCCGTTCAGAACAGCTTGCTTTGCCATGTCGTTTCGATCGAACCATGTGGAGGAGGAGCTGTTAATGCCGTGAACAAAAACAAGTGGCGGTTTTGACTCGTCTTTTTGAACCGGCTCTTCTCCTTTAAACCACTTCCCTGGTGTCCCAGGCTCATCCCCAATTGATCCTGCATACGCATCACTTGCAAAGGAAAAAAAGAGCATGACAGCAGCGAGACAGATGAGTTTTTTCAAGATCATTCACCTCTTCAAATGTTTTAAGTTGTTGGCAGCACCAATCTATTATACTTCCAAAAGATGTAAAGTTATATAAAATGTTAAAATATGGTATTTGAGTTGTAGGTTTGCCCTGAGTGACATTCACATGGGTCATTGCATACGCTGTGGGTAAATACACAAGTAAAGGGGCAGGTAGGATGGCACAACAAGGAAGTCCGCAGCTTGTTTCATTAGTTGATCCATATGTTTATCAAACATTGCAGAAAGTGATCGGTATGAGATTAATTGTTCAAACAGTGAAAGATACAGTGCGCGGAAAATTGAAGGAAGTCATGCCGGATCATATTGTGATTGAGGCGGGGGCAAAATCAGTTTTTTATGTGCGGATCCAGCAAATTGTATCGGTGATGCCTGATCACAGTGAAAGAGTGTAACAAGCAGACGCATAGGTGTCTGCTTTTTTCATGCTTATAGAATGTATATCTGGAAAAAGTGCATGATATACCAATTGTTCTTTTTTTTACAAAAAATAAGGTTCTAAAACAAGAAGCAGTTGACAGAAGGTGGGTTGAATAGTAGTTTTTTAATAAGATCAATACGTAACAGGAGGAGCATCTTTGTTAAAATCTAAAGTTCATTTTTGGACATTCCAAATATTACTTGTTTTACTCATTGTTTATGTATCAACAAAGGTTTCGTTTTTATTTCAGCCGATTATTTTATTTGCATCCACCTTGTTTGTTCCCATCTTGCTGGCTGGGATTCTCTTTTTCATCTTTAATCCAATTGTTCGATTTTTGTCCAAGAAAATTCCTAGGACACTTGCTATCCTGATCATTTATCTTTTGTTCATCGGACTCATCACATTCATTGTGAATGCTGCGGGGCCGGTTATTGTCACGCAGGTCGGTGGACTTGTCAAAAGCTTCCCTGGTTATGTGACGGATATGCAGAAATTTATCAACGACTTCTCGCATTCTAAAACATTTACTTGGATGATGAACCAAGATTATGTCTCTGTCTCGAAGTTTGAACAGACAATTGTTTCGACATTAAAAGGTTTGCCGGAAAATATTGCGTCAAGCATGTCTGCTGTGTTTGGCGTGATTGCTAATATTGCTTTAGCTGTGATCACAGTTCCTTTCATTTTGTTTTATATGTTGAAAGACGGACATAAGTTTCCGGACAAGCTCGTTCAATTTTTGCCAATGCCTTACCGTAAGGAAGGATTGAAAATCTTTAAAGAATTAAACGATACACTTGCGGCTTACATACAAGGGCAGATTGTTGTCTGTTTATTTGTTGGAGTGGCTTGTTTTATCGGATATTTATTAATCGGTGTGAAATATGCGCTCATTCTCGGCATTATCATTGCGGTCACAAATGTGATTCCGTACCTTGGGCCATATCTTGGCGCGGCACCAGCTGTGCTTATTGCGTTTCTTGATTCGCCTGGAAAAGCGGTGGTGACAGTCATTGTCATTCTTGTCGTTCAGCAAATTGACGGAAATGTCATTTCTCCATTGATCATTGGGAAACGCCTCAACACACATCCTTTGACCATCATCCTGCTATTAATTGGGGCAGGAAGCTTTGGCGGAATCCTTGGCATGATCTTTGCGGTCCCTGTCTATGCACTGCTCAAAGCCATCACCTTGAATATTGTCAGATTGGTGCAGCTGCGTCAGCGATCTCGCAAAGAACAGCATTTAAACGTCTAGGACAGATGCACATCTTTTCCCTACTTGCATAAGATGATTGAGATAAGCAGATAGGGGGAGATTCTGATGCCTGCAATCGTTGGACCTATTCATATCGAGTCGTTAGGAGGAAACGGTGCAGCTACTTTCGGTGATGTCCTGGCCATTGCCCCTTTGGCTGTAGACCACTCTACTGGCGGTGCGGGAGCCTTTAATTCAGGTGATTATATGTCACTTACAAGTGATCCGAATGCCACGATGCTTTGGGACTTTACATTGTTTGGCCAGCCTCAATCATTTAACGCATAGAAAGGCAGCTGATGGTCACAGATCAGCTGTCTTTTTTATTTTTCATACACTTATTTTTGAGCTGGGCATATGATGTGGGGAGAAAAGGTGGTGGAAAGATGCCAGCGATTGTTGGACCTATTCATATTGACCGTGTGATTGGAAATGGTTCTGCACATTTCGGTGATGTTTTTGCCATTTCGCCAAAAAGTGTCGATCACTCCGCCGGTGGATCAGGTACCTATAATGCAGGGGACTTTGTCCAATTTTTTAGCAGTCCAAACGTTACGTTTATGTGGGATATAGACCTGATCAGCCAGCAAAAGAGCTTTAATGCATAGCCAGCTTTGAAAGGGAATTCCTTTTCAGAAGCTGTCTTTTTTTATGGTACAATGGATATGGATGTAAGAAGAAAAAAGAGGTGTGAACTGAGTCAAATGAAAATTAGAAAAGCACACATCACAAGCGGACAACCAAAGACCTACAATGTATATTTACATGAAAATAAAAAAGAATATAAAACGCTTGTAGCCGTACCTGACATTGAATGGAGTATTTCCATTGCGTATGAGGATGAAAAGGAGCAGCTCATCCATACGCTTGAACAATCCTTAATGGAAAGAATAGAAACAGACGAAGCCCGTGAACTCGCACTCAAGGTTGTGCACTGGGTCACAGAAATGTAAATTTAGAAACCAGGAGTGAAAACAGCGATGAAAGAAGAATCCGTAGACTTTTATTTGCAGCAAGGGATATTTGGACATGCTGAAACAAAACCTGATGAACGAAGGATGTTTCTTGGTTCATTAAGGGAACGAGCGCTTCTCGCCCTGACAAAGGGACAGGTATCAAGAAATAAACCGTATCAAGAGGTGGAACAAGTATTGAAGGCCAATCGACAGGCCTCCCTTCTTTTAAATGGTGAACTGTCCTATGCTTCTTATTCTCAATATGTGAAAATGGCAAATGCCGCTGGATGTTCCTTTAAAGTGGTGAATCATCACGAAGCACACTCTCCTTTTGGTCTTGTCATAGAGATGCCTGGTGCGGTCAATCAGGAGCATATCTATATAGAGGATGAGCTGTTTCAAAAAGCTTTTTCTCATGAATCTGTTGAATAGGTTTCCCTAGTGAAATGAATAAGCTATAATGATTCAAAAGAGCATATGGGAGAGATGCGGATGGGCAAAGCGTTGATTTGTATTGATTATACAGTTGATTTTGTTGCAGACGATGGAAAACTGACATGCGGAAAGCCTGGACAGGCGATTGAGTCTAAGATCACAGAGATCACTTCTTCATTTATTGATGAAGGCCACTTTGTCGTCTTTGCTGTCGATCATCATGAAGAAGAGGACCCTTATCATCCAGAGACAAAGTTATTTCCGCCCCATAATATTCGCGGAACAGAGGGTATTGAACTTTATAGACAACTAAGTTCACTATTTCACACGTCAAAACATTTAAAACATGTCTACTATATGGAAAAAACAAGATACTCTGCTTTTGCAGGCACTCAATTAGAAATGAAACTGCGCGAGCGCGGCATCACGGAACTTCACTTAGCCGGCGTATGTACCGATATTTGTGTACTTCATACAGCTGTTGATGCGTACAATAAAGGCTTCGAACTTGTGATTCACCAAAATGCTGTGGCGAGTTTTAATGAAGCGGGGCACGAGTGGGCACTTTCTCACTTTGAGCAGTCGCTTGGTGCGAAAGTGGTTAAGTAAGGGAAGGAGAATGGAAGTTGGAGCATCGGTTTAATGACGACAGTTTATCACTACATACAGATCTTTATCAAATTAACATGGCAGAAACGTATTGGAGAGACGGCATTCATGAGAAGAAGGCAGTCTTTGAACTCTTCTTTAGAAAGCTTCCATTTGACAATGGCTTCGCTGTATTTGCTGGCTTAGAGAAAGCGATTGAATATTTATCGGACTTTTCCTTCACCGAAAGCGATCTGGCGTATTTAAAAGATGAACTCGGTTATAAAAGCGATTTCATTGACTATTTAAGCGGATTGTCCTTTACAGGTACACTTCATTCAATGCGAGAAGGGGAAATTGTCTTTGCGAATGAACCGATTATGCGCATCGAGGCAACGCTTGTTGAAGCTCAGTTAATTGAAACGGCATTGCTCAATATCGTGAATTTCCAGACGCTGATTGCAACAAAAGCGGCCCGGATTAAAGGAATCATTGAAGAAGAGACAGCATTAGAATTTGGAACAAGACGTGCGCATGAAATGGATGCGGCGATGTGGGGAGCAAGAGCGGCACTCATCGGCGGCTTTCAGGCGACAAGTAATGTTCGTGCTGGGAAACGCTTCAACATTCCAGTATCAGGAACACATGCTCACGCACTTGTACAAGCATACCGCGATGAATATACAGCATTTAAAAAATATGCTGAAACACATACAGACTGTGTCTTTTTAGTCGATACGTATGATACTGTCAGATCAGGTATTCCGAATGCGATTAAGGTAGCGAAAGAATTTGGAGACAAAATCAACTTCATTGGTGTCAGACTTGATAGCGGAGACCTTGCATACTTGTCTAAAAAAGCTAGAACAATGCTGGATGAAGCAGGATTCCATGATGCCAAAGTCATTGCATCAAGCGATCTTGATGAACACACCATTATGAACTTAAAGGCACAGGGCGCCAAAATTGATGTGTGGGGTGTTGGAACAAAACTGATCACAGCATTCGATCAGCCAGCCCTCGGTGCAGTGTATAAACTGGTGTCCATTGAAGAAAACGGCAAAATGAATGATACCATCAAAATTTCATCCAACCCAGAGAAAGTGACAACACCAGGCCGTAAACGTGTGTACCGCATTATCAATCAATTGAATCATCATTCTGAGGGTGACTACATTGCGCTTGAAGAGGAAGATGTTCATAGTGAGGATAAACTAAAAATGTTCCACCCTGTGCATACATTTATTAGTAAATTCGTGACAAACTTTGTGGCGAAAGATCTTCACGTCCCGATTTTTGAGCAAGGAAAACTTGTCTATGACAATCCAGATATTCAAACGATTCAAGCCTACGTGCAGGAGAGTCTTGGACTCTTCTGGGAGGAATACAAACGAATCAGCAAACCAGAAGAATATCCAGTCGATTTGAGTCAAAAATGCTGGGATAATAAAATGCAGTTTATCCATGATGTGAAAAATAAAATCAAAAAAGAGCTTTATGAAAGCGAATGATTTGAAGAAAGGGAGACCATCAAGCCAGGTGGTCTCTTTTTTTTATTTTGACCGATTGAAATTGAACTAAAAGCGCAATCATTTGGTATACTGAAAGCACATCTTGTTTGTCATGGCATAAAGGAGGATTGGAGCAGTTGAGGGTGTTTGTTGCGAGACAGCCTATTTTTAACAGAAAAGAACAAGTCGTATCATATGAGCTGCTTTATAGAGATAGTGAAACCAATACATATAGCGCTGAAGACGGTGATCAAGCGACAACGGACCTCATTATCAATAGTTTTCTAAATATCGGCATCGAAACACTGACAGAAGGAAAACGATGCTATATTAATTTCACCGAAAGCTTGCTTTCATCTGATCTGCTCACCTATTTTGATCCGCATCAGCTTGTGATCGAGATATTAGAAAATGTACCGATTACCCCGGCACTTATTATGAGATGTAAGCAGTTAAAAAAATGGGGATATACGATTGCACTCGATGATTTCTTCCTAAACGGAACACATTATAGTGACAAGCTGCTTGAGGAACTCCTCTACTGCATAGATATTTTAAAAATTGACTTTCTGAAAACCACAACGCAAGAACGAAGAGATATTCTGCATTCGTATAAAAAGTATCGCCTTCGATTCCTAGCAGAAAAGGTAGAAACGAGAAGAGAATATGAAGAGGCGCTTGAAGCGGGCTTCCACTTGTTTCAAGGGTATTTCTTTAGTGAGCCGCATGTGATATCGGGCCGAGCATTATCGACCAGCTTCCATGCGTACCATCAGCTTTTAAATGAGTTAAGCAAGGACCAGCCGAATATCCAGACCGTGACCCATTTTATTGAAAGTGACCTTTCGCTATCATATCAATTATTAAAAATGCTGAATTCAGGCAGCATGAGACGTCTATATCAAATTAAAAGTATCAGGCAGGCGATTATCCTGCTTGGATTTAATGAAATTCGGCGCTGGATCTTTATCCTTTCATTTAAAGAACTGAATGTCCAAGCTAACTCAAGCCAAAAAGAAATTATCAAAATGTCATTCATTCGTGCCAAAACGTGTGAGTTGATTGCTTCTCGTACTGAACGAGAGCATCCCGCCTCTTATATGCTGACAGGTATGTTTTCTCTCATTGATACGCTTGTCAGGGCAGATATCACAGAACTTGTGAAGGAACTGCCGCTTTCTGATGAAGTTGGCGAGGCACTGCTTGGCTATGAAAATGATTATTCTTTTGTGCTAGGTGTGGCCAAACGTATTGAACGAAATGAATGGGATGATGAAATGTTAGATGGAAATCTCCCGAAACAGGAGGCCTATGGGTGTTATATAGAAGCCATTGAATGGTGCCATAAAATGTTTGAATCTTAAGAAAAGCCGCTCGTGTGAGAGCGGCTTTTTCTTTGTCATGCCCATTTTAAAAGAAGAAAAAGTCTGCTGGAGGCAAGAGACAAGTAGATGCGAATCCCTTCTGGACTAAAGCGGATATCAATGCCGCTTTTCACACCGATTTGCTTCAGCATTCGGATGACACTTGTTGAATCAGAGCGCTCAGCAGCCTCCATGATGCGCTGCGCAAACGGAAGGGAGCTGGAAATTTGCTGTGTAATGAGTGAAGCATCAGCAACGAGGCGGGCTGATTCTTTTGCGGCTCGTTGAAATGAGTGGGCATCTACTGGAGGAAAAGTCATTGGCGTGCGCGGCGGATATGCGCGGTTCATTGCGGGAACCTGCAAAGCAGGATAAGAAACATAGTAAAACACATGGTCACCTCTTTTCTCATTGACGTGAAATTGGACGGATATCTGTTCTAAATGTATGTAGAAAATCAGAATAAAGAATCAAAATGATCTTTCTATCTTTGTAATTCCAGCATAAAAATAGGTACTTTTGCGGTCAATTTCGGTGAATGTCGCCAAAAAATTGCGGTGTCCACAATAGTGTCTGTCGTCTGACCTATGACACGCAAAACCGAAGATACAGAGGGGATCGTACGTTCTGTCGGGAGAGAAGTGTGACGAATGATGCCTATTCCTGTCGCAAAAATGACGCAATTCCTTTGAAATTGAGATAAAAGTATGATTTGAAAAGTCAGAAAATGATGAAAAAAGACCTATTGAATTTTGCGGTATCACGCACACGTTTTGTGCATACTTTTCGGTGAAAAAATACTCAATTACATTTACACTGTTAGTAACAGATCAAATACTTATGACCCAATCACCATACACAAATACATTGATCTTCCAAAAAAGGAGAGTGGAATCGATGGAAAAGTATGAAATCGAAGAACTTAAACAATTATTATGGAAACTTGAAAACGAAATCAGAGAAACAACGGCTTCTCTTCATAACATTAACAAAAGCATTGATCAATACGACAAATATGAATATGTGAAAATTTCTTAAAGACTTGATAATCATCAAGTCTTTTTTTTATCCAAATACATACAAAAAAAGGATATATTATTATATAATTGTTAAATAGTGATGTCAGTGGACATTTGCTCATGTCTTTTTAGTAAAATAAAAGACGAAAGGGTGAGGTACAAGATCGAGTATGCTAAACTATCTAGAGAATACAAAAATCAAGCAGAATATGTCTGATTTTATTCAACATGCAGTCAGGCAGAATGATTTACAAAAACTGCTTCTTGAATTTACAGATATAAAGAATGAATTCCCTTTTGGACAATTAGCTTACCAACATTATAAGGCATTTGGCGGTCAAGACAAGCAAGCGATTACAAAACTGGCAGCAGGGATTGAACTTCTCATCTTATCAGCCGATATATTAGATGATATTGAAGATCAGGACAAAGATTCGTATCCTTGGATGAAGTGTCAGAGCGGAATTGCGATTAATGCGGCGAATGTTCTCTTTGCATTGAGTTTTGATGTGTTCTCAAAGCTTGATCATGGAGCGAAGCTTTTAAACACTGTATCTTTCTATTCCATTCAATCAATGCAAGGACAGCATATAGATATGACACTGGAGCCAGAGAATGAGCAGGATTGTTTAAATATCATGAAGTTAAAAGCAGGGTCACTGTTTGTATTACCATGTGTGTTAGGGGTTATTTTAGCAACAGGTTCTTTTGAAAAGAAGGTAGAAGAATATGCTTATTACCTAGGAATGGCGGAACAGCTTGAAAATGACTATCTAGGTCTTTTTAATAAAGATAATATTGACTTTAAAAGAATGCAAACATTACCGCTAGTTTACTTGAAAAATGAGTTTAATCCATCTAGTTCAGACTTGCTCAGTTATTTTCAATCAAAGGATAAGAGTGCCGGCTTTGAAGAATTAAAGGATAAATTAAAAAAATCTGGTGCTCAACAATATGTATTTATTATGAGAAACCTTCTCAGAAATAAGTTTAAAGAAGCATTCAAGAAACTACATTTAGAGGCTTCAAAAAAGGAAAAGCTGATACTTTTTTTAATTGGAGATGGAGAAGATGAACATTCAGGAATTGGTTAGTTATTTAGTGGAGAATCCTTCAACATTAAATCAAATCGTTAATGGGAACGCATCATTGCTTCACGTTGATGAAGAAACTGCAAGTATTATTGTTGACGGATTTCAGAAAGAAGACGTTATTAAAGCAATCATATGGGCAACTGCTTGAGTAGATAAATATTATGAGAAAGTTTTACTCTAAGTTAACAGTTATATTAGTTATCCTTAGCTTCATCTATGTGATTTACATCTCTTATATCAACGTATTTAATATTTTTGTTGGAGCAGCTGTTAAGGAAAATAGTCACGGTCAACTTGAGGTAGTGGATGTCGATAATTTTACAGATAGCTATCTAGCTGGAGTTAGAAAAGGCGATATCATACTTGAAGTGAATGGGAATAAAAAACCAGTTGAAGAAGTTAAAAGAGGTTTTTTAGCTAATGTTAAAAGTTTAGTCGTTGATAGACATGGTGATAAAATTAATTTAGAGAATGTAAGGTTATTGAGTCAAGCGAATCTGTTTATTTATCTAATACCAGTCATTCTTTATTCCATCTGTCTATTTTGTATATTTATGATTTTAAAAATGAATAAAGCAAACCAAAAAGACTCAGCTTATATTTTAGCTTTATTTCTTTTGGCGGTGTCTATAGGTTATGTAAGTTCTGGTGGTTCTGGAAAAGGAGAGGCTATCAGTCGTATTCTTGTAATCGTTACAATGAATATTGTACCTCCACTATATATGCACTTTATGTATCAATATTTAAAAGAATTAGGAACAGAAATTATTCGTCGTCGAGTTCTTTTGTATTTGTATCTAGTTCCAGTTACTAATGTTTTATTAGTTTTATTCTATAAAAATAAAGCAGGACCAGTAGATCTATTAGCATATGTCAATTTACTTTCATTTTTTGTTCTGGCTTTCCTTTCGATTATTATCACTATAAGGGCTGCTAAAAAATTGAAAGACAATGAAGTCAGCAATGTACTTCGAGCATTTGCACTCATTTTAATCTCAGCATTCAGTCCATTCATGCTATTTTTTATCATTCCTTATTTTTTTGGTATATATTTTATTTCACCTTATGTTGTTGCATCGTTTGTTCTTTTAATTCCTTTTTTCTTAGTCTATCAATTTATGTCAAATAAGCTGTATAATGTTGATTTCTTTATGGGGAGGATTAAATACTACGGTTTTTTAGCGATTACACCAACAATACTAGTGGTTGTTATTTTTGATTTTATTCAAAAGCCAAACGCAAATTTCTATACAGTGAAATTTACGATTATCACGTACATTCTTATGCTCACCGTCTTCTACTTTAAAGAAATTATCGATTTCCGTTTTCGATTGAAGCGTTTTTCAGAGAAGCATAATTATCAGGATAGTGTATTTAAATTTACACAGCTTATTCGTGAGGCGTCATCACTTCATCAAGTATTGTATCATTTAAAATACACCATCTTAGAAGTACTTGTTGTGAACAAAGCCTTTGTGCTTGAAGTGAAGGCAGATGGACAAATTGTTGAAATTGATGAATCAATAGAAGAAACCCAGCTATGGAAAGATTATGTGGATCAATTTCAAGATATTTTAGGTGAAGTTGGTAAAATCATCGGGTTGGATAAAGGGTTCATGATGAAAATTGGTGAGCGGGGCGGTCACTCTTTTGTGATTTGCTGTTTATCTAATTTACGGACACCAAAATTGTCGCGTGATGAGATTTCTTGGCTGAAAACATTGGCCTTTTATACAAGTGTCAGTTTGGAAAATGTCGTTAAAATCGAAGAGTTGATGGAGCATCTTGACGATTTGAAACAGCGCGAGTCCAATCCTGCATGGCTGAAGAAAATCATGTTTGCTATGGAAGAAAAGCAGCGTTCAGATTTAGCGAGAGATCTTCATGATTCCGTGCTGCAGGACTTGATATCACTAAAAAGGCAGTCGGAGATGTTTTTAACGAATTTCCAAAATAACCAATGCCCGACATCTATTGAAAATTCGCTTATCTCATGGAATGATCAAATGTCCAAAGTGATTCAAACGACGAGAGAAACGTGTCATGAGCTTCGGCCGCAGCTGCTGTATGATTTAGGTTTAGTAAAGGCGATATCGAAGCTGACTTCTCAAATTCAGGAGGAAGCGCCGTTTCATATTAGGCTGAATACGACACGCTTTGATAAAGAATTGGACATTGATATTGATTCACAGCTGAATATTTACCGAATTGTTCAGGAGCTGTTATCCAATGCCCTGAAGCATTCAAAAGCCACTCAAGTGTTAGTGATGCTGATTTGTATTAAAGATCAGGTTGTTCTTCACTATGAGGATGATGGAGTCGGTTTTGATGCCAGTCATCTTGATCAGCATACAATGAGCATGGGGCTATCGGGAATTAGAGAACGAGTGAAAGCGTTAAATGGAAAGCTTCAAATTCACACAGCACCGGAAAAAGGGCTTAAGGTGAAAATTGAAATGGAATTGTAACGATTTATTAAGGATTAAGACTTGGCATCAGCCAAGTCTTTTATATAAAATGGAAGTGAGTGATTTAAAGGGAGGAAGACATGAAGAAGATATTGGTCATTGATGATCATCCGGCTGTCATGGAAGGGACAAAAAGCATATTAGAATCAGACCAGCAGCTATCAGTCGATTGTTTAAGTCCTGATGCAGAAGCCGCCTTTTTAAAGACGCATGACTTTTCCATCTATGATGTGATTTTAATGGATTTAAATCTCGGGGATATCAATGGAATGGACATTGCGAAACAAATTTTAGAAACCAACCATCAAGTGAAAATTATCATTTATACAGGGTATGAAGTAGATGATTATTTTGAAGAGGCTATTCGGGCTGGATTACACGGTGCAATTAGCAAAACAGAGACGAAAGACAAAATTATTGAATACATACACCGCACATTACAAGGAGAAGTTGTCATTCAGCTGTCTTATTTAAAGAAATTAATTTCACAGCAGCAAGAAAAGCCAGAACAGGCACAGCAGACTGATCACGACCTCTTAACCGAACGGGAGTGTTTGATCCTTAGAGAAGTAGAAAAAGGATACACGAACCAGGAGATTGCCGATGTGCTTCATTTGAGCAAACGGTCAATTGAGTACAGTTTGACATCCATCTTTAATAAGCTGAATGTTGGATCTCGTACAGAAGCGGTGTTAATTGCTAAGTCTGAAAGTGTGCTGTAAACGTGTGAAGGGAGAGGGCCTTAATGGATGTGAGCGGATCAAATACACTGCTTGAGGCACTAGGTATTGAGATTGTAGAGTGCAATAAATCACGATGCGTTGCAACAATGCCAGTCGATCACAGAACAAAACAGCCATTTGGACTGCTGCACGGAGGAGCATCTGCTGCTCTAGCAGAAACAGTGGCGAGCATGGGGGCTGCGGCTCATTTAGACTTAACGCAGCAAGTTTGCTCAGGTATTGAAATCAATGCCAATCATTTGAAATCTGTACGCGATGGAGTTGTGACAGCGACAGCTGTTCCTGTACATGTAGGACGGCGTACAATGGTATTTCAAATCGATATAAAAGATGATCGAGACCGGCACATCTGTACGTCAAGATGCACACTTGCTGTCATTGATCGCATATAAAAAAGCTCCCGGTGCAGCGGAAGCTTTTTTTGTATGCTGTTGAGCGGTAAAAAAAGAATGGCCCAACATGGCAGGCCATTCTTTTTCGCTTTTTATAAATAAGAATCTTCTTTTCGCTTAATCACAAAGTTACGGAAACCGCCATAATCATCTTGAACGCTGCGTTTGTCGAGCTTAACACCAGTATTGTAGGCGGCTCTTCCGATTAAGTGTGCGCCGACTGGTGCTGTCAGGAAGATGAATACGATACCGAGAAGGATTTTTGCAGAAATAACGCCTGCAAGAAACCATTCGTGAAAAAACACACCTACTAAAATCAGAACAACGCCAAGGGTCGATGCTTTTGATGCAGCATGCATACGTGTGTAAACATCCGGCAGGCGAAGGACACCAATGGCTGAAATCAAACAGAGGATAGCGCCTAGCAGGATAAAGAAAATCACGATGGCTTTAGCGATGACGATCATTTTCAATCACTTCCCCTTTCTCAAGGAATTTGGAAAAAGCGACAGTACCGATAAAGGCAAGGATGCCGAGCAGTAAAATAATCTCAAAGAATGCAGTGGTTTTCAGTAAAATTGAAACGATGGCTGTCATCCCAATTAAATTGATTCCTATCGCATCAAGTGCACTTACACGATCAGGAATAGAGGGACCTTTGATCACTCGTATCACAAAAAGCAAGGTAGACAGCGCAAGAATGCCAAGTGACATTTGCAAAATGAGTTCCATTACTTACCGCTCACCTCCTGAATCGCTTTTTCAAATGAAACCCGGATATCGTGAATGGCTTTTTCAGCATCTTCAATATCCATCGCATGAATGTATAAAATGGAACGATCATCGGAAATATCAATCACTAGTGTACCTGGTGTCAATGTAATCATATTTGCCAGTATAGTGATTTCCCAATCTGTTTTCAAGTCCGTACGAAAGGCGAAAATACCGGGCTTAATCGTGAGCTTTGGAGATAATACGGTCTTTAATACACTTAAATTGGCAAGAAGAAGCTCGCGAATAAAAATGATGATCAGCTTGAAAATCGCATAAAGGGCATAGCCGTAAAAACGCTGCGGGAAAAATCGACGCAGCATAAAAATGGCGATCATCCCTAATGCAAAACCTAATACAAAGTCTGCGGCTCTGTATGTATCATTCATAAACATCCATGTAAAGGCGAGGAGTGCGTTTAGTAATATTTGAAAGGCCATGTTCATCTACTCCTTCAGCACAGCTTGAATATATTTTTCTGGTGTAGAGAGCATTTCCGCTGCTTGATTGATATAAGGGGCAATGAACTCTGTCCCTAACCCAATGGCAAGCGATAAGACGACAAGCAGTACGCCAGGGTACACCATTCCTTTAATTGACGGCTTTCTTCTGCGCATATCCTGTTCCTCGCCCCAAAATGCGGATATGAAAATCTTCATAATAGAGTAGAGGACAAGGAGGCTGGACAGTAAGACCAGAATAGAAAACGTCATGTGTCCAGCAGAAAATCCACCTTCTACAATTTTTAGTTTTCCAACAAAGCCACTCAGCGGCGGAATTCCTGCCAGTGATAAAGCCGATATGAAAAACATCCATCCTAATAGAGGCTGGGATTGAATCAGTCCGCCCATTTTTTTCAGTTGATTTGTACCAGCATACACAAAGAGGGCACCTGCCAGCATAAATAAAGCCCCTTTGATCACCATGTCGTGAATGAGATAATAAATGGCTCCTTGGAGTGATGCAGGTGTGTTGGCTGCAAAGCCAAACAAAATGACCCCAACAGCTGTGACAATGTTATAAATCACGATCTTCTGCACATCAGAATAGGCGATCGAGCCTATCACACCGAATATCACCGTCAGTGCGGCAAGCCACGCCATGAGTGTATGGGTGAAGCCTGTATCGTGTATAAAAATTAATGTAAAGACTCTGGCAATCGCATATAAGCCAACCTTTGTCAGCAAAGCCCCAAATAGAGCTGAAATCGCTGCTGGCGGCGCGTGATACGATCCTGGCAGCCAGAAATAAAGCGGGAAGATCCCAGCTTTTAAGCCGAATACAATGAGGAACAGGATGGAAATAACAGTGATTAATCCTGTTTGCCCTGATTCAGCTATTTTCACACTTAAATCAGCCATATTGAGCGTACCCGTCACTGCATATAAACAGGCGACTCCAACAATAAATAATGCCGACGAGATGATATTAAACACAATATATTTGAGTGATTCACGAAGCTGAGGCTTTGATCCGCCTAATACAATGAGCATATAAGATGCCATCAGCAGTAATTCAAAGAATACAAACAGGTTGAAAATATCTCCCGTTAAAAAGGCTCCGCTCACGCCAGCTAACAAAAACTGTACGCCAGAATAATAGAAGAGCCGCTCTCTTTCTTTCCCAATCGTTTGAAAGGAGAAGAGGACTGTCACAAGCCCGACAACGGAAGCGGTCAGCACAAGGAGTGCAGCAAATTGATCGGCCACAAGGGCAATCCCAAATGGCGCTTTCCAGCCGCCCAAATAAAGGGTTTGTATCCCATTTGTGAAAATCGTTTGAACCAAATATGCATTACATATAATGGCTGAAAGAGATGCCAAGACACTAAAGACTCTTGACAGCATGATGTTTTTATTCATAAAGATCAATAGTGTAGCAGCTAGTAATGGAATTAAAATAGGCAGGATCACGAGATTATTCATGCTGATCATTTCCTCTCATTTGATCCATGTCATCTGTTCGCAGCTCTTGGAAGGCACGGAAGGCCATGACAAGTAATAAGGATGTCACACCAAAAGCAATGACAATGGCTGTTAAAATTAATGCTTGTGGCAATGGATCTACATAGGATGTGAGCCCCTCTTTTAGAACTGGAGGCGCTCCTTTTTTTAAACCGCCCATTGTTAAAAGAAGCAAGTGGACGCCGTGACTCAAAACAGCAGTACCGACGATGACCCGCAGAAGGCTCTTTGACAGCATCAAATAGGTCGCCGCCATAAAAATAATTCCGACGATAATAGACATTAGAAATTCCATTATTCCTTCTCTCCAATCATTTGAATAATGGTCATGGTGACACCGACAACAACCAAATACACACCGATATCAAACAGGACGGCTGTCGCCAGTTCTGTTTTCCCTAAAAACGGTAATTGGAAATAATCAAATGCATGGGATAGAAAAGGTGCACCGAATAGAAAGGATCCCATACCTGTCAGGATCGCAACGAGCAAACCGGCTCCAGTTACATAAATAAAGTCAAATGGCAAAATGCGTCTTACTGTCTTCAGATCATAGGCTAAAAGCAGAAGAACGACAGCCGCAGCACTCATCAGGCCGCCAATGAATCCGCCGCCAGGATTGTTATGTCCCGCAAGAAATAGGTGAAGGGAGAAAAGCAAGATGATGAATGCTGTGATTTTTGTTGTGACTTGCAAAAGCATATCATTCGTATCAATCTTTCTCATCGCCGCACACCTCTCTTCCGTTTTGCCTGCGTTTTTAATAACCCATAAATACCAAGTGCCGCAATGGCGAGCACGGTAATTTCAAAAAGGGTATCAAAGCCCCTGAAATCTACAAGAATGACATTGACAATATTGTCACCGCCAGCAAGTTTGTAGCTGTTTTCAATAAAGTAAGTTGAAATGGTGTCAAGCGACTGCTGACTTGTGGAAGCGAAAGCTAGACAAGTGACAACAACCCCAACCCCTAATGAAATGATGAAATTGGTCATTTTGAATCTTCTTGTTTTTTGCTTTAAGCTCAGCTTCGGCAAATGATAGAAGCAAAGCAAAAACAGTGCAACAGAAATCGTTTCAATAATCAGCTGCGTCAGCGCAAGGTCAGGTGCTCTGAAAATCACGAAGAATAATGACAGCGTGTAGCCCATGACACCTAGTGCAATAATAGCTGTTAATCGTGAACTTGCGAATACTGTGGCAATCGTCGCCGCCACCATCACAAGTGAAAGAATCACCTCATACGTGCCAATTGAGGCAGCCTGCTCAGTTTGAAATGAAAAGGCCTGCTGATAAAACATCACGCCGCCAATGACGATAATCATGAACCCAAACACATAAACAAGATAGTCACGAAGAAAACCAGTCATATAACTGTTTGTCAGGCGGTATGAACCTTTTTCCAAACCGATAAGAGAGTGGTCGTATAAAGCATTAAATGACCACTTTTCCTTAAAGATGTTGTACATTGGACGCCATTTTGAAAGCGTCAAGTAGCCGATTGTGCCGAGTACAACAACACCTATTGTCATATAGAGTTCTGGCTGGAAGCCATGCCATGCTTCAATTTTCACAGAAAAACGGCTTCCTGTTTCAATCGCTTCAGGAATGATCGCCGCAATTGCAGGTTCAATGACAGAATAGGCAAGAATATTAGGGAAAAAGAAGAAGGTGACCACAAGTGCAGCTAGAATGATGGGCGGAATGAGCATGCCGATCGGTGCTTCATGCGGTTTTTTCTCCAATTGGTCTATATTCAGACGGCCTCTAAAAGTCTTAAAGAGGAGCATCATACTATAAATGAACGTAAAGACACTAGCGAGCCAAGCGAGTGCTGGGAAGATGGCACCCCATGTTGAAACGTCCGTAAAGCTGATATCAGAAATCCGTATCATACTTGTGAAAAATAGCTCTTTACTTAAGAAACCGTTAAATGGCGGTAATCCGGCCATTGAAAATGTACCGATTAACGTAATTGTGAAGGTAATCGGCATGATCGTCATTAATCCGCCTAATTTCCGAATGTCACGAGTTCCTGTTTCATGATCGATAATACCAGCTGCCATAAAGAGACTGCCTTTAAACGTAGCATGGTTAATGAGGTGAAAAATAGCTGCAAGAACGGCTGCGCCAAAAAAGGCAGGATTGTTTTCATGAATCGCAGCTGCGCCGACGCCAAGCATGAGCATAATCATGCCGAGCTGGCTCACTGTCGAATAGGCCAGAATGGCTTTCAAATCGTTTTGCCGGACGGCGTGGAATGATCCCCAGAATAATGTGACAAGTCCCACGATGGAAATGGTCCAGAACCATACCTCTGATATAGCAAAGATTGGACTGAAGCGGGCAACAAGATAAATACCGGCTTTCACCATCGTAGCAGAATGCAGATAACTGCTCACAGGGGTCGGTGCTTCCATTGCATCAGGCAGCCAGATATAGAATGGGAACTGCGCTGATTTCGTAAAGGCACCTAGTAAGATTAGGATCATGGCAGGGATAAAGTAAGGTGATGCCATAATGAGCTGAAGCTGATTGACTGCTTCACGAATACTGAATGAATCAGTAATCAGGTAAATGAGGATAAAGCCACCAAGCATAGCTAATCCGCCAAAAACAGTAATAAGCAGTGATTTCGTTGCTCCATATCTAGAGCGCTCCCGTTTATACCAATACCCAATTAAGAGGAAGGAAGAGATACTCGTTAACTCCCAAAACAAGTATAGAACCACCATGTTGTCAGAAAGAACGACACCCAGCATCGCGGTCATAAACATGAGCAAATACGTGTAGAAAGAGCCAAGCTGTTCTTTTTCCTTTGATAAGTAGAAAATACTGTACAGCACCACTAGTGAGCCGATACCTGTAATTAATAAAGCAAATAACAGGCTGAGACCATCGACATACACAGTGAAATTCATCCCTAACGATGGAATCCATTCAGCCTGTGAGAAAAGCGTTCGTCCATTCGAAGTGATGTGTATCATTTGGATGAAATAGGTAAATAAAAGAATCGGCAAGATGAGAACAAACCATCCTGTATGTATACGCCTCACATATTTGTAAAGGAAAGGTACAACAAAAGCGAGTAAAAAAGGTGATAGGATGGCGAAGTGAATAAGCTGCAAGAAAATGAACCTCCTTTGATCAATATAAATTCACGTTCTAAAGAACTGGTAATTAAAATTATAGCGTAAATACAGCCATAGTGCATTGGTTTGAAACGATTTCAAGCAAACTGTATTTGTTTTAGGTTCTTTTGACCACAAAAATAATTTTATCAAAAATGATACTCATTGTATATTGTTTTGTTTTTCGTACATGCTTTTCCTAAAGGAGCTGATCAAATGAAACGAAAGATCGCCATCAGCTTAAGCCTATTCTGCACGATTTTAGGAGGAGCATTCTTGATTGACCGAAATGATCAAAAAAGGTGGCAGGCCGGGAGTGAATGGCCGCTGTTTTCTGAGCATCTTCTTCACATGAGCTATCAAGAAACCAAGCTGTATCCTTTTCAGCCCAGAGAATATTTACGAATTGTATTAGCTGATGAATAAGATCCTATAGGAGAAAAGAAATATAAAAAAAGCATGGGCCCATGTGAGAGCCCATGCTTTTTATGTGTGGTAGTTTAACTAAACACTCTGAGTAAGATCGTTGCACAGATAACAGTTGCTGCTCCGCCAAGTCGTGTAGATACTTGTGCGAAAGGCATAAGACCCATTCTTCCAGAAGCTGAAAGAATCGCAACGTCGCCAGTACCGCCAAGTCCGCTGTGACAGCCAGTGACAATAGCAGATTCTACTGGATACATGTTCATTAGTTTTCCAACGAAGTAACCAGAACCAACCATTGCGAGTACAACAGCGATACATACGCATACGAATGGAATGGAGATGACAGTTGCTACATCATCAAGTGGAATGTATAGAATACCAAGACCAACCATTAGCGGCCATGTAAAGCTTTTAGATACAAACTTGTAGAACTGCTGTGAGCCGTTTTGAAGATGCTGAGGCATCACGTTTAAGTATTTGATTAAAGCAGCAAGAACAATCATTAAGATTGGACCTGGAATATGAACAAAGCTTTCTAACAGACCACCAAAGATGAAGGTTGTACAAGCAACGAGTACACCAGCACCCATTAACCCGAAATCAACTTTTGCATCCAAATCTGGCTGCTCGAAAATTTCGTTTGCTTCTTTAGATTTCACAAGACGGCCATTTCCGTTTAGTTCAGGACGTTTTTCACCAAGCTTCTTCAATGCGCCAGCACAGATAATGGCAATGACGTTCCCAATGACAGCCGCAGGAATTAATTGAGAAATTAATGACTCTGCTGATACATCAAGAATTTGTGAATAAGCGATAGATAATGGCAAAATCCCTTCTCCAACACCACCGGCAATAATCGGTACAATAATAAAGAAGAATGAATGATGCGGTGTGTAACCAACTAAAAGGCCAACAAGGATACCAGCACTCACAGCTGCAATTGTACCTGCAACGAGAGGAACAAACATACGAATAAGGCCTTGTACTAAAACAGTTCGCTGCATCCCAAGAATACTACCTACTACAAGAGCAGAGATATAGAAGTAAAGGAAGTTCGACGTTTTCATAAGAGACGTAACCGCTTCCAATGAGTTCGGATTCAGAACATTAAAAAAGACCAGGAACGATGGTACGAATAAAGAAAGAATCGCCGGTCCACCAATATCTTTTAAGATTGGAATACGTTGTCCTACATCTCCAAGGAAAATCCCCAAAATCATAATAACAGCGAAACCACCAAGCATATTTGCTGGAATTTTATTGAAATAAGCGGCAGTTAAAATAATCGCTGCAAGTACTAAATACACAGGTAGATCAATAACACCAATTTTCCAAGACATGATCTTACGGAAAACGCTTTTATTATTGTCAGAATCGTCTGTAATCGATTTCAATTGTTGTGCATTAGCCACATAAACACCCCCAAATGCTATTTGTCTCAATTGTAGAAGATTCAATGACACTCTTCTATTTATTAAACTAAAATAAGTGTAATAAAAGTAAAATAAACAGGAGTTTTTGAGTTTTTTATCATACAAAAATCCCCTGAAGGTAGTTTGTCCTTCAGGGGATTGATCATACATCGTATTTATCGTTTTCCTTTTAGATAAGGCGTACCAAGAGCTTTCGGTGCATCGGCACGTCCAATGAAGCCAGTAAGTGCTAAAATGGTAAGCACATATGGTGCTATGAGCATATACACATTCGGTATATCTTGGAACAGCGGCAGGAGAGAGCCAATGATGCTTAAACTTTGAGCAAATCCAAAGAATAAAGCAGCGCCCATTGCGCCAAATGGATGCCATTTACCGAATACAAGCGCAGCTAGTGCGATGAAGCCTTGTCCAGTAATGGTGGCATGTGAGAAATCAAGCGCGATCGTTGAGGCATAAACAGCTCCGCCAAGACCGCCAAACAGTCCACTAATGAAAACAGCGATGTAACGCATCCGGTACACTTTGATTCCCATTGTATCAGCTGCCATTGGATGCTCTCCGACTGCACGAAGACGAAGACCAAACGGCATTTTAAATAAAACAAACCAAGCAACAACCGCAAGAGCTAAGGCGAGTATAGACGTATAATAAACATCTTTAAAGAAAATATCACCAATGATCGGAATGTCACTTAAAAGGGGAATATCTCCTTTATAGAAAGGCTCTGTAATTTTATCAGTTTGTGCTTTTCCATAAATCAGTTTGACGACAAACAATGTTGCGCCAAGTGCCAGCATGTTAATCGCCACACCACTGACCGTTTGATCAGCTCGGAAGGTAATGGTCGCCACTGCATGAATCAGTGAGAACAATCCGCCAACGGCCATTCCGACGAGAAGCCCAAGCCACGGGGTCAAGGCTCCAAACGTATCAGCAAAAAACAAGTTAAAGATAATACTGGAAAATGCTCCGACGACCATCAACCCTTCAAGACCGATATTGACAACACCTGATCTTTCTGAAAAGACGCCTCCAAGAGCGGTTAAAATAAGTGGTGCAGCATAAACAAGTGTAGCTGGGACGATGATTTCAAGTATTTGCAGAAATCCCACTTATTTTCCCCCCTTTTTCTTCATTTGTTGAATCACAAGACGGATAATATAGCTTGAGGCGACGAAAAGAATGATGATCGCAATGACAATATCAACAACCTCAGTCGGTACGCCTGATTCAAGCGGCATATTTAATGCACCGACCTTCAATCCACCAAGCAATAATGCAGCAAGGACAACACCAACAGCCGTATTTCCACCTAATAAAGCGACGGCAATTCCATCAAAACCTACGCCAGTAAACGAGCCTTTAATAGAGGCATATTCAAATGTACCAAGACCTTCCATAGCGCCTGCAAGACCTGCAAAAGCACCTGAAATGAGCATCGCATAAATGATATTGCGGCGAACGGTCATACCAGCATAATGTGATGCCTGCTGGTTCATTCCAACTGCTCGTAATTCAAACCCTTTAGACGTTTTTTGAATAATGATCCACATCACGACCGCAGCAATAATGGCAACAAAAATACCGTTATGCATTCGGGAAAAATCAGTGATCTGCTCAAAAAATCCAGAGCGGAGCGAGGCAGTGGCATCGATTTTATCTGTTTTATCTTTATTATCTGTTAAGACATTTGAGATTAAATAGTTTGTGACATGAAGGGCAATGTAGTTCATCATGATAGTAACGATGACCTCATGCACATAAAAACGAGCTTTTAAAAAACCGGGAATAAAGCCCCATAAAGCACCTGCAGCAGCTGCGGTGATGAGTGCAAGCGGCAGATGAATATACATAGGTGCATGGACAGTTGTTCCAATCCATACAGCAGCTACCCAGCCAACAAGCATTTGACCTTCTACACCGATATTAAACAGGCCTGTCCGAAATGCAAAGGCAACAGCAAGACCTGATAAAATATAAGGTGTCACTTGCCTGATGGTTTCTCCCATATAATAGGTTTCACCGAAAACGCCATTCCAAAGGGCGCTATAGCCTTCGATGACACTATAACCGCTTGCTAGCATAATAATGGCCCCAACCAAAAGACCAAGTACAATGGCTATAAGCGGAATCAGCAGATTTGTTAAGCGATTAGACATTTGCTTCTTTCCCCACTTCCTGTTGCGTACTTCCAGCCATTAATAGACCAAGCTCTTGCTCTGTTGTTTCTTTTGGATCAACAATGGCGACAATGCTGCCTTCGAAAATAACAGCGATCTTATCACTGACATTAATAATTTCATCAAGCTCAAAGGAGATGAGCAAAACGGCTTTACCTGCGTCTCTTTGCTCGATTAGACGTTTATGAACAAATTCAATCGCACCAACATCAAGTCCACGTGTCGGCTGAGCGGCAATTAATAAATCAGGATTGCGGTCAACTTCACGGCCGATAATGGCTTTTTGCTGGTTACCGCCTGACAGAGCGCGTGCTTCTGTATATTCACTCGGTGTCCTGACGTCATATTCCGCAATGATTCGTTTTGCTTTTTGATAAATATTTTTCATATTCAATAAGCCGAATTTTGAATAAGGACGCTGATAATACGTTTGTAAGGAAATGTTTTCTCCAATTGAAAAATCGAGTACAAGTCCATGTTTATGACGGTCCTGAGGAATATGTCCAATCCCAGATTCGGTCACTTTACGAGGCGGGAGATTTTGAATGGCTTTCCCGTTTAGCATGATTGTGCCAGATTCTGATTTTTTTAGACCAGTAATGGCTTCAATTAATTCAGACTGGCCATTGCCATCTACCCCAGCAATTCCGACAATTTCGCCAGCCTTCACTGAGAGGTTCAACTGTTTGACAGCTTCAATTCCTCTGGCGTCT
Source organism: Bacillus sp. I-2 (assembly GCF_001974945.1). Taxonomy (NCBI): domain Bacteria; kingdom Bacillati; phylum Bacillota; class Bacilli; order Caryophanales; family Bacillaceae; genus Bacillus; species Bacillus sp. I-2. The sequence goes on along the minus strand of NZ_LZRW01000022.1, from coordinate 79,744 downwards.
TTTACTGTGAGGTCTTGAATTTGAAGAACCTCCTCAGCAGGAGAAGCAGCTTTTTTGTCTGTTTTAAATGACACTTCACGGCCAACCATGAGGCTTGCAAGTTCGTCTTTATTTGTGCTTTCCACATCAAGTGTACGAATGCCTTGGCCTTTTCGGATAATGGTCACGCGATGACAGGCATCCATAATTTCTTTCAGCTTATGGGTGATTAAAATAATGGATTTGCCTTCATTGATTAAGTTTTTCATAATTTGTATGAGTTCTTTGATTTCTTGAGGTGTTAAAACGGCCGTTGGTTCGTCGAAGATCAAAATGTCAGCGCCGCGGTAAAGTGTTTTTAAGATTTCTGCACGCTGCTGCATGCCGACAGAGATGTCAGATACTTTTGCGGCAGGATCTATTTTCAAACCATAGCGGTCAGAAAGCTCTTGTACTTGCTGTATGGCTTGTTCTTTGTCAATCTTTCCAAACTTCTTGGGCTCTTTACCTAAAATGATGTTTTCAGCGACAGTGAAGGTATCGACAAGCATAAAGTGCTGATGCACCATTCCGATGCCTAAATCACTAGCATCATTTGGACTAGAGATGGTCACAGGTTTTCCGTGTACCTTGATTTCACCTTTTTCAGGCTGGTACAGTCCGAAAAGCACGTTCATGAGCGTTGATTTTCCAGCGCCGTTTTCACCAAGCAGCGCATGAATTTCGCCCTTTTTTAGCTGCAGCGTAATGTTGTCGTTTGCTACAATGCCAGGGAATTCTTTGCGTATATTCAACATTTCAATGACATAATCCACAGGTTTAACCGCTCCTTTTTTAGGGTGCTGATAAAGATAAAAACTAGCAAAAGAAAAGCTGCAAAACGAGGCTGCAGCTTTTCTTTTACCACCTTTTACGAATAAAGAGGAGGTAAAGGAGAGGCAAGGGGATAAGGCGCGCTTATCCCGATGCTCAAATTAAGCTTTAAAATCTTTTAGTTCATCACGTGTTGCAGGGATTTTCACTTCACCCTTGATGATTTTTTGTTTCCATTCTTCAACTTTCTTTAATACATCTTTATCAAGGTTTTCCTTAGATGGAGAGATGTCAAGAGCGCCTTCTTTCAGACCGTATGTGATCACTTCGCCGCCAGGGAACTTACCTTCTTTTGCTTTCGTTGTTAAGTCTTGTACCGCTGTGTCTACTTTCTTAACCATAGAAGTAAGGGTGACACTTTGTTTTGTTCCAGGTACTTTTCCTTCGTCATACTGGTCTTTATCTACACCGATAACCCAAACTTTACGGTTAGGATCTGCTTTTTTCAGGTTTTTCGCTTCTGTGAAGACACCAGTTCCAGTGCCGCCAGCAGCATGATAGATGATGTCGACGCCAGATTTGTACATGCTTTCAGCTGTTGCTTTCCCGATGTCAGCCTTATCGAATGCACCGGCATATTTCACTTCAACTTTTGCTTTCGGATTAGCTGCTTCAACACCTGCGCGGAAGCCAACTTCGAATTTTCTGACTAATTCAGAATCAACGCCGCCGACGAATCCAATTTTGTTTGATTTTGTAGAAAGAGCAGCCGCAACACCCACAAGGAATGATCCTTCGTTTTCGTTAAATACAATGCTGGCTACGTTGTCTTTTTTCACGACGGCATCAACGATCGCAAAGTGGTTTTTCTTACGTTGATCCGCAATTTCAGAAATAGCATCTTCCATTAAGAAACCAATTCCGTAAATCAGGTCGAATTTCTCACGAGCAAGTGTGTTTAAGTTTGTTGTATAGTCAGCATCTGATTTAGATTGTAAGTAATCAAAGCCGTTTTTACCTTTTTTTAGATTGTTGTCTTTCCCAAATGCTTGTAAACCTTCCCAAGCTGATTGGTTAAACGATTTGTCATCGACACCACCGACATCAGTTACCATTGCAACAGTGAATTGATCTTTATCTTTTTTGCTTTCACCGCTGTTTGAGCCAGAGTTGCCGCATGCTCCAAGGATGGTTCCTGCTGCTACGACTAAGGACAATGCTAGTCCAATTTTGCGCTTCTTCAAAACATAACCCCCTATAAAATTTAAAAGTTTCAGAAAAGTCTCGCGAAAAAAGACCGATCTATCTCTTCTCACCCTTCTGAAGAGGGTATTTTATCCTGCTTTCTCATGAAACTTATGGAGGGCAGGAGAGAAGATGTAAGACATCAGACTTATATCTCGTTGAACTAATCAATCATAATTTATCATTTCCGATCGAATAAATAAATAGAAATTTGTTTTATTTTTAAAAAAATGTTAAATGGCTTTATTTGATGTCTTTTTATCTGCTGAAATATGATATAATGCCGCTTTTGTGATGTGCTCCGCTACAGCAGAACCACTGATATCAAGGGGTTTGTTACATCTTATGCCATAAAAAAACATCTGGCCTTTGTGAAAGGTCAGATGTAGTATTTTAAAGATATTGCTGAATCAAATTCATATTGCTCGTGTTCAGTTTATATTGGAAAACAGGACGTCCAATTGTCCCATATGCCATTTCAACATCCACCACTTCGATATCCTCAAGGAATTTCAAGTATTTTCTAATGGAGACTTGAGAGATTTCTGTATGATTGGCTAGGTCTTCGGTTGTGAAAGCCTGCTGGCCAAATGATTGAATGCTTGTCCAGATGAGTTTAAGTGTGCTTTTGGTCAGTCCTTTTGGCAAGAGGACTTTTTCCGCCTCTGCTTTTTTATGAAAAAGCTTCGCATCTAAATCATTTTGCGAAATGCTGTTCATGGATTGATACAGGGCGTGTTTCCGTTTATACTCTGCCAGTGCTGATTGGAATCGTTCGAACTCAAACGGCTTAATTAAATAATCAACTGCTCCATTTCGCATCGTTTGCTGTACAACATCGACTTCATTTGCAGCCGAAATGACAATGACATCAACGGCATGATTTTGCTGGCGAATTTCTGTTAGTAATGCCAGTCCATTTTGTCCAGGCATATAAATATCGAGCAGTACGAGGTGAATGACTTCTGTTTTTAACACTTCAAGTGCCTGCTGAAAGGAGGTGGCAATCCCCTTTAACTCAAAGCCGTCGATTTGGGTCAGGTAGCGTTTGTTCAGCTCCCCAACCATTGGATCATCTTCTACTATTAACACATTAATCATGTGAATCCTCCTTTTGTTTATACGGAATGCGGAGACTAAAGGTCGTTCCTTCTCCTTTTTCACTCGTGACAATCATATGTCCGTTCAATTTCTTGATGCTTTGGTCAACGAAGTAGAGTCCGAACCCTCGGTCTTCTCCTTTAGTTGAAAAGCCTTGATCAAACATGATGTCTTGTTCTTCTTTCGTGAGACCAACACCTGTGTCCGTGATTTCAATGTGAAGCTGCTCATGGACGTATCTGAAGGAGATCGAGATGTTTTTCGTGTCAGTATGTGAAACAGCATCGAGTGCGTTATTTAACAAGTTGCCAATCACGGTAATGAGATCATGCGTCACTGCCGGGTCCTCCGTATTTGGCACTTGTGTGCTGCAAATAACCTCCAAGGCAGCGCCTTGTTCCCTGATATAGCTTTGTTTTCCTAGTAAAAATCCTGCTAAAACAGAGTTTTTCACATGGTTGATGATTTCATTTGTTTCCGTTTGCTGATAAATCGCAATATCTTTGATATAGGTGCCAAGGTCATCGTAGTTTTTGAGCTGAACCAATCCTAAAATGACATGCAGCTTGTTCATAAATTCATGTGACTGGGCACGGAGCGCATTCGCATACATTTTGACCCCGCTAAGCTGCTCAGCCAGATGTTTCACTTCTGTTTTGTCACGGAAGGTGGCGATGGCTCCGACAATTTCACCTTTTACCGTAATTGGCACTTCATTAAAGACGAGCTCCAGTCCATTCATTCTCACGTCACGATCAAGCAGCGGCTTGCGTGTTTCAATGACCTGTTTTAAGCCGCTTGAAGGAAGGAGAGTTTGCACATCTTGTTCTCTAGGATCAACCATAATGCCCATATTATGAAAGAGCCGTTTTGCCTCTGCATTGGCCAGTTTGATTTTACCGTGCTGATCAACGGCCAGAATCCCTTCTTTTGTTGATTCTAGCATGGCACTTCGTTCTTTTAACAATGTGGCGATCTCATCCGGCTCAAGTCCAAACATAATCTTCTTCACTTTTCTTGCCACAATGAGTGCTCCGATGATGCCAGATAGAAGGCTGAGTGATGTGACGAAGTAAAGTGGAAGTAAGCTTTGATGAATAATCAAGTCAATTTCCTTTAACGTAATCCCTACGGCCACAGCCCCAAGCTGCTTTCCATTTTGATCATAAACAGGAACAAAAGCACGCATGGATCTGCCGAGTGTTCCAGAAGCCGTACTAATATGTTCTTTTCCCTGTAATGCTGCTTTTTCATCACCGCCGGCAAACCGCTTTCCAATTTTCTGCGGATTCGGGTGTGTTTTGCGGATACCGTTCATATCCATGACGACAACGAATTCGGTTTTGGTGATTTGCTGAACACTTGTTGTATATTTTCGTAATGCGGAATATGAATGATCTTCTAATGATTGTGCTGTGATCGGTGCCTCTGCGACCATTTTGGCAGTAGAGAGAGCAATGTCACGTTCCTGCTGATGGATGTTCTTGGCTGTTTCCGACCATATCGTAAAGAATGTGATACAAAGGGAGATCAGGACAACGATGCACACAAAGATCGTCAGCCGTGTTTGCAGTCTTAAAGTTTTTTTCACGAGTATACCCCTAACGCACGATTTTTTCGTAACAGTAATACTTTAACGGGAAAATGTAAGTTTGTGAAGGAATGTACGTGCAAAATCATAAATTTGATTTTGCTGTCGGTTTACTTTGAAAGCATCTTGTCAATCCGTTTTAAGTGAGCCATAATAAATGTGAGCTTATGAGAAAGGATCTATTTATGAAAAATACATATTTGACTGGATATTTTCCGCTGATTTCAATTTTACTATTCAGCTCTGCTTTTTCGATTTTCACAGTAGGTATCACAACTGATTTCTTGACTCAAGCAGGCATTTTAAAAGGAATGCTTGAATTTTTCTCTGAACAGGGCATTCGTCTTGCTCTCTTTGCTGCTTTTGCACTTGTTTATTTTATGATCTTATCTGCCTTAAAACTGATTGCAGATACGGTATTAGAGCTGGCGTTGCTCTTTTTCGCTAAGGACCCTGAAGGGGAGAACTTAAAGAAAATTCGGATTGCATCCGTTGTTTATTTATTTGCCAGCTTGCTAGCATTTCTGTTGACGCAGCAGCTCATTCTGCTAGTCGGACTTTTTGCATTAGCAAGTCTTGTCTATTTTATCTGGGTTGTGGTTCGCATTTATCAATCGCTTTCTATGCTGAATTTGATTGGATTTATGATGTTTATTCTGCTGTTCTGGGCGACGTTTTTGATCGGTATTTTGTACTTATTTATTAAGCTTTATAACAGTGTGATGGCAAGTCTGCCTTCATAAGCAGACAAAGAAAGCATCCTCCAATGATGGAGGATGCTTTTTTTATGAAAGAAACCGTTTTTGAATATCGGGTGTAGGCATCATACAAGATGTTTTTTGACCAAACCATTTGTAGCGATTTTTTGCTATCAACTGATAAAACCAATCACGGATTGGGCGAGGTATGGCTAGGAGTAAAAAGCTCCATCTGTATATCCCTTTTAAATGCCGCGCGGCTTTTAAGATGCCTGTTGATTTCGTATAAAGGGTCCCTTTTTCGATATAAATGAATGAATTGAACTCATCTAAAGGCAAACCGTTTTCCTTTAAAATATGCTGCCCTGTATCTGATTGTAAGGAAGCGAACATCATCCGTTCATTCGGATCGCGCTTAATCACAAACTGAACAGCGCCGCTGCACACGTTGCAGACACCGTCAAATAAGATTAAATGGGGTGGATGTGTTGAATGCATCGCAATCAAACCTCCTGTTTATCTGGCGTATTGCATCGTATTTTTCCAAATACGTAAGTGCGGGCTTGATTGATAAATCGATTCCACCGTTCCTCTATCTCTTCCAACCCAGACACCCATTGTGTACTGATCTGTCAGTCCCACAAACCAAATATCTTTGTAGTCATTGGATGTCCCTGTTTTACCACCGATGTAAGGGGCGTTGAAATTCGCTTTTTTCCCTGTCCCACTCTTCACAACAGAGGTAAGCAGCTTACGCATCGTTTCATTTGTACGCTGAGAATATACTTGCTTTGGCGACTCTTTCCACTTGTAAAGGGTCTTACCGTTTAAGTCTGTCACTTTTGTGATCGAATGACTTTGTGTGTAGGCTCCTTGGTTGCCAAAGACGGTATACGCATCTGTTATTTCTAGCGGTGAGAAGCCTTTCGTAAATCCGCCAAGTGCAGAAGGAAGGCGGTAATCATCCGCTACGATATGCTCGAATGAGAACTTCTCTAAATAGCTGAAGCCTTTTTTGACACCTACTGTATCCAGCATTCGGATCGCAGGGGTATTGTAAGAATGTTTAAAGGCTGTTTCAAGTGTGACTGTTCCATACGTTTTATGATTATAGTTCTGCGGACAGTATCCGCTGCTGCAAAACTTGCCGGCACTGATGGTGCTTGAAGCCGTTGCGCCGGTTTGATCAATATAAGGCGCATAGTCTAAAAGCGGCTTAATCGCAGAACCAGGCTGTCTTTGCGCTTGATAAGCGTAGTTAAAATCAAATTTCTTATAGTTTTTCCCGCCAGCAAGTGCAACAATTTGATGCGTTTCATGATTAATGACGGCTGATCCGCCTTCCACACCTTGGTAAGGCAATTGAGCATTAAGCTGATAGACGGCTCTTTGCTGTAAGGAAGGATCAAGCGCCGTATAAATTTTCACACCATCCTGGAGCAGGGCACTGACCTTTTCAGATAATTCCTTTTGAATCGCCTTTTTCGCTTCAGCTGTTTTGGCTTTCTTCAATCGTTTTGTAAAGCCCTCCTGATCAGACACAAGATCGGTAAACTCTTCATTGGCATATGTCACATAGTCAGGGTATAGGTTTTTCTTTTCACTTAAAGAAAGGCTGATTTTTTCTTTGACGGCTTTTTTGTATTGCTTTTTGGTGATGACGCCATCTTTCTTCAAGATACCAAGCAGTCGTTCTTGGCGTTTCTTTGTGTGCTTGAACTGTTTTAATGGGTCATACAGTGTTGGGTTGTTTGGAATAGCAGAGATAAATGCCATTTGTGCCAGTGTTAAAGAACTAAGCGGCTTATCAAAATAGTAATTAGCCGCTGAACCAACACCGTAAACACCATTACTGAAATAAATCGTATTTAAATAGCTTTCGAGAATTTCATCCTTCGAGAATTTCCGCTCAAGTTCATAGGAATAGAGTAGCTCCGTAAACTTTCGGCTGAACGAACGTTCATGGCTTAAATATAAGTTGCGGGACAGCTGCTGTGTGATCGTACTCGCTCCTTGGCTGATGCCATGGTTTTTGACATTTGCAGCAAGGGCACGAACAACCCCCATAAAGTCAATTCCCTTATGGTCATAAAAGTTGCGGTCCTCTGAACGAAGGAACAGCTCCTTCACAGGTTCAGGAATGTTATCGTATTTCACGAACACTCGGTTCTCATCGTTTGAGACGATCTCGGAGATAAGAGAACCATCCCGGTCATACATATAACTGTTTTGGGAAAAATCTATCTTTTCCAGCTTGATTTTTTGATCAAGCACTTCGTTAACAGGCTTTACACTTGCAGCTTCTTCCTTTGATAGATAAAAAGTCAGAGCAAATAATGGGATGAGGGCAGCAAGTAATAACCAACCAATGATTGCACGAAACATGAGGTCACTCACTTTCTTCAATTTTCTAGCCATATCGTACCATTCTTTTGCGGATACGAGAAGGTTATTTTTAGAAAAGAAAGGGCGTGAAGTCTAGTGAATAAGGCTTTTCCGCAAGAAAAAAGAGTATCTGAAGATGATCAGACACTCCTTTCCTTTGTTTTCGCATGCGAGCGGACCGCCCATAAAAATAACGCGCCAAACAGAAAAATGCCGGCAGTGACATAAAAGACAGCTGGAATCCCGTAATGACTCGCCACAATGCCGCCGATTACCGGACCGACGACATTCCCAAGAAAGCGGAAGCTGACATTGTATCCGAGCACTTCCCCTTGCATAGAAGCAGGTGCTTTAATCCGGATATACGCCGTCGTACACGGAATAATTCCGCCAAGTGCCATCCCGTATAGGAAACGGAAAATGACTAACATGACGTACGAATCCGCCATCGCTTGCGGGATAAATAAAATAGAGGAGAGAATGAGAAGGGCAAGCAGCACCTTGTCGTGACCAATTCGATCTCCGAGATCTCCCCATTTTCGCGTAAACAGCAAATTGCCAAGTCCAGTTGCAGAAAAAGCAAGGCCCGCATAAAAAGCGAGATTGACAGGACCATGTAAATCATGAATGTATAAAGCCAAAAGCGGCTGAATGCTAAAGTTCCCTACTTGTGTAATAAACGTTAAAAGCATCGTGACCACAAGCAAAGGCTGTTTGAAAATGTGAAAGAGTACATCCTTCCGTGAGTAAGAAACACGCTTTGCTTCTTTTGATCGGATCGGCTGTTCTTTCACTCCGAAGATAATTACAATAGCTGACACATAAATGACAGCCGCTGTAAGGAAAAACGTATAAATAAATCCGACGCTGTCTGCCATGAATCCACCCATTAATGGACCAAACAATCCTCCGGCAACATTACTCATTTGCATCGTGCCAAGGGTTTTACCGGCAGTTGCCTTTTCGGTCTGTGCAGAAATCAGTGCCATTGAAGTCGAGATAAAGCCTGTGACAAGCCCCATGAAGAGCCTTAGTGCGAATAGCTGATACACGGTGTGCACAAGCCCCATTAATAGAATACTTGTGGCGATGCCAATTCCGTTAATTAATAAAATCTTTTTATAGCCATGCCGGTCGCCAATCCGCCCCCAAATCGGAGAAATCAGGAAGGCTGTTAAAAACGTGACCCCAAAGACATAGCCGCTCCATCTTTGAACAAATTCATTTGAATAGCTGCTATCAAGAGATTCTATGTAAAGTGATAAAAAAGGGACGATCATTGTAATGCTCGCAGATACAAAAAAGTTTACAAACCACATGATGTACAAGTTTTTCTTCCTGTTTGTGATAGAGATCACCTTCTTTATTTATTTCGTGTTCCTTAATAATTATAAAGGAAAATAAACGATCTTTCATCAGATGAATAGGTTGGGCATAGTGAATCTGCATTATTTTCACGAAAATGAAGTGATTTCAAGGTCCGTCTTAATATAATGGTATGAGAATGAAAAGCTGACGAAAAAGTGAGGTGAAACTGGTGGAACAGAAGACGGTGCTTGTGGTCGATTTTGAATTTACGATGCCTGATGGAAAATATCATCCGCAAAATTTTTTTCCTGAAATTATTGAAGCTGGGGTAGTGAAAGCAGCAGATGAAACGATCATAGACACATTCTCTAGCTACGTCAAACCGAAAAAGTTCCCGAAGCTGACGAAGCGCTGTAAATCTTTCCTCGGAATTACGCAGGAGGAGGTAGAGAGCGGAATTTCATTTGAGGAATTTATCGAGAAGCTCGTGTCACTTGATGGGGGAGAGAATTGTGAAATTATTACGTGGGGCAACATGGACATGAAGGTATTGAAGCAAAATTGTATGCTCAATCACATTGCCTTTCCTTTTAAGGGGAAGCTGAGGGACCTGGCCTTTGAATATAAAACCTTTTTTGGTGATCGCACACTGACAGGGCTTCGAAAAGCAGCAAAGGAATACGGCAGTGAAGGGGCTGGTAAGCATCATAAAGCACTCGATGATGCCATGACGACTTATCAGCTGTTCACCCTTTTTGAAAAAGACAGAGCCTATGTGGAAAATCCGCAAACAACCAAAATTGGTGAGCTGATCGATTTCTCACATTTTTTTGATTCGGCTGATTAGCGGCCGTCTTCTGGAAAATAATCTTTCTCAAGAGAAGATAGGCATGCTCTTGATTTTTCAGCCCATTTGGAATCATCCGCACGGAGTGCTTGTTTCAATTTATCTACAGCTTCTTTCAGTGACTCTTCATAATCAGGGATATCGCCATCATAAGGCTTCACCATATGATGAGGGATATTTGTCTGTTCTCTATAGGCCAAAGCCCGCCTTTCTTGGAAAAAAGGCACGTCTGCTTCTTTCGGATGATGCAGGTCGCCTTGAGTGGGATGTGTCAGAACGGCTTTTACTTGAACGAGATAGGTCGATGGTTTCACTGCTGTCACTTCCCCAACGTATACACCTGTTTTATAAAAACCTTTCACAACTTGTCCAATTTGAATGTCTGTCATGTGAAATTCCTCCATTTCCTTCTCATAGGAAGGTATTTCATTTCTTTTAGCCAATATAGTGAAGTAAACGAGCAAAAGGGGGAATGGCGAGATGTCATTCATCGTACTTTTTCTACTATATTTTCCTGAAGATAAAAGGGAGTACATCCCAGCGGCTATCACCACGGTGATTTTCTTTATTGCTGCGTTTATTTGTTTTCGTCTCTTCGTTCGTTCGTCTAAGAAGCAGGAGCGGATAGATGAAAAAAGAACAAAAAAAATGGATTAATCATTTTCTTCTTGTATCTTCAGGAAATTTCACGGTGACGGTTGTTCCAGACTGCAGCGAGCTTTTGAAACGAATCGTTCCATGGTGATTTTCAATAATTGAAAAAGTCACTGTCAGCCCAAGGCCAGTCCCTTTATTTTTCAAGGTGTAATAGGGTTCGCCAAGCTTTTTCATCTGACTTTCTGTCATACCTACACCGTTATCAACGAAATAAAGGCAGATTTTATGATTTTCTTTTGAAGCAAAAAGTTCAATTTTCCCTTCATGTTCAGGAGCCGCTTCTATCGCATTTTTGATTAAATTAATCATGACTTGCTTGATCTTCGTTACGTCACCTTGAATGTATAAGTCAGGTTCAATGGATTGATGAATCGTGACCGATTTAAAATTCGCATAGGATGTCATCAGTGATGCACATTCCTCTAGTAATTTAGAGAGATTAAGAGATTCAATTTGATAATAGTTTTGTTTTGCAATGTCAAGATAGCTCGTGATAATGTCCTGCGCCCGGTCTAACTCGGACAGAACGAGATTTTTATAATCTTTATTGGCAGGTGGCTCTTTTGTATGATCACTCGAAAAGAGCAATTGAATAAAGCCTCTCACAACTGTCAGCGGATTGCGTACTTCATGGGCAACACTTGCAGCAAGTTCACTTACAATGGTCAGTTTTTCTGACTGGACAAGCTGTGATCTCATTTCCGCATTTTCCTTAACGAATTCAATGGAATAGATACTGAGCACAAGAAAGAATATGTAGTAAAGAGTTGAGAAAAATAACTCAAGGAGCTTTTGCTGCATAATAAAAGCTGGGCTGTATGCCATTAAGCTGACCGCAAGCAGTCCAATGTAAATAAAGAATCCTTTGGATAAACCGATAAGCACTCCGTAAAACAGCTTATTTAGCTTCGAATATTGATGCCATTTTCGGTAGAACAGGAATGGGATAAAAAAGTAAATTGGGACAACGATGAGTCCAATCCATAAGAAAGAGCCGTACATCACGAATTTGACAATGATGCTTATCAAAATGGCAACGATCCCCGCCATATATCCTCCGTATAAAATAGCAAGTACAAGGGGAATGGATTGAAGCCCAGTCTGCAAATCTAAAATCGAACCAACTGGATACATAATACATAGTGCTGAAGAGATGGATGCGAATACTGTGATGAGCAGTTTATTCGTTTTTGGGAAATGAGCAGGGGTCCGGCTTAACCATAGCGCATGATATAAAAAGATTGGAAATAGAATAAAAGATACATGGAGCAGAAAATCCTTGAACATTTCCATTTAAATGCTCTCCTCGTAAATAATTGTAATTCCTCTCATTATATCATTTCATGTACAAAGTAGATATGATAAAAGGAGGGTTTTTTTCTTTAAAAAGAACACCCGTTAGGATGTTCTTTCTATCGTATAGGTCTTATTCAGCTGATAGCGTGAACGCTTGGTGGAGACGTTTCAGTCCTTCTCTGACTGTTGCAGCAGGACAGCCGAGATTCATCCGAATAAAGCCGTCTCCTTCGGGTCCGTACACGTGACCAAGCTCTAGGATCACTTTCCCTTTTTTCAGCAGATTCCGTTTCAATTCCGCTTGACTGAATTGATAATCCCGAATGTCCAGCCACAATAAATAAGAAGCATCTGGTTTCATATAACGCATATTTGGAAGATTTTCGTCGATATAGTCCATCGCCGTCTTCATATTGCCTTCGAGATAAAGAACAAGGGCATCGAGCCACTCATCCCCGTGGCGGTATGCTGCTTCCATCGCTGGAATCGCAAAGGCATTCAGTTTGGACAGTCCGTTTCTTTGCACTTCATTGTTGAAAAGGGTTCTTTTTTCTTCATCTGAAATGATAATAGCAGATGCCTGGAGCCCCGCTAGATTAAAGGTTTTACTCGGCGCAATACACGTTACCGTGATATGTGCAATGTCGTCAGAAAGGCTGGCGAAGGGCACATGCTGCTTCCCGTAAAGCATCAAATCCGAGTGAATCTCATCTGAAACGACTGTGACTCCATGCTTTACACATAGGTCTCCGACTCGCTTTAATACCTCTTTTGACCATGCTCTTCCGGACGGATTATGCGGATGGCAAAGGAACATGAGCTTTGCTTGTGGTCTGCTCAGTTTTTTCTCTAAATCATCAAAATCCATCATATAGCGGTTGTTTTCTATTTTTAAAGGATTGGTTGAGACTGTACGTCCATTTCGTTCAATCATTTGATAAAAAGGTGTATACACTGGTGACTGTATAACTACTTCGTCGTGCGGTGCTGTAAAGGCTTGAACAGCAAAACTAAGTGCCGTTACAATTCCTGGTGTGAAGGTGACGGCATCTGTCTGGATTGTCCATCCATGTCTTCTTTTGAGCCAGCCAGCGACTGCCTGCTGCGTATCCTGATCCTGAAATGCATAGCCAAATACACCGTGATCTAATCGCTCTTTCAATGCATCAAGGACGACCTGCGGAGCTTTAAAATCCATATCAGCCACCCACATCGGGAGGGCATCTGTTGTCAGGAACAAAGACTCTGCTTGATCCCATTTCACTGATTTTGAACCTTTACGTATGATTTGTTCGTCGAAATTCATGAAACCCACCTCTAGCTGTTTTTCAACCATTCTTGGTTGTGCTAAAATAAACATCACAAAATTTATTATAAGCGGTGATACCGATGAAAGATAGTCAAGCTGTAGAAGAGATGATTCAATTTATTAAGGCATGGGACCCTTTTCATTATGGAGAGGATTTTTATGAAACGGAGCCTGCTGACGTCATCAGTGCATTATACGACGCAGAAGACCCGTTATCTTTAGCAAAAGAGATTCAAGCCATCTACCATCACTCATTTGAACAGCTTCTTCCGATAGAGAGCTGTCAGCATACAGCGAATCAGCTTTTTGTCATACGAGACAGCAGCTCCTGTTCACGCTAAGACAGGCTGAAATGTCCGATTTGATCAGACACAAAGACCGGATTTTCCTCAGGAATGAGGTGCCCGGTTTTTTTTAATGCATGTAAGGTCGAATTAGGCAGATCTTTGTGCAGTCTTTCGCCTATTTGAATGGGAACGATTCGATCTTCCTCGCCCCAAATGAGCAGCACGGGTGTTTCCATTTTCTTTAAAACGTCCGAGGTTAAATCTCCTTCCCGGTGCCGAATCAAACGAAATATCCCCCGAAAGATTTGATCATCTGAAAACGGCTTTAAATAGCCGTCGACCATCTCTTGATCAATGATGGAATGATCATGTACAACGGCTGTTAAATTTTTCATAATGCCCTGCTTTAAAAGCTTTCTTTTTAGATACAGATAAAAATAAGGAATATATGTGCTGTAAACAAGTGATCTTTTTGACTTATTCAAATAGCCTGAGCTGCACAATAGAACCGCCTTTTCAAATAGATCCGGCCGTTCAGATGCAGCATATAAGGCGATCTGTCCACCCATTGAATGACCCACTAGAATCGCATGCTGAATCTGTAAATAACCAGCTAGCTCTATAATAATTTTTCCCATGTTGCGATAGCTGTAAATAAACGTATTCGACTTCTCGGACTGTCCAAATGGCGGCAGATCGATTGCAATTAAATTGAAATCCTGTTTCAGAAGCGGGATGAGCTTTCGATAGCTGAAGGTAGAAGAGAAGAGACCGTGAATTAAGATCAATGTCTTCTTGCCTTCATTTGGATAGTGCTCGTAATAGATATCTAAACCGAATGTACTTTTCATATAAGCTGGCTGAACAATGTCCACATTCTTCACTCCGATACTAGATACTCTCTCTGTTAGGTGACTGTATTGTACCCTAAAAAGTGGATTTTAAGCTATCATTAGAATCTTTTCCCTGCTTAGCATAATGGGAAAAACGTGCTATAATGTTCAGAAGATTTTTTAAAACTAGCTTTTATAATCTGAGGTGTGAAATCAAATGAAACTAACAGAAAAAGAAACTGAAATATTAGAGATTTTAGATGAAAACAGCCGCGCCGATTTAAATACAATTGCAAAAATGGCAGGCGTGACAACAGAAGAAGCCGAAGCCATCATTCAAAAACTTGAAGATCAAAAAGTCATTATTGATTATTCAACCATGATTGACTGGCGAAAAGTGGATGGTCATGAAGGCGTTACAGCAATGATTGATGTTAAAGTGACACCAAAAAGAGGCGTCGGATTCGATGAAATTGCTGAACGGATTTATCGGTTTCAGGAAGTGGAGTCTGTCTATCTCATGTCAGGTGTTTACGATCTTTCCGTTGTGATTCGCGGAAGATCAATGTCTGATATTGCCCGCTTCGTATCTGAAAAATTATCGACACTTGATTCCGTTGTTTCAACAACTACCCACTTTATTTTGAAAAGATATAAACATGATGGGAAAGTGTTTGAAACAGGAGACGATGACAAAAGAATCGTGGTGTCTCCTTAAATGAAAAAGTCTTATTTATCTGAAACGGTACAAAGCATTCAGCCGTCAGGTATTCGGAAATTCTTTGATTTGGCTGCCACAATGGAAGGGGTTATCTCCCTTGGTGTCGGCGAGCCAGATTTCGTGACAGCTTGGAATGTCAGAGAGGCAAGTATTATGTCATTAGAACAAGGGCTGACCTCTTATACGGCGAATGCAGGTTTAATTTCTTTGCGAAAAGAACTGAGCCACTATTTATATAAGCGGTTTCACATTAACTACAGTCCAGAAGAAGAACTGATTATCACAGTTGGCGGAAGCCAGGCACTTGATTTGGCCTTTCGTGCGATTTTAAACAGCGGGGATGAAGTGATCATTCCAGAGCCTTGCTTCGTAGCATACGGGGCACTTACGACACTTGCAGGCGGAGTGCCTGTCTATTTAAGTACATCCGCTGAAAAAGATTTCAAAGCAGATTCTGCGGATCTTCGTACGAAGCTGACGCCGAAGACAAAAGCTATTTTGCTTTGCTCGCCATCAAATCCGACTGGGTCTGTTTATTCAAAGGAAGAGCTTGAAGATATTGCTCAATTTGCGAAAGAGCATGACCTGCTCATTATTACGGATGAGATTTATGCAGAGCTGACGTACGATGAAGCTTTTACAAGCGTCGCGGCCATTCAAGATATGAAGGAAAGAACGATCTTGATTTCAGGCTTTTCTAAAGGTTTTGCCATGACGGGCTGGCGTTTAGGATATGTGGCAGCACCACCTGTATTGCGGGATGCCATGCTGAAAATACATCAATATTCTATGATGTGCGCACCGGCGATGGCACAATATGCGGCAGAAGAAGCATTAAAAAATGGGCTTGAAGATGTAGAGAAAATGAAGAAAAGCTACAGAAGGCGCCGTAATTTGTTTGTCGGCTCCTTAAATGAACTAGGACTCACATGCCACCAGCCAAACGGAGCGTTTTACGCATTCCCATCGATTAAAAGCACAGGCATGACGTCAGAACAATTTGCTGAGGAGCTGCTCCTAAGCGAAAAAGTGGCCGTTGTTCCTGGGAATGTATTCGGACCGAGCGGTGAGGGCCATATCCGCTGTTCATATGCTTCGTCACTTGATCATCTTCAGGAATCACTTTCAAGAATTCAGCGCTTTTTGCAGGCTCGACAAGTGAAGGAAGAAGCATCAGCCATTTTAAAATAAAAAAAGGCATCAATCCAAATGGACTCATGCCTCACAAATTAGGGGGGAATACTAGAAAGCATTCTTGTTTTCAGGTATTCCCCCTTTTGTTCTCATCTAAACCCATTTAAAAAATATTTTGCGTAACTGCCCGTTCTGTGATATAGTTTTTAATTGCGTATAAACGAATATTAAAACATTTATTTAGGAGTTGTTATCATGGCGACAAAGTTTGAAGTAGGCAGTGTTTACACTGGTAAAGTAACAGGATTACAAGCGTATGGTGCGTTTGTTGCATTAGATGAAGAAACTCAAGGACTTGTGCATATTTCTGAAGTAACACATGGCTTTGTAAAAGACATCAACGAGCACCTTTCAATTGGTGACGAAGTACAAGTAAAAGTTCTTTCTGTTGATGAAAATGCAGGTAAAATCAGCCTTTCTATCCGTGCGACACAAGATGCACCTGAAAGAAAAGAAAGCAAACCAAAGAAACAAAGACCACAGCAAGTGAAAGAAGAAGCTGCAGCACCACAAGGTTTCAATACGCTTAAAGATAAACTTGAAGAGTGGATTGAGCAATCAAACCGTAAAGACCTTATCAAGAAATAATAAAAAAGCACCGCTTCAAACGGTGCCTTAGATTGTTGACAAAGGGCTAAAATGATCTTTATTTTAGCCCTTTGTCTTCTTTTTCGGCGTGATAGAAAACCTTTGAAGTCTAGGAAGGGCGGCTACTTTTGCGGACGAATTTAGAATTCGTGAGCACCAGCGCGCAGACCTGACAAAGAATGCGAGGGTTTGTCTACACGCTGAGGCTGCCTCATGTAGGCAGCCTTTTTTATGTCCTTTTATTTAACGAACTTCTGGGTTTGGCTCGTCACGGCGAACAGCTTCTTCGCTTGGTTTGAACAACAGACCAAGGTTGACAAGACCTGCAATTCCAACAAGACCATAAATAATACGTGATAATGCAGAACCTTGTCCGCCAAAGATCGCTGCTACTAAGTCAAATTGAAAAAAGCCGATTAGTCCCCAGTTAATAGCACCGATAATCGTGAGCACGAGGGCAATACGCTGAATAGCACTCATCGTGATTCCTCCTTTCGCTACAGCATCAATACATTTATATTTTGCAGATTTTTAGCCAAACTATGCGTAAGAAAATGGATGAAAGCAAATTACTTTACTTTTGGAATGAATGAGGCGCATAATGTAGCGCGAGGAGGAGATCACATGGATCGATTTACTTATTGGAACCCAACGAAATTAATTTTTGGAAAGGGAGAAGTATCAGCCCTTTCAGATGAACTCAAACACTACGGAAAAAACGTATTACTTGTATATGGTGGAGGCAGTATTAAACGAAACGGCCTTTATGACCAAGTTGTCAGCATCCTAAAAGAATCAGGAGCTGCAATTACTGAACTTGCTGGTGTAGAGCCTAACCCACGCTTAACAACAGTAAGAAAAGGGGTCGAGCTTTGCAAAGAGAACGGCATTGATTTTATTTTGGCAGTTGGCGGCGGCAGTGTCATTGATGCGACAAAAGCGATCGCAGCTGGTGCGAAGTACGATGGAGATGCTTGGGATATCGTGACACGCAAACACGTCCCAATGGAAGCTATTCCGTTCGGTACGGTGTTAACACTTGCCGCAACAGGCTCTGAAATGAACTCTGGATCAGTTATCACAAACTGGGAAACAAATGAGAAGTATGGCTGGGGAAGTCCAGCAGTTTTCCCGAAATTCTCTATTCTTGATCCAGTCAACACATTCACTGTGCCTAAGAACCATACGATTTATGGCATGGTTGACATGATGTCACATGTGTTCGAACAATATTTCCATCACACAGAAAATACACCTTATCAAGATCGTATGTGTGAAGGACTTCTTCGCACTGTCATTGAAACGGCACCGAAGTTGATCAACGATCTAGAGAACTATGAGCTGCGTGAAACGATTTTATTCACTGGCACTATTGCGCTTAATGGCATGCTTTCAATGGGGGCACGTGGTGACTGGGCATCTCATAACATTGAGCATGCAGTATCTGCTGTTTATGATATCCCTCATGCAGGCGGTCTTGCGATCTTGTTCCCGAACTGGATGAAACATGTGATTCAAGAAAACCCAGGCCGTTTTAAACAATTAGCGGTGCGTGTATTCGATGTAGATCCTGCGGGCAAAACAGACGAAGAAGTTGGCTTAGAAGGAATCGACAAGCTGTCAGCTTTCTGGACAAGTCTTGGTGCACCAAGCCGTTTAGCGGATTATGACATCAACGATGAGAAAATTGATTTAATTGCAGACCGTGCAATGGCACGTGGTGAATTTGGTCAATTTAAAAAGCTGAACAAAGAAGATGTTTTAGCCATTTTGAACGCTTCTTTATAATTGAACAACAAAGGGATAGCTGCTTGCGGGCAGTTATCTTTTTTTGAGTTCATCGTGTACATATGTTACAGTAGTCTTTCATGTTTTTGGATATATTCGTTGTAAGGAGATGTTTCAACAGATGGAGAATTTTATTTATTATAATCCAACAAAATTGATGTTTGGAAAAGGACAGCTAGAAGGACTCAAAAGCGAACTTGCTCGTTATGGAAAACGAGTGTTACTTGTATATGGTGGCGGCAGCATTAAGAAAAATGGTCTTTATGACAATGTCATCAGTGCGTTAAAAGAAGCAGATGCTGAAGTGTTTGAGCTGTCTGGCGTTGAACCAAACCCGCGCCTCACAACAGTGAAAAAGGGAATCGATATCTGCCAAAAGGAGAACATTGATTTCTTATTAGCCGTTGGCGGCGGAAGTGTGATCGACTGTACAAAAGCGATTGCAGCCGGAGCAGAGTATAACGGTGATGTGTGGGATATTATTTCAAAGAAAACAACCGCTCAAAAAGCATTGCCGTTTGGCACAGTGCTGACACTTGCAGCAACTGGTTCAGAAATGAACCCGAATTCAGTCATCACAAACTGGGAAACGAATGAAAAATATGTGTGGGGCAGCTCTGTCACTCACCCTGCTTTTTCAATTCTAGACCCTGAGCATACGTATTCTGTGCCAGAAAACCAGACGGTGTATGGTATGGTCGATATGATGAGCCACGTTTTTGAGCAATACTTCCATAATGTGAAAAACACGCCTTTACAGGACCGGATGTGTTTTGCTGTTCTTCAAACAGTGATCGAGACAGCACCAAAACTGCTGGAAGACTTACAAAACTATGAGCATCGTGAAACGATTCTCTATGCAGGAACGATTGCTTTAAATGGCACGCTGCAAATGGGTTACTTTGGCGACTGGGCGTCCCATACGATTGAGCATGCTGTATCAGCTGTCTATGACATTCCGCATGCAGGCGGGCTTGCTATCCTCTTCCCAAACTGGATGCGCCACACGCTCGATCATAATGTAGAACGCTTTAAAAATCTTATGCTGAACATGTTTGACATTGAAACAGAAGGAAAATCAGATCGTGACATCGCATTAGAAGGAATCGACAAACTGTCAGCTTTCTGGACAAGCCTTGGTGCACCAAGCCGTTTAGCTGATTATGACATTGGTGAGGATCAGCTGGACAAAATTGCCGACATTGCAGCAAAAGAAATGGAATACGGTGGTTTTGGAAACTTTATGAAACTTAACCGTGATGATATTCTAGCGATTTTGAAAGCTTCTTTATAATCCAGATTGCCGCTTTTCATCCAGAGAAGCGGCTTTTTGCCATGCCAGTGACGATCACTTGATTTCAATAGCTAGTTCCGCTAAAGTGAAAGGGACAGAACTAACGTAATGGAGGGCTTACAAGCGATGACACATATTCAATTTGACTACTCGAAAGCGTTACCTTTCTTTCAAGAACATGAGCTTACATATTTAAAAGATTTTGTGAAGGTAGCCCATCATAATATTCATGAACAAACGGGTGCAGGCAGTGACTATTTAGGCTGGGTGGACTTGCCGAAGCAATATGACCGTGAAGAATTTGCCCGCATTAAAAAAAGTGCAGATAAAATTAAGTCTGACTCTGACGTCCTGCTCGTTGTCGGAATCGGCGGGTCATATCTAGGTGCACGTGCGGCGATTGAGTTTTTGAACCATTCTTTCTATAACACTTTGCCAAAAGGCAAGCGCAAGACACCGCAAATCATTTTTATTGGAAACAACATCAGTTCTTCTTATTTAACAGATGTGATGGATCTATTGGAAGATGCAGATTTCTCCATTAACGTGATTTCAAAATCTGGTACAACAACAGAGCCAGCCATTGCGTTCCGCATCTTTAAAAAGCTCCTTATTGAAAAATACGGTGCTGAAGAAGCGAAAAAACGTATTTATGCGACAACTGACAAGGCACGCGGTGCACTTAAAACATTAGCAACTGAAGAAGGCTACGAATCATTTATCATCCCTGATGATGTTGGTGGACGCTATTCTGTATTAACAGCAGTCGGTCTTTTGCCAATCGCTGTGAGCGGTGCAGACATTGATCAGATGATGGAAGGTGCGGCAAAAGCAAGCGAAGACTTCGCTTCATCTGAGCTTTCTGAAAATGCAGCTTACCAATATGCTGTCGTCCGCAATGTCCTTTACAATAAAGGCAGAACAATTGAAATGCTGATTAACTATGAGCCAGGCCTGCAATATTTCGCAGAATGGTGGAAGCAATTATTCGGTGAAAGTGAAGGGAAAGATGAAAAAGGAATCTATCCTTCATCTGCTAACTTCTCAACAGATCTTCATTCACTTGGCCAATATGTTCAAGAAGGAAGAAGAGACTTGTTTGAAACAATCGTGAGTGTAGACAAGCCTCGACATGAGCTTGTAATTGAAGCAGAAGAACAAGACCTTGATGGCTTGAACTATCTAGCAGGAAAAACGGTTGATTTCGTCAATAAAAAAGCATTTGAAGGAACGATGCTTGCCCATACAGATGGAAAAGTACCGAACCTTATCGTGACAATTCCTGAGATGGATGCTTATACATTCGGATACCTCGTGTACTTCTTTGAGAAAGCATGTGCGATGTCTGGATATTTACTAGGCGTCAATCCATTTGATCAGCCTGGAGTAGAAGCTTATAAAGTGAATATGTTTGCTTTACTAGGAAAACCAGGCTTCGAAGAGAAAAAAGCAGAGCTTGAAAGCCGTTTAAAACAATCATAAGAACAAAAAGCACACCTTTTCATAAAGGTGTGCCCAGCGTGTAGACAAACCCTCGCATTCTTTGTCAGTTCTGCGCTTCGGTGCTCACGAATGTCAAATTCGCTCCGCTCCGATGCTCGTCCTTCCTAGACTGCAAAGGTTTTCTATCACGCTGAAAAGAAGACAAAGGGCTAAAATCAAGATCATTTTAGCCCTTTGTCAACAGTCTGAGCACACCTTTTCATAAAGGTGTGCCTTTTTTGTTTTCTTCAGGTTCCTGTGCAAGCTTTCCTGTGTTCTGTACATAGAATAATGAATGGAGGAGGGTGAAAAATGAGGACGAATCATATTTATATTCATGATATTTCTGGCCAGGCGATCGTGAACTTTGGTAATGTCGGACGCATTTGTTCTAAGAGTGCTACGAAGGAAACAGCAGGTTCCGGCAGTGATAACGAGACGAATCAATCAACCAATCAAAGCTTATTTGATGCCGCGTTTACAAACAATGTCCAAATCGCGAGAGGAAATGTATGAATTCCTCTCTTTAACGAACCCTAATACAAAAAGGAGGGTTTCGTATGATTCATGTACCATCCAGGCTGCCTGGTGAAAGCTTTTCACTTTACCATTTAGAAGAAACGATGAAGCCGCTCGGTTATGTCATTAATGGGAACTGGGATTATGATCACGGGTATTTTGATTATAAAATTGATAACCGTGATGGCTATACCTTTCTCAGAGTTCCTTTTACAGCCGAGAAAGGCCAGCTCGATCAGCCAGGTGTTGTGGTGAAAATGGGACATCCATTTCTCTTAAAGCATGTCTATCAAGACAAGTTAGATGATCATGCGATGGTTGGAAATGTGGGCGCATCCTTTAACCAATTCCAAGAGCCAAAAGAGAAAGATGGGGATGTATCAAAGGCTTATGCTGAGATTGGCTTTTCGCTCGTCAAGGAATTAGAAGACGCACTGCTTTAAAGGCTGATCAGTTCATCCTCTGGATGAAGCTCATAGCCAAAGGGAGGATTCATCATGGGTCCTTCTTTTTTTTGTACGCCGACGATGATCACATGATGCTCTAAAAAATGATGGAGCGCTGTTAAGAAGGTTTCTCCGGCTAATGAAGCTGGTACAGGTATGATGGTGACGTTTTTATGCAAGGTCATTTGTCGTTTTTTTGTTAATGCCGTAAGCTGTTCCTTTATTAGAAAATGTTCAACCATTAAATGATTGACAGCATCAGAGGTATGAATGACTTGGTTGGCACCAGCACGTTCGGCATTTTTCACGTAACGATCTGTTAAGATTTCAATTAAACAATATAGCGAAGGATTTAATCCTTTTGCTGCAAGTAAGGTTAAAACACTCTGCATATCGGCTGTCACTTCATTTTCATGCTGATCCGCGGTAATCATGATTGCATCTGCACCGGTAATGTTGGCTTTACGCAGTGTGACATCTTCAGTCCCATGTCCTTTAATAAAATGAACATTTTCCAAAAGAGGCCCTTCTTTCAAGGAGTCATCAATCAGCACAATCGGCATGGCTGGATCAATCGTTTGAAACGACTGAAGCAGTTTGTTCGTTTTCTCATTCCAGCCGACGATAATGAGGTGTCCTTTCCCCTTAAAGGCTACCTTGCCCTCAACATAATGGTGCTGCTTGCTGAACACAGCGGCGGCAAGTGTGGCGAAATAAGCGGTGACAAAGCTGGCTCCGATAAAAATGAGCGCCATACCTGCCACCTGCCCTGGCATGGTTTGCGGCACAAAATCACCGTAGCCAACCGTAGAGACTGTAATGAGTGCCCACCAGATCCCATCAAAGATCGTATGATACTGCTTCGGTTCAAGTAAAACGATTAATTGTCCAAAAAAGAGAAGCAAGAAACAGATGATAATGGCAATTCGAAGATAAAGTGGCCACCTTAGCCAAGCGATAAAGATACGGTTTGATTTCATCGGACTCTTCCTTTCAGGAGACTGCTAATGTCAGTATGCCCGATTGAGGAAACAATTTTTCATCTTCGTCATGTATTGAAATAGAACCCATATCTTAAAATAAGGGAGAAGAAGGAGGGAATTCGAATGTCGTTTGTTCAAAAGACCGTACTTCTTTTTATTGGCGCGCACTTTTTATCATCAGCTGTCATCTTACTCGTGTTTGATTTAAATGCTGTGAATCATTTTATGAATGATTTTTCATGGCTGCACTTTTTTCAAGACCTTTATGGTACAGGGACCTTTTATACAGCTTGCTTAGGTGTGTTCTTCTTTTTCATTGGTGCGGTTATTCCCCTAAAAAAGACCTAGTGCTTTTTGCTGTACATGGTACATAAAAGTCATTAAAATTGTAAATAAATATATAAAATAAAAAGGAAGCTGATGAGCATGCTGTTTTTTTATTTTTTAACATTTGCCGCATTGGGTTTATCATTTTGGGCACAATTTAAAGTGAAGAATAATTTTGAAAAGTATTCAAAGGTGGAAGCATCCAGTATGAAAACAGGTGCTGAAACCGCTCGATATATTTTAGATCGCAACGGGTTATATGACGTGCCCGTTGAACCGGTAAGAGGAACTTTGACTGATCATTACGACCCGACGCAGCGTGTGGTTCGTTTATCTGAACCTGTGTACTACGGCCACTCCATTTCGGCCATTTCAGTCGCATCACACGAGGTTGGACATGCCTTGCAGCATCAGGAATCCTATGGTGCGCTTGTTTTGAGACATAAGATCTTTCCTGTCGTGAACTTTGCATCTGGTGTTGCTCCGCTTCTTTTCCTTGGTGGAATTTTGCTCAGCAGCCTTAACTTAATTGGGCTTGGGATTATTTTGTTCTCAGCAGCTGTATTCTTTCAGCTTGTGACATTGCCTGTCGAGTTTAATGCAAGTTCTCGTGCAAAAGATATCATTGTTTCAGAAGGAATCATTAGAAGCAGTGAAGAAAGAGGCGTGAACAAGGTGTTAAATGCTGCAGCTCTGACATACGTAGCAGCGGCCCTTGTCTCCCTGTTTGAATTGCTCCGTTTTGTAATGATCTTCCTAAATGGCCGTAATGATTAATTGATGCCAGAGGAGGTGAGCCCTTACCAGTGTTAGGTAAGGGTTTTTTTGTATATTTTAAACGTATTTTTAGTCATTTTACTCATTGCTGCAACAGCATTTTTTGTTGTCACTGAATTTGCGATTGTGAAAATTAGAGGCTCTAAAATCAACCAGCTGATTGAAAGCGGTGATAAGAGAGCCATCCATGTTCAAAAGCTGATATCAAATCTCGACGAATATTTATCCGCCTGCCAACTTGGCATTACCATCACAGCTTTAGGCCTAGGGTGGCTGGGTGAGCCGACGGTGGAGCATTTTCTGCATCCGCTGTTTGAAAAAATCGGGCTTCATTCTGCATTGACTGACATCCTTTCGTTTATCATCGCGTTTGTGATCATTACATTTTTACATGTCGTTGTGGGAGAACTCGCGCCTAAAACAATTGCGATTCAAAAGGCAGAGGCGGTCAGCCTTGTGACAGCAAAACCACTCATCTTTTTCTATAAAGTCATGTACCCGTTTATTAAAGCATTAAATGGAGCTGCACGAAGCATCGTGAAATTATTTGGTTATCATTCTGTCAAAGAACATGAAGTGGCGATCAGTGAGGAAGAATTGCGTCTCATTTTATCTGAAAGCTATGAGAAGGGTGAGATTAACCTATCTGAGTACAAATATGTGAATAAAATCTTTGAATTTGATAACCGAGTGGCAAGAGAGATCATGATTCCGCGTACAGAAATTTCAGCTATAGAGATTGAACAGACCTTAGAAGACGTGACCCATTATATGCTGAACGAAAGGTACACACGCTACCCTGTTATTAAAGAAGACAAAGATCATGTGATTGGTGTTATTAATAGCAAAGATGTATTTAAGGCCAGCTTCCTAAATCAAGATGTATCGATTGAAGACTTAATGCGTCCGGTGATCCGAGTGATTGAAAGCACCCCTGTTCAAGAATTGCTCATTTTGATGCAAAAGGAACGGATTCATATGTCAGTGCTCGTAGACGAATACGGAGGTACAGCGGGACTTGTCACAGTGGAGGACATATTAGAGGAAATTGTCGGAGAGATTCGAGACGAATATGATCAGGATGAAACACCTCACATCGTTAAAAAAGGTGATTTCCATTATGTGATGGATGGGAAAGCATTGATTGATGAAGTAAATGATTTATTGGATTTAGCCATTGAGAATGATGATGTTGATACAATTGCAGGCTGGATGATGACGCATAAATTTGATTTTGACATTGGAGATACGATTGAAGCAGAAGGCTGTGAATTTACGATCATTGATGCTGAAGACCACCATATTCGAACCATTGAAGTCAAAAAGGTTCACTTTTCTTAAAAACCTCGCATTGCTTGACGAGGTTTTTTTGCTTGGTAAACTTTAGATAAGAAGATTTGTTTCGCATAAAAAGGGTATGGTTTTTATAGAAACGTGAAAAAGGAGCAGCTCATATGAAAAAAATCAATGTACAAACAGACAGACGCGATGACATGATCGACGTCACACATGAGGTTCTCCAATATGTCAGGGATACAGGCATACAAAACGGAACTGTCATCGTCTATTGTCCACATACGACAGCCGGGATCACCATTAATGAAAATGCGGATCCAGATGTGAAACGGGATATGCTTCGCCGGCTTGATGAAGTTTTTCCGTGGGAACATCCAAAGGATCGCCATATGGAAGGAAATACGGCAGCACATATGAAAGCGAGTTATATGGGGGCGTCTCAGCATGTTCTCATTCATGATGGAGATCTTGTGCTTGGCACGTGGCAGGGAATCTATTTCTGTGAGTTTGACGGGCCGAGGCATCGTCATTTTTATGTACAAGTGTCGTCAAACGAGTAAGAGATGGGGGAAATAAATGGGGGATATCAAAAAGTTACTGCAAATCGAACATGGAATCATCCAAGCGCCAATGGCAGGAGGAGCTGTGACACCGCAGCTGGCAGCCGCTGTTTCAAATTACGGAGGGCTTGGCAGCTTGGCAAGTGGATATGTGCAACCTGACGATTTGAGACAGCAGATTAGACAGGTCAAACAGCTGACAACTCACCTGTTTCAGGTCAATGTGTTTGTACCAGAGCCAATTCCAGATGTGAAAAAAGAGGATGTGGCGTTTTGGGAGAAGAGACTGCCTGTATGGCCCGAAGCTCATAGGATGCCAAGCGAAGAAGAATTGTGGGATGATTTTGAACAGAAAATCAACATTCTTCTGGAAGAAGACGTTCCGATCGTTTCCTTTACATTTGCTTGTCCAAAAGAACAAACGATTCACCACCTAAAACAAAAGGGGATCTTTTTAATCGGAACGGCCACAACAAAAGAGGAAGCACTGCTTTTAGAGGAAAAGGGAATGGAGGCCATTGTTCTGCAAGGATGTGAAGCAGGAGGGCACCGCGGCACATTTTTACGTGCAAAAGGAGACGCTCTGCTGGGACTCATCAGCCTGATCTCTGATGTCAAACCGGTCTGCCGCGTGCCTTTGATTGCCGCCGGAGGCATCACGGACCGATCAGGTGTCAAAGCAGCGCTAGCGCTTGGAGCGGATGCGGTTCAAATCGGTACACGGTTTTTAGCCAGCAAGGAAAGTGCTGCGGCAGAAGTATATAAGAAGGCTATTTTACAGGCAGAAGGCAGTGAAACAAAGGTGACCAGACTTTTTTCTGGGAAAAGAGCGAGAGGTATTGTGAATCAGTGGATGGAGGATGAAAGCCTGCATGAAGATCGGGTTCTTCCTTATCCAGTTCAGCATGTATGCACAACACCGATGCGAAAAGCAGCTGCTGCCGGCGGTAACCCTGATCAAATGGCTCTGTGGGCAGGACAGGGGGTTGGACGTATTCACTCGATTTTAACCGTTGAAGACATCATGCACGAACTGACGCAGACATAAAATCATGATGGGTGGTGTGACAGGATGGACATCTTAAAACATTCCTACCGAAAAAAAGGCCAGATTGAATTTTGGTTTGATGATTTCCCTCATTCTCCTGCTGTCCTTACGCCCATTCGTCATTACTATTTTGTTCGCTACGTGAAATGGAGCCGGCACGACTCGCCGGTTACAAGAAAAGATTTAGAAGAAATGGAGGTCCTTGCGAACACGATGCTTGGCACACTCCAAAATTATCGTAAACGCAAGGCATACAAAAGCCCCTTGTCATAACCAAGAGACAAGAGGCTTTTTTTAGCTGCCAAACATTTGCCTGAGATAAATGACATCCATCCGGGTAGTCTGCGGTAATAAATAAGCGGATTGAACCGCACCTGGCCGTCTTCTCTTATTTAGTTTGTCGATAATTTCTGCCGCTGTTAAAATTCCAAGCCCATGACCGTAATATTGATCTTCTCCTAAGTAAATCACATTTTCTCCGCGCCATTGCGACTGCTGATAGCTAAACTCTGGATTTTCGAAATATAAACAATCCCCATAGATAAAATCATTCCCGCGCTCTGTATAAATCGACAAAGTATCATAGTGCCAGTCATACAGTGTTAAACTGCGAAGTCTTCGATTAAACTTCTCCTCTCCTACTGTTTGCAAGACCCCCATATAAAACACAATGACAATTGCCGTTGCACATTCAAAAGCATATTTTGAACCATTTTCAAAAATGTCTTTAATGCCTCTAGATGGCTCCACTTGATAGCGCAGCTCTAGTGCTCCCGCTTCCGATACTCGCCAAAACGCATCATTTGCACGCGACCTTTGAAAGATGGCAAATGAGGCACCGCTTTTATCCAAATCTCTTGCAGCATTCATAATGTTCGATCTTAAAGTGACCTCAAATAACAAATCAGATGCTTGCCTATAGCGGAACGTATCATTCGAAGCCTGTAACTGCATCAAAATGATCCGCTTTTGTCCCTCTAGCTGAAACGATGCCAGCAGCTCATTTGTCACTGGCTGTCCTGAAAGGATAATCATATGAAAAGCGCCCCCTTTTGTATTAGCGTATGCAGGGTGCTTGGGCAAGGAATCAATTTGTGAAAATAAACAAATTAGCATCCTTTTTATTTGAAAAACATGAAAATACTATGAAGATGTCCGATATAAAACATATCGTTTAAAAGGAGGAAAAACATGAAAAGTGCAATAAAATGGTTGAAAAAACCATCGATTTCCAAAAGACTGATTATTTCATTCACACTTGTTCTCGTCTTGCCAATCATTACACTTAGTACGATTTCATATCAGATTGCCAAAGAAGAATTAGATCATGAAATCATGTACGGAGCAAAAGCAAGAGTCAATGATATGAATGACATGATCGAGCAAAAGCTTTTGAATAAAGAAAACGCGGTGAAACTTTTTACTCAAACAACAACTGCTGCAGACTTTAAAAAGAAAAACCAGGACGAACTGTATGAGCATTTTGAAATATACAGCAAAATCAACGAAGATGATGTAGTTGGATTTTATGCAGCGAGTAAAAATCGTGATTTCATTCAGTTTCCTAAAGTAGACATGCCAAAAGGCTATGACCCAACAACACGCGATTGGTATCAGCAAGCGATGCAGGATGAAAAAGGCGAGCCAGTTGTCACCAATCCATACATTTCTGCTACAACAAACGGCATGGTGGTCACGATTGCCCAGCGACTGAAGGACGGGTCGGGAGCGATCGGAATTGACATTGATGTGCAAGACATTGTTGATAAAATCAAAGAAATTAATATTGGACGAGAAGGATATCCAATTATTGCAAATAAAAGCAAACAAATTGTAGCCCATCCAGAAGAAAAATCAGGATCTGAAGTCACAGGAAATATTTCATCAATCCTTTACAGCGGAAAAGAAGGAACATCAACTTATGAGAATAAAGGAGAACAAAAACGTATCGTTTTTGTCACAAATGATTTAACAGGTTGGAAAATTGCTGGAACGATGTTTGTATCAGAAACAGAAGAAGCAGCACAGCCAGTTTGGAATTCTGCCATTATTCTTTTAATTTCTTCATTTATCCTTGGCGGTGTCGCTATCTTCTTCATTGTTCGCTCGATTACCATTGGACTGAGAAGGCTTGTTGATTTCTCAGAAAAGGTGAGTGAAGGGGATTTAACAGAAACCCTCGAAACCAAATCGAAGGATGAAATAGGAGATCTCACAAGAAGCTTCAGCAAGATGAGTGAATCTCTTCGTGACGTCATTCGCGCTGTACAGCAATCTGTCGACAACGTGGCTTCGGCTTCAGAGGAGCTGACGGCAAGTGCCAGCCAAACGAGTCAAGCAACTGAGCATATCACGATGTCGATTGAACAATTTTCAAATGGAAATGAAGCACAAAACGAGAAAGTCGAATCTAGTACGAATCAGCTTGTGGCAATGAACGAAGGATTACAAGATATGTCACAAACCTCATCTGAAGTGGCTGCTGTCTCTCTTCAATCAACAGAAGCTGCTGGTCAAGGCGGCCGAATTGTTGAAAGCACAGCGAGCCAAATGAAACATATTGATACATCTGTACAAGAAGCAGAGCAGGTCATGAAAGAATTAGAATACAAGTCTAAAGATATTACGAGTATTTTAAATGTCATTAACGGCATCGCGGATCAAACGAATTTACTTGCGCTTAATGCAGCAATTGAAGCAGCAAGAGCAGGTGAATCAGGACGCGGCTTCTCCGTCGTTGCAGAAGAAGTGAGAAAACTAGCTGTCCAATCTGCAGATTCAGCGAAAGAAATTGAGAAGCTCATCCAAGAAATTGTGCTAGAAATTGCTAAATCTCAAGATATGTTCAAAGCAGTCAATCGAGAAGTAAACGCAGGACTCGGTATGACAGAAGAAGCAAAAGAAAGCTTCCAGCACATTTATAAGGCGGCAGAAGGAATGTCAAAAAAACTGTCGCAATTAAACGATACAGCCATAGACCTATCGAGCGGTTCAAAGCTTGTTTCACAAGCGATGCAGGAGATGCGCCAAGTCTCTAGAGAAAGCGCAGCAAACATTCAGGACATTGCGGCTTCTGCAGAAGAGCAGCTAGCATCTATGGAAGAAATCACATCTTCTTCTGTGACACTTGCCAACATGGCAGAGGAACTAAAAGAGCTCACAAGTCAATTTAAAATTAATTAAATGATGATGAAAAGATATCCAGAATTGTCTGGATATTTTTTTTATTTTTAAACCTCCCTTCCAGCCTCTAAAAATAAACCTTTCATCCGATAATAACTTTAGAGAAGTAAAGGGGGAAAGTTAAAATGGGAAAAATGATCCAATGGTTCAAAAAACCATCCATTTCAAAGAAATTAATCATTGCCTTTTTGGTCGTCCTTATTCTGCCAACTGTGGCACTGACAATTAGTGCGTTTTTTACATCAAAGACAGAGCTAGACAAACAGATTATGGGCAGTGCGATGAGTCAGGTCAATGCATTTGATACCTTAATCAATGAGAATATTGGCAACAAATCAGATGCCGTGACACTGTTTTCAGACTCGCTCAAAGCGTCTAATCTTCAAGAAAAAAATAGAAATGCGACCATTAAAGAATTACAGCAATTTGGAAAAATTAATGAAAAAGATGTATCCGCAATCTATGCAGGCTCTGAAAAAGGATTGTTTATGCAATATCCAGTTCAAAAGATGCCAGATGGCTACGATCCAAGAGAACGTCCATGGTATCAAGAGGCATTGAAAGCAGAAAACGGAAAACAAGTCATCACAAAACCATATGTAGCAGCATCCACAGGCAAAATGGTTATCACAATTGCCCAAAAAATGAAAGATGGTTCAGGTGTCATTGGTCTTGATATGGAAATTGACAGCCTGCTCCAAAAACTAAAAGAAATCAAAATTGGGCAAAAAGGCTATGCTTTCATCATGGAGAAAGATAAAACCGTTTTAGCAGATCCAACCCAAAAGCCAGGAAGTCAAGTCAATGAAAATCTGGCCAGCATTATTTTTAAAAACAAAGAAGGAAGCGGCAGCTATACCCTCAAAGGAACAGATAAAAAGGTTGCATATGTCACCAATGAATTAACCGGCTGGAAAATTGGTGGAACGATGCTCGTATCTGAAGTAGAAGAAGCGGCAAAGCCCGTTTTCAATACAGCCATTATCGTATTCAGTGTCACACTCATTGTAGCAGGAACCCTCATTTTCTTTATCGTCCGCTCTATTTCAAAAAGATTATCCAACCTTGCCCGCTTCTCGAAAAAAGTCAGCGAAGGTGATTTACGCGATAAGCTTCAGGTCCAGTCAGATGACGAAATTGGACAAGTTGGTAAAGGCTTTAATACGATGATTGACTCATTGCGATCTCTCATTGGAGCCGTTCAAACTTCAGTCGAGAATGTCGCATCTTCATCAGAAGAACTGACTGCCAGCGCAGGACAGACAAGTAAAGCAACAGAGCATATTACACTAGCCATTGAACAATTCTCCAGCGGAAATGAAAGCCAAAATGATAAAGTCGAATTGAGCTCAGTCGAGTTAGAGGAAATGAACCGTGGTCTTCAACATATGAATGAATCAGCTGAATCTATTACTGCTTCATCGATTAAATCAACAGATATCGCAGGAGAAGGCGGACAGCTTGTTGAAAAAACCGCTTCTCAAATGAATGTCATTGATCAGTCCGTGAAAAAAGCAGAGAATGTCATCAGTGCGCTTGAAAGTAAATCTAAAGACATTACCCAAATTCTCGGTGTCATCAATGGAATTGCCGATCAAACGAATTTACTTGCACTAAATGCAGCGATTGAGGCAGCAAGAGCCGGTGAATCTGGCAGAGGCTTCTCCGTTGTAGCAGAAGAAGTAAGAAAACTGGCGGTTCAATCTGCCAACTCGGCAAAAGAAATTGAGAATTTGATTAAAGAAATCGTGCAAGACATCGACGTATCACAGGAAGTATTCACTGCGGTGAATCGAGAAGTTCAATCAGGCCTAAGCTTCACTGAACAAACGAAAGTAAGCTTCCACAATATTTTCGAAATGACAAAAGAAATTTCTGACCAGCTTCAAACAATGAATCAAACCGTTGTCCAGCTTTCAAAAGGCTCTGCACATGTGTCAGAGGCTGTACGTGAGATTGCAGATGTATCACGTGAAAGCTCGGCAAATATTCAAGACATTGCTGCTTCAGCAGAAGAACAGCTGGCATCAATGGAAGAAATCAGCTCGTCCTCTGCCACACTCTCTTCGATGGCAGAAGAATTACGCGATTTAATTAGCAAATTTAAGGTTGAATAGACAGGAAGAAAAGAGCCTCCAGCTAGAGGCTCTTTTTCATTGAGTAAATCAAAAGAAATGGGTAATTATACTTATTTTTTGGGTTTTTCGAACATTATTTCTTGAAAAATAATTCATATTACCTAAGAATAGAAGAGAAAGACCACAAATCATAAATCAAAAGGAGTAGAGTCATGAAAAAAATCAACTTTTTTAAGCACTTTACGATGTCGAAGAAATTAATTACTGCATTCTTAACGATTCTCCTAGTGCCAATTCTCGTATTGGCTGCATTTTCTTATGAAGTGGCCTCAAAGTCTCTTAATGATGAGATTATGTCTAGTGCTGCAAATGGTGTTCAACAATTAAACGAACTCATTAATAAAGATATACAGCCTAAAATTGACATGGTTTCATATTTATCCAAATCGGTCAAAAAGGAAGAATTGACTGCTAAAAACAAAGATTTACTCAAAGTGAAATTAGAGCAATTATCGGAAACAGATGATGATGTAGTAGAAGTATTTGTTGCAGATCAAAATGGTAAACTAACTGAATATTCCAAGATTCACAAAGGTAATGCAAAGAGCGCAAAAAATGAACCATGGTTTCAGCAATCGATGGGAGAGAAGAAACTCATCATTTCAAATCCTTTTGCTGACAAGTCATCAGATGACCTGCTCATCACAATATCAGAACAGTTAGCAGATGGATCTGGTGTGATTGGGGTGAATGTACGATTAAATACGGTTGTAAAAGATACAAACAGCATCAAAATTGGCCAAGAAGGCTATGCGTTTATCGCCACATCAGATCAGCGTTATGTGGCCCATAAAACCGATAAGGCGGGGACAAAGCTGACTGGTGACTTCATCTCAAAACTATATGATAAAAAAGAAGGCAGCTTTGAATATGAATACAATGGCCAGCCGAAGCAAATGTTTTTTGCCACAAATGAAGCAACCGGCTGGAAGCTTGCTGGAACGATGTATGTGAATGAAGTAAAAGAAGCCGCACAGCCAGTGCTCGATTTAACAATGATCATCCTTGCGGCTGCGATTGCCATGGGCGGAATCGCGATTTATTTTATTATTAAATCGATTCGAAAGCCACTGATAGAGCTCTCTGAATCGGCTGAAAAAATCAGTCAAGGTGATTTGACCCAGCATATTGAAGTTCGTACGCACGATGAAATTGGTAAGCTAGCGCAGAGCTTTAACGACATGTCAGCAAAGCTGAAACAAGTCATTCAAGCTGTCCAAAATTCCATTGAAAATGTGGCTGCTTCGTCTGAAGAGTTAACGGCTAGTGCAGGACAGACAGCTCAAGCGACCGAGCATATCACATCATCTATTGAACAGTTCTCAAACAGCACTGAACATCAAAATGATATGATCGAAAAAAGCTCAGTCCAGTTAAACGAAATGGATCGGAGCTTATCGCATATGGTCGACACAACCTCTCATATGATGGAATCGTCGATCGAATCGAGCAAAACCGCTCAGGCTGGAGGAGAACTCGTTCAAAAAACAGCAGGTCAAATGCAAACCATAGAGCAGGCAGTAAAAGAAGCAGAGCTTGTCATTGCAGGCTTAGAGCAGAAATCAAAGGATATTACAAACATTCTTGGGGTCATCAACGGTATTGCGGATCAAACGAATCTCCTTGCTTTAAACGCTGCGATCGAAGCCGCACGAGCAGGTGAAGCAGGCAGAGGCTTCTCTGTTGTCGCAGAAGAAGTCCGCAAGCTGGCAGAGCAGTCAGGAAGCTCTTCAAAAGAAATTGAAAGCCTGACGAACGAAATTGTGGAGGAAATAGAAAAATCGCAGAAAATGTTTAAACAAGTAGCAGGTGAAGTACAATCTGGATTAAACATTACAGATGAAACGAAAGTAAGTTTTGAGAAAATCACTGATAAAACATCAGAAATAACAGAACAAATGAAGCAAATGAACGGATCAGCCAAAGAGCTATCGCATGGCTCAAATGATATTTCTCATGCGGTGAATCAAATCAAAGAGCTCTCAAGAGAAAGCTCAGCAGGCTTCCAAGATATCGCGGCATCAGCAGAAGAGCAGCTGGCATCTATGGAAGAGATCAGCTCATCCTCTGCCACTTTATCTCAGATGGCAGAAGAACTAAGGGAGCTTATTAAACAATTTAAAATGTAAGAGAGTAGCGAAACACCTGACGGCAAACGTCAGGTGTTTCAGCGTGTAGACAAACCCTCGCATTCGCCCGCCGGTCTCTGCGCCGGTACTCACGAATGTCAAATTCGCTCCGTTCCGGTGCTCGCCTTTTTCCTAGGGCTGCAAAGGTTCTCTATCACACTGAAAAGGCAAAGGGCTAAAATCAAGAACAGTTTAGCCCTCAACAATCTTAAGCACCTGACGCCAAAACGTTAGGTGTTTTTCCATTCAATGCATATAAATTGGGTAATTTGGACTTATTTAGACTTTAATAAGTTAAAAAAGTAAACAACCTAGTAGTACTTCCGATATATATACTATCTTACTAAAAGGAGTTTTCTTTTTTATGAAATTCATACAGTATTTCAGAAAGCCATCTATTTCAAAAAAGCTTGTATTCTCTTTCTTATTTATTCTTTTATGCCCAATCATCGTATTGGCATTCTCTTCATACCATACGGCAAGCACCTCCTTAAATGATCAAATTATGCAAAGTGCAAAGGAAAACGTAGAGCAGCTAGATAAAAATATTACGAAGGTTGTAAAAGTGAAAACAGACGCAGCCGATTTCTTTAGCAAATGGATCACGGAGAAAAAGCTCAAGCAAAAAGGAACGACCGATATTCAAGGACGCTTTGAGCAGTTCATGAGTATGAATGATGACACAGAAGGCATTTTTGTTGCTTCAAGTGATGGCAAAGTGTTTTCAAGATATCCTAATCAAAAAATGCCTGCCGATTATGTCGCAACTGAGCGTGATTGGTATAAAGACGGCTGGGCGAAAAACGGTGAGCTGTCTGTTTCAGCACCATATGCAACGGCTTCAACCGGTACACTTGTGGTGACCATCTCTAAAAAGTTAGAGGATGGATCAGGCGTCATCGCGATGAACCTAGACATTGCGAATCTTGTTAAAGAGTCCAATAGCATTAATATTGGGAAACAAGGCTATGCCTTTATTGGAAGTCCAGACCGTACATATGTGGCACATCCAACGAAAAAAGCAGGAACAAAATTATCTGGTGAATGGTTAGAAAAAATGTATTCACAAGATAACGGAGCTATGAGCTATATGTTTGAAGGAAAAGAAAAGCAAATGGAGTTCACCACAAACAAGGCGACTGGCTGGAAGATTGTCGGGACGATGTTTGTCAGTGAAGTAGAAGAAGCTGCACAGCCAGTCTTTAACATGGCCGCCATCATTTTAGCCGGCGCGCTTATCATTGGCGGGATTCTAATCTTCTTTATCATCCGTTCCATTACAAAACCACTTTCCACTCTTGTCTCTTCTTCGAAGAAGATCAGTCAGGGAGATTTGACAGAAAAAATTGATGTCCGCTCAAAAGATGAAATTGGACAGCTTGGCACAAGCTTTAATGAAATGAGCGAGTCCCTAAGAGATGTCATTCAAGCTGTACAAACATCTGTTGAGAATGTCGCTTCATCATCTGAAGAACTGACGGCAAGCGCAGGTCAAACAACAAAAGCAACCGAACATATTACATCATCTATTGAAACATTCTCAAACGGCAACGAAAATCAAAGCGAAATGGTGGAACAAAGCGCGGCTCATTTAAAACAAATGAATGAAGGACTGAACGAAGTTGCCGAAACGTCTGATGTCATCACAGCGTCATCTATTCAATCAAAAACAGTTGCGGAAACAGGCGGACAGCTTGTGGAGCAGACTGTTGGCCAAATGAAGACGATTGACCATTCAGTGAAAGAAGCTGAAGGCGTGATCAACGGGCTAGAGCATAAATCAAAAGATATCACAAACATCCTAGGCGTGATTAACGGTATTGCGGATCAAACGAATTTACTTGCACTTAATGCCGCCATTGAAGCAGCACGAGCAGGCGAGTCAGGCAGAGGATTCTCTGTTGTTGCCGAAGAAGTGCGTAAACTAGCGGTTCAATCATCGGATTCAGCAAAAGAGATTGAAAAGCTTGTGAATGAAATCGTCACTGAAATTGAAACATCTCAAAATATGTTCAAAGCAGTGAATGAAGAAGTGAAGAATGGTCTTACAATTACAGATCAAACGAAAGAAAGCTTCTCACAAATAAATGAACAAACAGCGGAAATCGCAGCAAGAATTAATGAAATGAATACAACGGTGCGCGAGCTGTCGAAAGGCTCTGAGCAAATTTCTAAAGCAGTGAATGAAATTGCAGATGTATCAAGAGAGAGTTCAGCAAGCATCCAAGATATCGCAGCATCTGCTGAAGAGCAGCTTGCTTCAATGGAAGAGATTAGTTCTTCATCCACAACTCTTTCCCAAATGGCGGAAGAATTACGTGATTTAATTAAAAAATTCAAGATCAGTGAATAAGGTTAAGTGGTTCTCCTCAAGGGGAACCGCTTTTCTTTTTAAGCGGACATCTCGTACAATAGAGGAAATCGAAAGAAGAGGAGAGATAGTATGCGTTTATCAGATAAGAAGGTCATTGCGTTTGTCAGCGATGATTTTGAAGATTTAGAGCTGTGGTATCCGGTTCTGCGATTAAGAGAAGAGGGAGCAACTGTCCATCTTGTAGGTGAAAAAGCAAATCATGAGTACATCGGGAAGTATGGTGTGCCGGCGGTATCCGATGCAGATTTTTATTCCATTCAAGCTGATGATTATGATGCTGTGCTAGTCCCTGGTGGATGGGCGCCTGATAAACTGCGCCGTTATCCAGAAGTATTAGACATCGTCCGTACATTTGATGCAAAGGAAAAACCAATCGGGCAGATTTGTCATGCCGGCTGGGTGCTGATATCAGCAGGAATCCTGAAAGGCAGACAAGTGACAAGTACACCTGGTATTAAAGATGATATGACCAATGCTGGTGCGGACTGGTTCGATGAGGCAGTCGTCACAGATGGCCACCTCATCTCCAGCAGACGCCCGCCAGACCTTCCGCCGTATGTAAAAGCATTTGCGGATGTGTTAGCGGCAAAATAAATGACTGACACGAAACGTAAAAAACAAAGGGCGAACAAAAAAATAATTTCGCCCTTTGTTCATCATTTCATGCCCTATACATTTTGTCTGTCGGCAGGATACATCACGCCCATTTGTCTTCTCGCTTCGTCCATGACGGACATGGTTTGAACAGATAAGGCAAATGTATTGACCGGAGACTGCCCCATTCCCTGCTGAATACACTCAATAAAATGATTCATTTCATAAGACATAGCTGGCTGATCATCTTTGAGAGAGATGTCAGTTTGATGTCCGTCACGGCCATGTATCGTAATTTGTGACGGACGGTGGAATTGATCAATCACCATCGTGGCATCCTCGCCTTGAATTTCAGCCGATAAATGAGACGTTGAAATTTTAGAATGAAAAAGAAGTGCTTGATGCCCGTCATACTGTAAAAGGACTGAACCGTTCCCATCCACACCAGAAGAAAGCTTATAGCCTCTCGCGGTGATTTGATTCGGCAGACCAAATAAGTATATGACTGGGTAAACGAGGTACACCCCGATATCCATTAAAGAACCATTGGATAGCTCCGGCTTAAAGGCATTTGGAAGCTCGCCGCTTCGATAGGCATCGTATCTTGAAGAATATTTACAGTAATGCGCGACCACTTGCCTGATAGGTCCAAGCTGATCAAGATGCTGTTTGATTTGAAGGAAATTAGGCAGAAATGTCGTTTTCATCGCTTCCATCAAACAAACGTGATGTTTTTTCGCTGCGGCAATCATTTCTTCCACTTCTTTTCGATGAGAGGCGAATGGTTTTTCGCATAAAACATGCTTTTGATGCTCCATCATCAACATGGCTTGCTCTTTATGAAGGGCATTTGGACTCGCAATATACACGGCATCAAACGTATCACTTTCCGCCATTTCTTGTAAGTTCGTAAAAACCGTATCAATTCCATATTTTTCGGCAAAGGCCTGTCCTTTTTCAGCGGACCGTGAATAGACGGCTGTACATGTAAAATCAGCTAGTTTTTCACCAGCTTGTAAGAACCGATCTGTAATCCAGTTCGTTCCGATGACAGCAAATCGAATCATGTGATTCCCTCCTTCTGCTTTTCTCTGATTATACATGCTTTGAAAGCGTTTGTATGAAAGAATATTCTTTTTATTGATAAGCGGATGAAACCTTTATATAGGCTGAAACGTCTTACATAAAGGATATAAATGTACGAAAAGTGGGTAGTTTCTTCCTTCTTCGGGTAATACTCAGGATAGAAGGGAGAGGAGGAAACATGAAGCGCGTCCTGCATATAGGAAGTACATACATCTTTGCGCTTTTATTTATAGCGGCTGGTATTTTTCATGTGATAGAGCCGAGCGGCTTTGCCCGCATGATGCCAGGCTGGCCATTTCCATATGTAATGGTCTATGCGACTGCATGTTTTGAATGGCTGCTGGCCGTGCTGCTTCTTTTGCCAAATGTCAGGATTACAGCGGCAAAATCCATTGCTGTCTATCTTGTACTCATTTTCCCTGCAAACTTATTTGCTGCTCGTGAGGGAATACCATTTCCAGGTCAAGAAAATACAGAACAAGCCTTGCTATGGATAAGGCTTATTGGACAGCCGATTCTCATTGTATGGGTGATGTCTATTGCAAAATGGGAAAAAAAGCTGAAACAATGATCACCATATCATGATCAAGTAGTGTACAATTTACTCATAAAATAGCCCGTGTTTGGAGGAACGATATGAACTCTATGCAAATGTGGAGCAGTCGATTTAGAAAATTTTTTCTTGATAACAAGTTTGTTCTCTTTTTACTCGTCCTGTTATTAATTGGATTGAATATCCTTGTTTTCATGAAAACATCATTTATTTTCACACCGCTCATTGTACTCGTCAAAACCATTGCCTTACCGATTATTTTAACGGGGGTCGTGTATTATTTATTAAATCCAATTGTCAACTTGTTAGAGAAAGCAAGAATCAAGCGGATCTATTCCATTTTGCTTTTATATATTGTCATTATTGGGATTATTACAGTGACCATCGTGTCCATTATTCCTTTTTTACAAGCTCAAACCATGAGTCTATTTCATAATCTTCCGAAATACGTCGATACAGTAGAAGATCAAATTAGACAATTAACAGGAAGTAACTTTATTAATCAAGTGCAAAACTCGATGAACTTTAACGTGTCTGAATTAGTAAGTAAAGCATCCAGTCAAGCGACGAAGATTTTGGAAAGCACCTTTACCGGTGTAGGAACATTCTTAGGGGCGCTCACAGAAGTCATCATCTCGATCGTGACTGTGCCGTTTATTCTGTTTTATCTATTAAAAGACGGTAAAAAGCTGCCTGACTATCTATTGAAATTTTTCCCAAGTAAAATGAGGGAACATACACATATCATGCTTCACGAAATGAACCACCGTCTGAGCTCGTATATTCGCGGACAGATCATTGTCAGCTTCTGTATCGGTGTTCTTCTGTTAATCGGTTATATGATCATTGGACTTGACTATGCGCTGCTGCTCGCTATCATTGCTGCATGTACAAGCATAGTGCCTTACCTTGGTCCAACAATTGCGATTACACCAGCGATTGTGATTGCACTTGTGACGTCACCAGTAATGCTGTTAAAACTCATTATAGTCTGGACAGTGGTTCAGCTAGTTGAAGGGAAATTCATTTCTCCTCAGGTGATGGGGAAAAACCTTCATATTCATCCCATTACGATTATTTTTGTTATATTAACAGCTGGTAAATTGTTCAACGTGGTCGGCATCATTGTCGCTATTCCGACGTATGCCGTTCTGAAGGTCATCACGACTCACTTATTTGATTGGTTCAAAATGCGGTCCAATTTGTATAAAGAAGAAAAGGTTTGATGTCATAATCTTTTTTTGAAAAAAATATAGTATCATAAAGACGAGCTTTCGATGAAGGAAGCTTGTCTTTATGTGGACATAGATGTTTGGCGTGTTCAAAAGATCAGAATTGAAAGGAAAGAAAATCATGAATCTATGGGATTTATTCGTGGCACTGGTTTTAGGAATTGTCGAAGGATTAACAGAGTACGCACCTGTTTCATCTACAGGTCACATGATTATTGTCGATGATCTTTGGTTAAAATCAAAGGAAATTATTACGCCAGAAGCGGCCAACACATTTAAAGTCGTGATTCAGTTAGGCTCAATTTTAGCTGTCATGATCGTGTTTAAAGATCGTATTTTAAACTTATTGGGCTTAAAGAAAAATATCACCGAAGAGCAAAAGCGCAGCGGGCATAAACTGACCATCGCCCAAATTGCAGTTGGACTTGTTCCAGCCGTCATTTTAGGATTCCTATTTGAAGATTATATTGATAAATACTTATTTGACGTCAGAACGGTCGCTGTCGGTTTGATTTTAGGGGCAGTTCTAATGCTTGTCGCTGACTGGATCAATAAACGGAAAACAGAAACAAGCTCTGTCGATAACATGACGTACAGACAAGCACTTTATATTGGACTGTTTCAATGTTTAGCATTATGGCCAGGCTTCTCGCGCTCAGGTTCGACGATCGCAGGCGGGGTTATTCTTGGTTTGAATCACCGTGCTGCGGCAGACTTTACATTTATCATGGCGATGCCGATTATGGCAGGAGCAAGCTTGTTAACCCTTGTGAAAAATGCCGAATATTTAACACCTGACATGCTGCCATTCTTTATCGTCGGCTTTGTGAGTGCGTTTGTTGTGGCTCTCTTTGTTGTTCGATTCTTCCTAAAACTGATCAATAAAATCAAACTGGTGCCTTTTGCGATATACCGAATTATCCTAGGTGTGATTTTATTTATCCTGTTCAT
Source organism: Bacillus sp. I-2 (assembly GCF_001974945.1). Lineage (NCBI taxonomy): Bacteria > Bacillati > Bacillota > Bacilli > Caryophanales > Bacillaceae > Bacillus > Bacillus sp. I-2. Next base: position 38,132 of record NZ_LZRW01000022.1, on the reverse strand, counting down.
GTAATACTGTAAACTACTCTTTTATAAGAGTAGTTTTTTTGTTATCCCACCTAATTAAACAGTAAAAATACCCTCTTAATTGGTAGAATAAGAATTTTTTTCATAAATTAGTGTTTAAGAGACAGATAAAGGGGTAGTACATAAACATACCAATTAAAGGAGGAGTTAGAAATAATGAGAAAAACAAGCAAAATGTTTGTTGGTTCTGTCATCGCTACGTCAATGATTGCTGCCCCTCTATCTCTTACGACTTTTGGTCAAACGGCTGAAGCTGCTACAACAACAGGTGTTGATGGAAGTGTCTCAATTGATCCAGTAGCCATTGCCGATAAAATTGAACAAGCAGTAAAGTCATCTCAAAATCGTGATGGATTCGTAAAAAATGCTGCATACAGTGCGTTCTATGAAGCAGGTCAAAACTACAACGTAGTTGTCCAAAACTTAAGCCAAGACCACGACTTTAGCGGTCTGAACAATGTTGTCTACTATGATAGTGTTGAATATGATGGTATTACGTTTGGTATTTGGGTATTTGAAGATGGTACGTTTGTCAATAATGGAGACGGTGGATATATTAACTGGACGTTTGTTGGCAGCTTTGACCGAGAAGATGGAAGCGGAACTGTCGATTTTCATAAAAGATTCTAATCTTAAAAGTCTGCCGGAGAATCGGCAGACTTTTTTTATAACGCACATTCTTCTATTTCAAACCCTAAATCTTCAATGATGTGATGATCCGTTTGGACTTGCTGGCCTTTTGTTGTTAAATAATCACCAACAAAAATGGAATTTGCGGCATAAAGTGCGAGCGGCTGGAGTGTCCGTAAATTAAACTCTCTGCCTCCGGATACCCGAATTTCTTTTGTTGGGTTGACAAATCTCATCATTGCCAGCACTTTCAATGCTTTGATCGGGTGTGTTCGTTTTTGATGCTCAAGCGGTGTTCCTTCGATGGCATGAAGAAAGTTGACTGGAATTGAATCCGCATCAAGTGCTCTTAGCGCAAAAGCCATTTCAACGATTTGCTGATTGGTTTCACCCATTCCAATAATGACCCCTGAGCAAGGTGACATGCCAGACTGTTTGACCTGCTCAATGGTCGACACGCGGTCATCGTATGTATGAGTTGTCGTAATATGAGCATGATGATCATGATGTGTATTGATATTGTGATTATACCGATGAACACCCGCTTCCTTCAGCCGCTTCGCTTTTTCTTCATTTAATAACCCAAGACAGGCACACACCTTCAAAGGCATCGTTTCAGTGATCTCCTTGACTGCTGCTGTGACTTCATCTAATTCCCTATGAGAAGGCGCTCTCCCGCTTGCCACAATACAATAAGTCCCGGCTTTTCTTTTGAGAGCTTCACGCGCACCAGCTACAATGGTCTTTTGATCAAGCATTGTATATCTTTCAACTGGTGCTTTTGAAATCATCGACTGTGAACAATATCCACAGTTCTCAGGGCAATATCCACTTTTTGCGTTAAAAATCATATTTAATTTCACCTTTTTTTGAAAAAAATGAAATCGCACTTGATAGGCTGCATGCATAATAGGTAACAATTCTCTATCGTCAGCTTCAAGAATGTCTAGACCCTCTTGCACCGTGATCGGTTCATTTTTCATCGCCTTCTCCGCTATTGCTTCCCAAGACAAAGACAGCTGCTCTCTCATCATTAATGCCCCCTTAATATGTTAACATATTTTTATTAAAAGTTAACATATTGGGCGGATGTTGGCAATCATGATTCAGATGAAACCAACTCTAAACACCAAAAGGCGATGACTTCATGTCATCGCCTTTAGATATGTAAAGCTAGATTGCTTATCGAACAGTAATATAGTTAATCACAAGCTCGCCTAGTGAATTATAGTAGGAAACTGTCACAGAACCGCGTTGTACAGCGCGAATCCAAGTGAAGTTTGGAGCTGTTTGATCTAATTGAATCGCATACGTTGCACCCGACACAGAAATTTGGCTTGCTGGAAGAGAGACGGCGATTGAAGAACCTACAGAAAGTGTACGGTTCACCGTAATTACTTTATTCATAATAGGAGCTTTTGCTATGACTGGTTCTTTTGGCTGTGCAGCTGCATGAGCACCTTCAGTTTGAGAGAACGTAAGAGCACCTACAGCAGCTACAGACAATGTACAGATTTTCATGAATTTTTTCATCGATAACACTCCTTTTTTTGGTATATACATATATTAATAATAATAGAATTATTTGTCAATTAAAATATATGAAAAAAAGAGTAATTATGGAGAAAATTGTCACATATTTGTTGGAAAAGACATGATTTTTTATTCATATGCTATTTCTTTTTTAAGGGAAAAAGAGGTATAAAAAAAGCTGGGTTCGTCCCAGCGTAAAGCAGATGAAAAGAGATGATCAATGGTCGTCTCGCTTTTTTGGCTGACGACCTTTTTGCTTCTCTTTCTCTCTAATGTAGTTAATAAAATCGATGGTTTGTCTTCGTGCTTCTTCGGAAAAATCTGAGGCTGCTTTAAACGCAATTTGCAAATCAGGATCGTCTGCAAGATCGTCATCGGGCCTGCCTCTGTCCTTACCTGTGAGAAGATAATCGGTTGAGACCCCATATAACTCGGCAATTTTCACAATCATTTCACCGTCGGGTTTTCTCAAGCCGTATTCCCAGTTTGCATAAGTGGACATTGCCTTTAATCCGAGTTTTTTAGCAACTGTTGACTTGCTCCATCCATGCTTCTCTCTTAATTCAGTTAGAATCTTCCCAGTCAAATTATCCATCAGAAACACCTTTTTTCATGTTATGAGTAAATTTTATCATGAATTACACGGAAAAGATAAATAAATACACAAAAAGAATAAAAATATGATTGACTTACTCGTTTCGTGTATATTATCATAATGAATATAACTTACACATATTGAGTAAGAGGTGGAAAGATGAAACTTGAAAATTTACGAGAAGAGCGCATATTGCAAGGAAAAACACAAACCTATATGGCGAAAAAATTGGGATATAAGTACACAAGCGGCTATGCGAATATCGAAATGGGCAGAACAAAGCCTAGCTTAGAAATAGCAAAGCATATTGCAGATCTGCTGAATACCGGGGTTCAAGAGCTTTTTTTTGGCCAAAAGTTACACGGAAAGAGTAATTCTTTAAGAGAAGATCGGTTCTTAGAAAAGGGGAGACGAGCAGAATGAATATTGAACATCCAATGGTGACTCAGATGAGTGACTTTGGTTATCCAAAAAGCTATTGGTTATATGACATGAAACGATATGGATACCAAACAGAAATTGAGGACAGCTTGGAGGGAGCTGAAGAAGATGAGACATCAGCTGACGTTTGATGCTAGAAAAGAAGCACAGCTTTGTTTAGACCAAGCTGGCGGCTGGATCGCCTTTCATCGTCAGAAACCGATGTTTGTTTTTGCCACAGCAGAAGAGAAAGAGACATATATGACCCTCCTGGAAGCTAAGGTCGATGATACAAAAAAGGAGGAATCAGGGCAACGTGAAACGATGGAAGCAAATCATGACATTTTTGAAATGCTTGCTCAAAGCGAGTAAAAACGAACAAGACATTCGCCAGTGGTCAAAGGATGACGGGAGATCATAACATGGTCATCCATTTAATCATTGAACATGAGCATTTGTTAACAAAAGAGACATTGATGAAAAGAATACGATCAGCTGCAAAAGGGCAATGCCCGCAAAAATTAAAAGGCGCACTATCACTTGAAATTCGTTTATTTGATCACATGCCGTTTGACATAGCTGACTGCCAAAAAAAGCGTACATACGCAGAAAAAGGGTTGATACGCCCGGTACACGTCAGCATCTTTCAGCCGAATCTACAGCATATTCAAGAAGCACTTCATTCTATAGCCGATGAAGTTCCTCTGCAGATGGTCGATTTAAGAGTTTCTCAGTTTTATAGTATGTGTCCAAGAGTTGAAATCATTATCAATACGGTAGGTGGTGGCACGAGGCCATCACCAAAAAAGGAGACAAGCATATGAACGAGCCAAAACAACTATTCATTCAAGAAAACCAAACCTTTGTCGGTGAGATGGAAAAAGGAAAAATTCAAGTCATCGTGTTAGATGGGAATGTAGGAACGGCTTATAAAATGGATGTACCTGAACATGGAAAAACCATTATTCAAACGGCAAAAGGTCATTTTGCAAGAGTAGATCACGAGATTGGTTTTAAAATCAGTTAACTGACTGAACACATCAAAGCACAATATTATGTCCAAGACGGAAAGCCTGCGGACACTGATCAAGACCCTGCTAAAAGGGGACTTGATTGGTGTCCGTTTTTTATTTTCTTAAAAAAGGGAGAGAGCCAATATGCAAGATTTACTCATTGAATATAAAAGAGCTTTAAAGAATGCTAGAAAACAATATGAACCATTTAAAGAAAAAGAAGAACATCAGCTGTCCGTTCAAGACAAGCATGATAAAAAAATGATCGCCAGTATGGTAAGCGATCTGGAATACGTAGTAGAATGGCTTCAAATCGGAAGAGAGCCAGGTGCGCGCAGAGGATTGGACAGACGTTCAGTCTATCAGCGTACCATTCTCGCAAATCCAGAAGTGTTAGAGGCTTTATCACATGAATATACCCTTATTCAAGAGAAAGAAAGAGAAGTCAGTGAGAGAGACAAAAGACGAATTGATGAAGCTTTGTCTGTTTTAACAGATCGAGAAAAGGACGTGTTCTTTATGCACACAACACAAGGATTATCGTTTAGCGAGATTGCGGTTATGCTGGATGTCAAAAAAGGAACTGTCCAAAAACATATGGAAAGAGCGCGGACGAAGATGTCCAAAAAAGTACAAGAACGCCTATTCAGAGCTGCTGAATAGGTGTTTTTTCTGTTCAAAAATAAATCAGCTAAAGCTTGTCTTACAGTTGCCACCTATAGTTAGAAAGACCAAACGAATGTTTGCTAGCCCTACACAAATGATTCCTTCAGAGGGAACCATTCGAATTAAAAGGAGGCGGCAGGTGAATGTAAATGAAAGATAAACGGATAGAGGCCAAGCAGGATTATATGAAAGGGATGACGTACCAGCAAATTGCTGATCATTACAATGTCTCGATCCATACCGTCAAATCGTGGAAAAGACGATACGGATGGCAAAGACAAAAAACTTCGTCAAAGCAAGCACACTCGATTTTCAATCAATTTCTTTCAGATGAAACAATTGAAATCATGGAGAAAATGGATGGACGCACATCGCTTGATTTAATCTGGGACCAAATTCAAATTCAATATGCAGCCATTATTCGTGCGCAGCGAATCATGTATGTAGCAGATCAAGAGGACATGATCAAAGAGCTGAAAAAGGCGGCATACATGCCTTCTTCATTAGAAGAAACAGGCGAAGGTATTCAGACAGAACTAGACATGACCTCAGAAGAATACTCGTTTCAATTTTCATGGGATCGGCATGCGACGTTTTTGAATGCACAATCCCGTGCAATGGGTGAACTCAGACGTCTAATAAAACAGTTTGAAGAGCTCGCACATGCGAAGGATGAACGAAGATTAAGGCTGAAGCAAATTGAACTGACGATTGAAAAAACGAAAAAAGCAGTGCGTGAAGAAAAAGAGGAAGATCTTCAAATCATGATCAAGCGAAAAGAGGACGACTCATGACGCCATTGATTGAAAAAGAAGTCAATCCTCATTTTGAACACTTTCTATTCGATTGGAATCAAAAGTTTCAATTTTTAGTAGGGGGCTATGGCTCCTCTAAAAGCTATCACATTGCTTTAAAGCTTGTCTTAAAGCTGCTGGAAGAAAAGCGGACAGCACTTGTCATTCGAGAGGTGTATGATACGCACCGCGAATCAACCTTTTCTTTATTACAAGAAATCGTCAGCGACCTCGGCATCGACCATGTGGTAAAGTGCCGAAGTTCGCCGCTTGCACTAACGTTTCGAAACGGCAGCAGCATCTTATTTAAAGGACTGGACAAGCCTGAAAAATTGAAATCGATCAACAACATCTCGATCATTTGGATTGAGGAATGTTCAGAGGTTTCTTATGAAGGTTTTAAAGAGCTGCTTGGAAGGCTGAGGCATCCATCTTTACCGCTTTATATGATGTTATCGACGAATCCTGTTGGTCAGGATAATTGGACGTACAGACATTTTTTTCGAGATGAACAGCTGAAGCGATTTGTTTTAGATGACGAAACATTATACAAAAAGCGAACCGTTGTCATCAAGGATACGTATTACCATCACTCCACGGCGGAAGATAACCTATTCCTTCCTAAAAGCTACGTGAAGCAGCTGGATGAGCTGAAAGAGTATGATCCAGATCTCTATCGCATTGCGAGGAAGGGGTATTTCGGCATTAATGGCACAAAGGTTTTTCCTCAATTTGAGGTGAGAAGCCATTCTGATGTATTAGAAGCCATTCAGCAGATTGACAGACCGCTGAAACGAGCAGGCATGGATTTTGGATTTGTTGAATCATACAATGCGCTCATTCGGTTAGCTGTCGATCATGAAAAAAAGTACTTATATATTTATTGGGAATATTACGACCGCGGGAAAACAGATGATGAAACAGCCCTTGACTTGAAAGAGTTCATTGAATCAAAGGAAAAGATTAAAGCTGACGCAGCCGAACCTAAAACCATTCACTATTTTCGGCAGCGCGGCTTTCAAATGGTAGCGGCACATAAGTTCCAAGGCTCACGTTTGCAGTATACAAAAAAAATCAAACGGTTTAAGAAAATTATTTGTTCTGATGCTTGTCCATATACCATCTATGAACTTCAATCACTAACCTATAAGGCAGATAAGGATGGACGTCTAGAGGAAGATGAATTTCAAATCGATCCGCACACTTTATCAGCCATCTGGTATGCGCTGGATGATTATGAAGTGACAGATTTGAAACAGACCGCCTCGGAGCGTGTCCGTCCAAACAGAGAGAGGAGGTCCATACAATGAAACAATTGAAAGCTACCATTATGAAGGCAAACATGTCTGATCATACAAAACAAATGTATGCAGATGAATTTTCCTACGAAAAGGATGACATTGTTCCCCCGCCTTACAATATCAATGAATTAAAAAGCATGGCAGAATATTCAACCATTCTTCAGCAATGTATTGATGCGTATAAGACCAATATTTTAGGCTTTGGTTTTGGTGTTGAATACGCCTTTGACTTTAATGCAGAAGGTGTGAAACCGGCAAAAAAGAAGGCAGCAGAGAAGGAATGGACAAGACTTGAAGAGTTTACGAAATACATGAACTATGATGAGTCTGCTGATGTGGTTCTTGGCTATGTCATCGAAGACCGGGAGAAAACGGGGAATGGTTTTTTAGAGGTTCTCCGAGATGGTCAGGGAAAGCCGGCAGGAATCGAGTATTTAGATGCGCTCCATATCCGTATTTGCAAGCTTAGTGAGCCAGTTGACGTTGAATTCCGGTATACAGAAAACGGCGAAGTGAAAACAATGAATCGAAAGAAACGATTCCGTAAATATGTGCAGGTGATCAATGAAAAGAAAGTCTTCTTCAAGGAGTATGGTGATCCGCGCATTTTACATTGTGAAACAGGCAAATACGATGACACCACCCCAGAGCCGCTGCGCGCAACAGAAGTGATTCATTTTAAAATCGGCAGTGGAACGTATGGAATTCCCCGCTGGATTGGCAACATCGTCAATATGTATGGAGCACGCAAGGCAGAAGAGCTGAACTACCTTTATTTTAAACAAGGGCGGCATGTACCTGGAGCCATCATTGTCGAAAATGGAATGCTGTCTGAGTCTTCCTATCAGCAGCTTCAGGATTATATGGACGATATTGAAGGCTCTGATCATGCACATAAGTTTCTCTTGCTTGAAGTCGAAGGTCTCCCGACGGAAAAAGGGTTAACTGGAGAAGAAGATGTCTCAAATGTCAAAGTGAACTTCAAATCTCTGGCAGAGATCTTGCAAGAAGATGCACTCTTTTTAGAATACGATGAAAAAACAAGAAACAAGATCCGCTCTGCTTTTCGCCTGCCGCCTATTTACACAGGTGAGTCTCAAGACTATAACAAAGCGACAGCCGATACGGCGCGGAAAACAACAGAAGAACAGGTATTTCAGCCTGAACGGCATCTCATCACAGGAAAACTCAATACCCTTTTCCTGCCGGATCTTGATATTTGGCACGTTCGTTTCCTATTAAATGGACCTGACTTTAGAGATCCATTAGAGATTGCCAAGGTTCTGACACCGTTTATTCAGGCTGGGGCAGTGTCACCAAACGATTTGCGAGATCTAGCGGGACGTATCCTTGGGAAAACGTTAGAGGAATGGCCGGAGGATCTCTATCACAGACCTTTAGAAAGCCGCATGACATCAGCCGAGCAACAGCCTCAACGAGAGACGAATCAGCTGAAGAAATAAACCGAAGCGCATGCGCTTTTTTGAAAGGGGGTGAACATATGCCAAGAGAATTAAAAAACGCAAAAATTACGCATGTTTCCTATGTGGACAGAGCCGCAAACAAAAAGAAATTCTTTTTGATGAAGGCAAAGAAAAGCCAGCCTGACTTTCAAAAGGAGGTTAGTGTGCTGACAAAGGCAGAAGATGCTCATCGCCTTGTGTATGGTGTCGTGTATGAACCGAATACACCTGATGCACACCAAGACTTTATGTCTGCAACAGAAATTGAAAGAGCGGCACATGGTTTTATGAAGGATGCTCGTCACATTGACAAGCAGCATGATTTTCAACATGGTGTGGGCGAGGTTGTTGAATCATACATTGCCCCCGCTGATTTTGAGGTAGGCGGTGAGCTGATTCGAAAAGGATCTTGGGTACTTGTAACAAAGGCTTCCCAAGAGATTTGGGATCAAATTCAGAAAGGCCACATTACAGGGTATTCAATGGCTGGAACGGCGGACATCGTAGCAATAGAAGAACAAGATCAGCTCCTATCTCAAAGCACAAATGAGAGAGGGCTTTTTTCTTTGCTGAAAAATTTCTTTTTGAAAGAGGAAGGTGCAAACATGTCACAACAATTTTGGAGCGTTTTAGACCATCTGCTGGAAGCCTTACAGTCAAGTGATGGTGATGAGACGGTCGTAAGAGCAGCGCTTGAGCAATTGCTGCCAATCGTGCAGGACATTTTGAAGACAGAGGATGTGCTTCAAACGATTGGTGAAAGGCCAGCCTCCGTACAAAAACAAGATGCCGCTTTGACGACGGAACAAGTACAAGAGCTTGAAAAAGCAAAAATGGCCATTGAAAACGTCTTACAGCAGGCAGAACAGCAGGAAACAGATCAAACAGAGGAAGAACCTGTCCAAAAGGTGCTTGAGCAAGTCGTTGCACCGATTCGTCATCAGCTTTCTTCCTTAGAGAAATCAGCCAGCAGAGAAAAAGCAGCGCTTGAGCAAGTGCTTCAGCAGCAGCTTTTGCCTATTTCAGAGCGGATTCACATGCTTGAAAAAGCGCGCGGTATGTCAAAACAAACAATCCACGATACACAAAACGACAGTACAAAGCCCATATGGGATGGCTTACTATAAGCCTAAATAAGGAGGAAACAGTGTGAGAAATCAAGAGTTGATTCGCAAGGCCGAAATGACACTTGCCAGTTTAAAAACCGGCGGTCTCATGAACGCAACCCAATCCAACACATTCATTAGAATGATGCAAAATACACCAACCGTTTTAAATGATGCACGTATCATTCCAATGGAAAGTGATTCACAAAAAATCGAAAAAATCGGCTTTGGCCAGCGTATTTTGCGCCCAGCAGAAGAAGGCAAAGCACTTGATGCGAAAGACCGTGTTGTCCCAGCGACAAGCACTGTCCAGCTAAATGCGAAAGAGGTCATCGCAGAGATTCATATGACCTATGACAGCATTGAAAACAATATTGAGAAAGACGGAATTCAGCAGACGATTATGCAAATGCTCGCTGAACGAGCAGCCGTTGACATTGAAGAGCTCATCGTCAATGGCGATACGACTTCAGCAGATCCATTTTTAGCTCAAATGGATGGCGTGAGAAAACAAGCGGTCTCTCATATCGTAGATGCAAACGGAGCGGAAATCAGCCGCCAAATGTTTAAGCAAGCCTATAAAGCGATGCCATCAAAATATTTACGTGTACCTCAGGATTTCCGTTTCTACACATCCCCAAGCTTAGAAGTTGAATGGAAGGATCAAGTAGCAAACCGTCAGACAGGCCTTGGAGATGCGGCCATTCAAGGCGGACTTTCTTCTGCATTTGGTGTGCCGGTCAAAGGTCTTGCCAATATGCAGCCATATGATGAAGCGGGAACAGACGTATCAGATATTTTGCTGACACACCCTAAAAATATTATCGTAGGTTTCTCTCGTAATATTCGAATTGAAGTAGAAAAAGATATTCGCAGCCGTAAATTTATTATTGTCCTTACAGCGAAGCTAGACAGTAAATTTGAGGAAGAGGATGCTGTAGCAAAAGTGATGAAAGTGAAAGAGTAGGTGACGGCAGGCCATGATCATTTCTGCTGAAGAACTGCAAGCCTATTCTGTATTTGATCGTGTGAAAAATCGATCTGTGGAAAGACTGACAGCAGATATTATCGAAGCAGAAGCTGCGGTATTTCAGATCGTAGGTCACGATTTCTCAAACGAAAAATATCAGCCCCTCCCTGAAAAAGCAAGAATCGCATTATTAAAAATGGCCCAATATTTTGCCATGCTGAATGATGATGAATCTATGATGAAAGGCTTTACGTCAGAGAAAATGGGCGATTATTCATATGCGAAGGCAGCTGATCAAGTCAAAGTCAGACCCTATGTATATGCCCTGCTTGTAGATTACATTGAACCAACATTGACCGGCGGCAGTGCCAAGTTAAAGGTGAGGTCATTATGAGCTATCAATCTCTATTAACAGATCGCTGTGATCTTTTTCATCTTGAACAGCAGGATTCCGCCCGCGGAAAATTTGGAATTCCAGCTGATGATTTACAAATAACACTTTCCTATCCTGATACTCCCAGCTTGACCGATCTTGCTTGTTATGTCATAGAAAAGAACCAGTCACTTGTGCAAGAAGAGCCGAATACAGTCATTTATCAATCCTATCTTGTCCATTTTCCTTTAGCAAGTGATATTCGCTTGCATGACAAAATAGTGTGGAATGGCGTGTCACTCAAATTACAGCAGCCTAAAAAAGTGAAAAATCATCACATCGAAGTGATAGCAGTCAGGAAGGAAAATCTATGAAAATTGATGGACTTGACCGGTTGATTTCGCAGCTGCGGACAGCGTGTGATGGCGGCTTAAAGGCAGAATATCAAGATTGGCTGGAGGACATGGGCCTGCAGTTTTTAGACATCATTCAGGATGAATTAATCAAGGAGAATGCTGTTGATACAGGCCGGCTTCTTAGATCCTTTACACAAGGCGATAAGGAGAATCATTTTCTCATTTCAAAAGGCGGCCTCACACTTGAGGTGGGAACGCAGCTTGAATATGCCTCCTATGTCAATGACGGACATGCCACTTCTTCAAGTGGAGAGCGAAGATGGGTGCCTGGCAGATGGACTGGCAGCCGCTTTGAATATGATCCGAATGCAAGTACAGGAATGATGCTTGCCTCTCAATGGATTGATGGCAATGGCTACTGGGATCATGCTGTCATGCTCTATGAGCAAATGTTTGAACAGTCGCTGGATCGAAAGCTGCAAAGCTGGTTCGATCGACATTTTGGGAGGTGATGGAATGAATCAAGAAGTCGGGGCAATCATGCATTATATCTACACACACTTTCCTGTGACAATGTATGATCGTCTTTTGCCAGAACGCTTTCAAGTGCCATCCGTTTATGTGCCGCCTGTGACAGTGATCAGTGGTCCAGATACGGTCTCTACCTTTATGAAATCTTATTCGCTGCAAGTGAAAGTCTTTCATATTGATACAGAAAAAGCACATGATGCGGCAGAAACAATCGTTGATGCATTGCTTGCTGATCGTCAAATCATTCAGATGATGAGTGAAGACGGAGAGGTGCTTGATGATTATGTCCGCATAAAAAGAGTGGAAACAAGAATGATAGATCAAGGCGTAGCAGCGATTGTCCTGACGTGGGATAGCAGCTATTGGTACAACCGTGACAAACAGGCAAGCCTTGAAGATATCAACTTTTCAGATGGGGTGATCAAACGTGAGCAAGACTAAACATGCACAGCCCGCTCAAACAGCCGGCGAAGAAAAAGAATTTGGCTTTTCATTTGAAGCCTTAAAGGAGCACAGTAAGGATCTTTTTGGGGTCAAACCAGAAATCCTTGAAGGTGCTCTTTTTTATATCAAACATCAACCAATTACAAAAACAGAAGCGAAAAAGCACATTGATGCTTTTTTGTCCAAGGAGGTTTAAAGGATGAACGGAGGCACTTTTACACCAGGTACAGAGAAAAAGCGTCCTGGTATTTACTTTAATTTTAAAACAACAGCAGAGCAGCGAATTACTTTAGGCGATCGAGGTACGGTGGCACTTCCCCTTGTGATGAGCTGGGGAGAACCAAAAACCTTTATTTCCGTTTCAAATATGGAAGATTTAAATAAAAAGGTTGGACTCAACATTGATGATAAGTCACTTCTTCTTTTCCGTGAAGCAAAGAAAAAAGCGCAAACGGTCTTACTTTACCGCCTAAATGAAGGAGAGCCGGCCAAAGCCGAAATTGCTGAAAATTTTGTCGTCACAGCAAATTATGGCGGCCTAAAAGGAAATGAGATCACAGTACAAGTCGCAGAAAATGTACTTGATAGCACAAAACGCGATGTGATCACTTATCTTGGAACAGATATTGTGGATAAACAGGTCGTCACTGATGTCAAAGACCTTGTGAAAAACAAATACGTTCAATTTTCTGGTGAAGGTGAAGCCGTCATCACAGCAGGTGTGGCACTAAGCGGCGGGAAAAACGGCGTGGCAAGTGTCGCAGATTATACAGCTTTCCTAGAAGCAGCAGAAACAGAATACTTCGATGTCATTGCTCTTCCAGTCGATAATAGTGAGCAATTAAAAGCAACCTTCGCTTCATTTATCGAGCGTTTGCGTGATAAGCAAGGACGTAAGGTGCAAGGGGTTGTGGCGAATTATGCAGCTGACCAAGAAGGAATCATCAATGTGACAAGCGGTGTTGTACTCGAAGATGGAACCGAACTAACACCTGCTCAAACAACAGCATGGGTCGCAGGTGCAAGTGCCGGAGCAAATTTCAATCAGTCACTGACCTTTGTTGAATACGAAGGAGCGGTCGATACATTAGAACGTCTTGACAATGATCAAGTAGAATACCGATTATCGCAAGGGGAGTTCCTTTTCACCTTTGATGCGAGAGATCGTACCGTGAGTGTTGAAAAAGATATTAACTCCTTGACAAGCTTCACAGCTGAAAAGAACCAGCAAATGGCGAAAAACAAAATCATTCGTGTGCTTGATGCGATTAACAATGATTTAACATTCGAATTAAAAAATCTGATTAAATTACGTAAAGCCAATGGCAATGACATTCCAGCATCAGATGATGGAGTGCAGCTTGTGAAAACACTGATTACCCAGTATCTCACACAGCTTCAAGATGGCAGCGGCATTACAGGCTTTAATTCAGAAACAGATATTGTAATTGGCCTCAATGAAGATCGTGATGGATTTATCATCGATTTAGCGGTTCAACCAGTAGATGCAGCAGAAAAATTCTATTTCAATGTGGAGGTGAAGTAAGATGGCTTTTAAAGCACAAAATACAATTTCAGGTAAAGAAGGTCGTCTTTTCTTAGAAGGTGAGGAGCTTGCATTTATCAAAACCTTCGAAGCAAACGTGGAGAAAAACAAATCAGAAGTGAACGTCATGGGCCGCCGAATGACTGGACATAAAACAACGGGAGCAAACGGAACAGGAACGGCAACCTTCTATAAAGTTACGTCGCGTTTCGTTCAATTGATGCTCAATTACGTGAAAAAAGGAGAAGATCCATATTTCACTCTTCAAGCTGTCATTGACGATAAATCATCAGGCCGTGGCACAGAGCGTGTGACGTTATTTGATGTCAACTTTGATTCTGCTAAAATCGCTGGATTAGATGTTGATTCAGAGGCGCTTGAAGAAGAGGTTCCTTTCACGTTTGAAGACTTTGATCTTCCTGAGAAGTTAAAGAATTCTTTCTAAGAAAAGTGGAGGAAATTAGCTAATTAATTAGCAAAATAATAACTGAATATGCTATAATGCAGTTGTAATACAACCGTTTTGAAGCGGTTTTAATTTCGTCTGGTAACGTCTTGTATTCGATTCATTAAAATATGTTTACATGCAAAGCAATTTGCATAAAATAAAAAGAAGCCAGGATGCTCTAACATCCCGGCAATGTACAATGAGGCCCTTCAAGGGGCTGGCTTATCGAATAGGTTCTTTAGGTAGACTTCCCTTTAACCTTCCACAGCTCAAGGGGGAGTCTATTTTTTGTCTATATACGTCAACAAAGTAAAGATAAACATCCCGAATAAAAGCATAAGGGAAATCGCTTCAAATGTTGACATATGCATCACCCCCTTCCTATTGGGTGAGCCAGACGCCCTTGAGCAAGCCGTTCAATTGTACAATTTAAATGATACATGAAAAGATTGGAAAGCACATTCAAAAAATGGATGTGCTTTTTTGCATTCAAAAAAACATAACAAAGGGAGTTTTTAAACATGAGTGAAAAACAAACATTTGATCTTTCATTTTTTATGCCAGGACAAACAGTAGAAGCGGAAGAAGTCAAAGTACCGATTTCTAAGCGTTTTGTTGATAAAAAAGGGAATGTCATTCCTTTTGTCTTTAAAGCTATTACAACTGAACGTATTGATGAATTGGAAAAAGAAAACACAACCTTCAAAAATGTCAAAGGCAGAGGACGTGTGAAAGACTTAGACAGCCAGCGCTTCTACGCACGTATTGCGATTGAATCGACGATTTATCCAGATTTCCGCTCAAAGGAATTAAGAGAAGCCTACAGCACACAAGATCCAGTTGAAGTAGCAAAACGTGTCCTGTCAGTCGGCGGTGAATATGCGAACTGGTTAAACAAAGCGATCGAGATCAACGGATTCGAAGATGAAATTGAAGATTTAGAAGAAGCAGCAAAAAACTAATAAAAGATGGGGACAAAGAAGCGGTGTTTTTATATTACGCAATGCACGAGCTTCACTACTCCCCATCTGAACTCCTGGAATTATACGAATCACCAAGACCATTCAAAGCATTCCTTTTCGGACTCATCAGCTACAAGCTAGACATGCTAGAAAAAGAAGCAAAGAAAGGAGGTAAATAATTGGCGAAACTTACAGCACGATTTGAATTAGAAGACCGGGTATCGAAGAAGTTATTACGCATTCAAAAACGATTTCAAACATTTGAGAAGCAGCTCAAACCATTTAGAAAACCAGTGAAAATAAGTCTGGAAATGGATGAAAAGAAATTAAGAAACCTCACTTTATCATTGCGGAAAGTTTCAGGATTTTCTATGAGGCTGGATCAAGGAATCTATCGGGATCTAAAAGCATTGAACAATCAGTTAAATATGATTCCAAATCATCTGGTCATATCCTTTCAAGCGAAGGGGCTGGATGTCATTAAATCCAGCATAGATCGTTTGAAACAAATGGGGACAAGTCCCATTATGCTGACGTTTAAACTAAACGATCAATTGTCAGCGAAAATGTCATCGATTAAAAAATCAATCCTTCAGCTCATCAACAGAACGTACTATATGAGATTAAACATGGTTGACCAAGCCACCGCTGCAATTCAACGAATCAAAAAGACGCTCAAAAGCTTGACAATGTCCAAACACGAAATCAGAGTGTCTGTTCAAGACAATGCAAAAAGTAAGTTGAAAAAACGAGATCAGGCAGAGTCTGTTGTGAAAGAAAAAACCATAAAAAAAGATCCTGAGACTGCTAGTCCGTCAGTTAAAACGGATGAACCTAAACAGAGTTGGCTCCAAAACTTTGCCAATAAAGGATTAAATGAAATTCAAAAATATGCGGGTGACGTTGCAGACAAAGTGAAGGAGAAATTGAGTCCTAGAAAGTTTTGGGATGAAAAAGCACTTCCTTGGGTTGAAAATAAAATGGAAGAGTACAAACAAGATGTGATCGGAAGAATTAAAGAGAAGATTAAATTTAATCCTGAAGAAAAACTAGATCAATTGGTGAAGACTGGATTAGATCGCCTCTTTGGTACAAGTGATCCATCAAGTGAAAACAACAGTACCACTCCGGCACCAACAACAGCACCAACAACAGCACCGACAACTGCACCAACATCAACACCATCTAATTCGGCTCCTAAAACGCAGCCTAAGCCGCGAGGTGGAAAAGGTTTGTTTCGCAGTAGTTGCTGCCCTTGTTGTGCAAGAGGTATAAGCAGCCGAGGATCTACTAAAGCGAAAAATGGCCGTTCACCGAGACGATCAACAAATCCAAATGCCACATCAAGAACCGAAATGAATAGAAGGCCTCCAAGTAAATTAGGGAAACTGAAATCAAATGCAGGTAAATTATTTGGAAAAATCCCTAGTGGACTAAAGAAAGGTGCGGGTATCGCAGCTTCAGTTGGCGGACTTACGGGTCTAATGAAAGGTGGCAAGGGGTTAAGTGGACTAGGAGATGCGGTGAAAAATATCGGTAAAGGGAGCGGTAAATTATTAAAGAAAGTACCTATTCTAGGTGGTTTACTTAGCGCAACAAATTTAATCGGTATGAAAAAAGAGAATGCTGGTGAAAAGATCGGTACGACTGGAGGCGGTATCGCCGGCGGGATGGCAGGTGCAGCAGCAGGTGCAGCTATTGGAAGCGTAGTTCCAGGAGTAGGTACAGCCATCGGTGGTCTAGTAGGCGGCATCGCTGGAAGTATGGGCGGCGAATCTATCGGTGAAACGATCGGAAAATGGTTTGATGGCGGCGGATTTGAAAAGATTGGCCAAAAAGCCATTGAAATCAAAGACCAAATTGTTGAAGTTTGGTCAACAGTTGCGACTTGGTTCACAGAAAATGTCTGGACACCATTAAGCAATACGGTTGTCACAGTAGCATCATCCATCTGGTCAAGCCTAGTCAATGCCTGGACATGGATCCAAGAAACATTCAGTACAGTCGCAGGCTGGTTTATTGAGAACGTCTGGACACCGTTAAGCGGTACAGTCGTTACTGTAGCCACGACCATCTGGTCAAGCCTAGTCAATGCCTGGACATGGATCCAAGAAACATTCAGTACAGTCGCAGGCTGGTTTATTGAGAACGTCTGGACGCCGTTAAGCGGTACAGTCGTTACAGTAGCCACGACCATCTGGTCAAGCCTAGTCAATGCCTGGACATGGATTCAAGAAACGTTCAGCGCAGTCGCAGGCTGGTTTATCGAGAACGTCTGGACGCCACTAAGCAGCACAGTTGTTACAGTCGCTACAGGGATTTGGACAGCATTATCAAATGCATGGAAAAAGATACAATCAATCTTTGGAGTTGTATCGACATGGTTTATGGAAAATGTGTGGAATCCACTTGTAGATACAGTAGGAACCATTAAAGACAGTTTCGGTAAAAAGTTTGAAGAAGCGTATAAAGTCGTGACAGATATATGGGATGGATTATCCAAATGGTTTGAGGACAACATTCAAAAGCCAATTGTAAAAGTAGCAGAAGCTATTGGTGATGGGTTTTCTAAAGCGTTTGGCTGGGTCAAAAAGATTTTTGATAAGGCTGGCGGTGGGGTTGATTTTATATTGAAACATGTCTTTGGAACCCCTGATAAAAAAGCCACAGGCGGCTATATCACCCAGCCAACCTTATCATGGGTCGGTGAAGCTGGTAACGAATTTGTTATTCCAACTCAAAATAACCGAGGACGCGGAAAAATGCTGCTTGCTCAGGCTGCTTCTCAACTTGGAATGTCTGTTATGCCAAGCGGAGCAGCTGGAAATCAAGTATCAAGCTCTCCAGCTCCTACAGCTGTAGCTGCATCATCTTCTGTCGGTTCAATAGACGGATCGGTCTCGATGACTGCGAACATTCAAGCCTCTAGCATTGGCGAGCAATTTAATAACGATTTTGAACAAGGGTTAAACCGTAAAGTCATCTCTCTTGATCAATGGAAACAAAAGAATATTCAGCAGCCTTTTGGTCAATTGACATCAGACTCAGGAAAGTATGGTCAGCAAACGGTTTCTGCCTTTGCAAACGGTCAGCAGATGACACCAACAGGAACAAATAGCTTTTTACAAAGTCGTGTAAAAGCACCCTACCAACAAGTCATGACAGCATCACCAACTTGGGGTTCTGGAACGGTGAGTGGTTTTGCAGCAGGCCAAAATGCCACATCAATTGGGACGAGCCAATACGTAGATCAAAACATCAAACAACCATTCCTGCAAGCAAAACAAGAATCACCAGGCTGGGGTTCTGGAATGATTGACGCCTTTAACAGCGGCATGCGTTCCAAAGGAAGCGAAGTCACGCAAGCAGCCAAAGATATGGCGAAGAAAGTAGAACAGGCGTTTAGAGAGGAATTAGACATTCATTCCCCTTCACGCGTCATGATGAGTCTTGGAAAATTCGCATCGATCGGTGTCGTCAAAGGGCTTGACTCAGTTGATGTGAAAAAATTTGCTGAAAATCAGGCTGGTTCATTGATTGGTGCCTTCAGCGGGATGGGGGCTTCAGGTCTTAGTGTTCAGCAATGGCTGATGGCAGCTCTGATGGCAACTGGCACATCTATGAACTGGCTTCCAGGTCTGATGACCATCGCGCAGCATGAATCAAATGGAAATCCGAGAGCGATCAACTTATGGGATTCCAACGCTAAAAAGGGAACCCCTTCTAAAGGCTTAATGCAAACCATTGGAACGACGTTTAACGCCAATAAAGGCAAAGGCATGAATGACATTTGGAACCCAATTCATAATGCCGTAGCAGCCATTAACTACATTAAGGGCAGATATGGAACAGTCTTCAACACACCGGGATTACGAAGTATGAGAAGAGGCGGCCCTTATAAAGGCTACGCAAATGGCGGACTGATTACTCAAGAGCAGGTTGCTAGAGTCGGTGAAGGAAATAAACGCGAATGGATTATTCCTGAGGAAAGAGGCATTCGCGGAAGGTATTTATTGACGCAGGCAGCCAAGGCACTTGGGATGCAAGTATATGATCCATCAAATGCATCTGCTCCTTTACCGGAAGCACAGATGCAGCAAGTCACCTCAGCTCAGACTACTGGCAGTACAACACCGTCAGGTAATAAACAAATCACGATTCAGTTCAATGGAGATCAGCATTTCCATAATGGACAAGACCAGCAATCGCTAGTCGAAAAAATTAAACAAATGCTTGTAGATGAACTGGAAGTAGAGCTTCATACAGGAACGAAGGGGGTCGTAATTGATGGGTAAATCAGTGTATCAATTGTGGATTTCCCAAGGAAAGGACAAGTTGCGATTCCCTGTCCTTCCATCCGAACTCGAAATCACAAATAACGTACAAAATGAAACGGTAAAGGTCGCCTCTTTTGGAGAACTGACCTTTATTGACGTACCATCGGCGAAACAAGTATCATTCACCTCATTATTTCCTAAGAAATATTCGCCGATTGCTGAATATAAAAGCATTCCATCACCAGAGAATGCGATCGCGAAAATTGAACGAATGATGCGTTCAAAGAAATCCGTGCGGTTGATTGTAACTGGAACAAAAATCAATATGACGTGCAGCATTGAAAGCTTCACCCACAAGGAAGGGTCATATGATATTGGAGATCGTG
This sequence comes from Bacillus sp. I-2, assembly GCF_001974945.1. Lineage (NCBI taxonomy): Bacteria > Bacillati > Bacillota > Bacilli > Caryophanales > Bacillaceae > Bacillus > Bacillus sp. I-2. The sequence goes on along the minus strand of NZ_LZRW01000022.1, from coordinate 18,300 downwards.
AATTTACGATTGAGTTAAAGGAATATAAAACCGCATCGCCTAGGAAAATCAAACGAAAGAAAAAAGCAAAACAAACGAAAAAGAAGCGGCCTTCAAAAACACCACCAAAAATGTACACCGTCAAAAAAGGGGATACACTATGGGCAATTTCTGGCAGGTTTTATGGAGACAGTACAAAATGGCGGCGTATTTGGAATGCCAATAAATTAGTGATGATTAAACGTAGCAGACGTAATATTAAGCAGCCGGGGCATTGGATTTTCCCTGGACAAAGGTTAAAAATACCACAATAGGGGGGGCTGGCATTGATCGAGCTTTTTGCCATCAGAAGCGGCACCATGTATGAGCTTGTCACAGAGAGTGTGACACTTCAGGGGCAAAGGTATCAAGCCCCTCGCTCAATTCAGGCAAATATTATCACAAAGCAAGGCAGTCAAACATATTACCGTGTCTCGGAAGGGGACACGGTTCTTTTTAAATGGAAAGGAAAAGAGCTGTTTAGAGGCATTGTTTTTTCCCGGACGCCTGTTGAAGGAAAGCTGACGTTTACTGCATACGATATGCTCCAATATTTGGTGAAAAACCAAGATGTCTATGTTTTTTCAAATCAAAGAGCAGATCAAATCTTAAGGCGGATTGGAGCTGACTTTCAAATTCCAATGACCTCCATCGCCAATACAGGACATGTCATAAAATCACTAGTGTTTAAAAATGATACAAGCTTGTATGACATGATATTGAAAGCATTGAAAGAAACGAAGCGGCAAACAGGAAGAAACTATCAAATCTATTCTGCTAAAGGCAAGATGGGGCTGAGAGCCTGGCCTGATCCAGAGGACGTATGGGTCATTGAATCAGGCGTTAATCTCATCAGCTATCAATACAGCACCTCGATTGAAGAGACAGCCACTCGTGTCAAGATGCGTACGTCTGCTGATGAACAGGGGAAGAATAAGAAAAAAGGCAGTAAATCCGAGATTGTGGTGATTGAACAGGATAAAGCCGGTCAGAATAAATACGGTATTTTACAGCATGTTGAGACAGTCACAGGGCAAATCAACCAGCCGCAGCTGCAAAAAAGAGCCAAAGTACGGCTGGCAGAGAAAAAAGGCGTCAAACAAGAAGTCAAAAGCATACAAGCCCTAGGAATTCCTGAGCTGCAAAGCGGTCTCCCAATCTATTTGAAAATTCCTGAAATCAACGTAAAAAAAACTTACTGGATCGATCAAGACAAACATGAATTCAGTGGGGTGAAACACACCATGACCATTGATGTTGTTGAGAAGAATTCCATGCCAAAGGGTGATCAAGCGTGAGATTAAGTGAAGCGATTAAACGATTAGCAGTGAATGCAGTAGACGCAGCATCTCCAATTGATCTTGTTATCGGAGAAGTCACGGCAGTTTCCCCTCTCGGCATCCGATTAAATGAAAATCATAAGCTGATCATTCCAGAAGAATTACTGATTTGGCCGAAGCGCTTAAATAAGGGTGAGGATGATGAGCTGAAAAGGGGAGACAGTATTATGGTGCTTGCAATGGCAGGAGGCCAATCCTTTTACATCATCGACAAATTGTAAGGGAGGTGATGAACGTGGCACTTTCACCAGAGGAAGAAATCGAGGAAATAGAAGAAGATGAAGAGGTCGAAACCTCAACGACGTATCGAATAGATTTTGAAACTGGCAGACTGACAGGCGAAACCATTTCAGGTATTGAGGCAATCCGGCAATTCATTTATATGACACTTAGGACAGAGCGGTATGCACATCCTATCTACAGCCACGACATTGGCACTGAAATTCAGGAGCTGTTGACGGATACAGAAGCTACGGATGAATACAAAGAAATGGAGATTCCAAGGCTGCTAGAGGAAGCACTGCTCGTTGACGAACGGATTGATCATATTGAAGAGTTAGAGGTCACAAAACAAAATGACTCGTTTCATGTCAAACTAGCGATTGTCACAGATGAGGGCACATTAGAAATAGAGGAGGTGATGGAGGGCGATGTTTGAGGAACAGACGTACGAAGCATTAATGGAAAGAATGCTGGATAGACTGCCAGATGATATAGATAAAAGAGAAAACAGCGTCATTTGGAATGCCTTGGCACCTGCTGCCGCTGAACTGGCCCAGTCCTATATTTGGCTTGACCAAGTGTTTGAGCTGGTCTTTGCAGACACAGCACAAGGAGAGTTTCTAGATCGGCGGGCTGCTGAAGTAGGGATCGAAAGAAAACCAGCCACTAAAGCGGTTTGGTCAGCGGTCATTCAGCCCAACAGTATCAACATTCCAGCTGGCTCACGTTTTTTTATTGAAGACGTTTATTTCCAGTATTCGAAGGATGGTACGCTAGAATGCGAGACACCTGGTAAAGCCGGCAATGTTCAATTAACAGATCAGCCGCTGCTGTCACTTGATACAATTCCAGGACTTGAATCGATTAAGATGAAAGAACTGGTAATACCAGGTCAAGAGGAGGAAGATGACGCTTCTTTATATGATCGATATTTAATACGTGCGAGGCGGGAGGCTGTCAGCGCCAACAGGGCGCATTATAAAAAATGGGCTGAGGAAGTGCCTGGTGTTGGCAGAGCGAAAGTGTTCCCGCTTTGGAACGGAGAAGGGACAGTCAAAATTGTCATCACAGATGGCAATCTAGATGTTGCATCAGACCTTCTAGTCAAAAGGGTACAGGAATATATAGACCCAGTGCCAGGTGAAGGAGAAGGACAAGCGCCTATAGGCTCAAAAGCAACCGTTGAAAGCGCCAAATGGCTGGATATCGACATAGAAGTGGCTGTCGAACTTCAAATGGACTGGACCCTTGAAGGAGCTCAGAAAGAAATAGAAGAAAAGGTCAAGACGCTGTTGAAATCAATCGCATTTGAAAAGAGTACCATTCGAATGTCCGCCTTAAATGATATTCTGTACCATTCAGAAAGTGTGTCAGATTATGCAGATGTGTTATTGAATGGGGAGTCGAAAAACTTAGTATTACAGGACATTGAGATTCCGCGTCTTAGGCAGGTGAAGGTTATTGAGCAAACAGGATGAAATGAAAAACTACTTGCCGCCATATTTTACAGAGATTTATGAAGTTGATCACCTGCTCAAGACAGAGGCACCGGAATTTGAGGGATTGGACGAATCTATTTTCGACTTAACGGATCAGTTCTTTCCTTTAACAGCGACATGGGGATTGAATAGATGGGAAAGAATGCTGAAGGTGCAGCGGGAATCAGATGATTCAATTGAACTGCGCAGGGCACGCTTACTCAATATGATGTCAAATATTCCGCCAATCACGTATCTTTCATTAGAGAAATCAGTCAATCGCTTTCTCAAGAATCCAAGTGCTGTCATCCGTCTCACAACCAATCGCTATCATTTCGCCTTACGTGTGAACCTAGATGATCTGCAAAACACGAGATATATTGTAGAAATACTTGAAACGTTAAAACCTGCACACTTGGCTTATACATTCACGGCTTTTCATCATACCGACGTACATGAAAAAAATGATCATCACGGGAGGCTCACACTGCGCAGCAGAGTGGGTTTTTTCGATCATATCCCCATTTTACTCAATGGTGAATTTGTCTTAAATGGTACGTTTTATCTCAGCGGAACAAGAGGGACAACGGATGTGCCTGCTCGTTTTCGGCACTCATTAAACATGAGAATGCCGCTTCAACATCAGTCAGAAACAGCATATCGCATGAACTATGTCATGACTGGAGCGGTACATGAAACGAAGCAAGGAGCGGCATTGACTTTACGCACAAAAAATCAGCTCCAGCATCAAACAAAGAAGAAGATGACGTTCCGTCTGCCAGTACATGTCCAAACTGAGCAAGATGGAAGCTTACTGATCAAGGATCATTACTGGATTCTCGATGGATCTGTTCCGCTGGACGGATCAAAAATGCTAGCAGCAACTTCTAAAAAAATAGATTTATAAGGAGGATCACAATGGCTGATCAATTAACCGTAACAACACTGTATGCACGTCAACAAATGGCAAAGGCAAGAGCCGAAGGAACAAAACTCACAAAAGTCGTCAAAATGGCATTTGGAAATGGGGGAACGAAGGATGGAAAACCGATCTCACTAGACGGCACTGAACAAAAACTAAAAAAAGAACTAGTTCAAAAAAATATTGATTCATTTACCTTCATGGAACCAGCAAAAATCCGCTACACCTGCACGATCGCCGAAGGAGAACTGGCAGGAGAAGTGATCAACGAACTAGCACTTGTCGACGAAGAAGGCAAATTCACCGCCATCCGCACCATGACAGACAAACAAAAAGACGGCGACATCGAATTTGTTTTTGAGATTGATGATATTTATTGATGGAGGAGAAATGAAGTGGACATAAAATCACCTTTACCGTTTGAAACCTCTGACAAAGCACATGCCAATTTGTTTAACAGGATGGTCGACACACTTGTGGAAAATGACAATGCGCTTAGTAAACAAATAGCAGGGATCACAAATGAAAGCTTATTCAAACTAACAGGGGATCAAGCCATTCAAGATGCAACAGTCAGCGGCGAGGAATATCCAATAGGTATTACATTCATGGATATTGGTCAAGCCAATGATACGGGATACCCTACAAGATTCGGCTTTGTGAAAAATGAAAAATATAGTAACTTTCGATTTGTTCAATATTATTATGGGACTGGAAACGAAGCAGGCAGCTATTTTGATAGCACAGGTACGTGGTGCCGTCATTGGTGGACTGGGTCGGGGTGGACCGAGTGGCATAAACTCTCTGGGTTCTGTCATGCCAATATAGGTACAACTGGGAAGCAGTTATTAACCAAGGGAGAGTATCAAAAAGTCCTTTTTAATCGAAAGATAAAAGACAGTCATAACAATTTTGATATCAAAAATAATCGCTTCATCTGCCCTGAAAACGGAATGTATTCAGTGAATGCTGGTGTGTATATTGAAAGCTTTCAACGGTATGCAAACTTTGAATTATCGATCTATTTAAATGGAAAAAGATATAAAAATATTTCACATCAAAGACAAAGTCCGACAAGCCCATCTGATACGTTGAGCTTTAGTATGGGACTTTATGGTTCTGCCAATGTACCGGCTAATAAAGGGGATTATTTAGAAATTTACATGTACGCAGGGTATGACGGAGACGTTAGTCGTTATATATCAGATAACTCAGGCTGGTACAACTATTTTGACATTACAGAAGTAGGCGGCCGAAATTTCCCGCGAGTATAGGAGGGTTTTGATGATTTTATATGAAGCCATTAAATATAAATATCCCGCTGCGGATCCGCAAAAGGATTTTGAACTAAGAAATGACGGTGCTGGTTCGTATATAGATGAATGGTATCTTGATGTGCCCAAACCAACAGAGAAAGAGTTGAAAAAATGGTGGGAGGAATCACAAGCCAATCCAAGGTATCAACCACCGCTCCCGCTAGATTATCTAGCACAAGAAGTAGCAAAAGAAAAGCTGATGAGAAAACAGCTTGAACATCAATGTGATCTTCTATCAAACGAACTAAAAGCGCTAAAAAATGAGATCCTTTTCATTAAAGGAGAGAGTGATAGATGAGTTATTGGGTAATGGCATTATATTTCAAATGGGTGACACCTGGATTGGTCAAACAGGCAATTGAACTAGGTGATTGTTCAATGGAAGATCTAAATGCAGGATACGAGCAAAGGATACTCACTTTAGAGCAGCTGCAAGAGATTGAACCAAATTTCAAGGCAAGGGAGTGAAAACCGAATGGAAATAAAAGAACCAAAACCATTTAACGTGAATGATAAAGCGCATGCAGATCTGTTTAATGACATGGTCAGAGTATTACTTGAAAATGATACTGGATTATTAGAGCATCTCTTAAAACATACAAATGATGGCGGAGTACACGCATCTGAAACAGAAAAGAAAAAATGGAATGAATCCCAGAGTTATAAGATCACGGCTGATAGTGGAAGACAGCTTATCAATGTGTCAGCCGGGGAAAGCATATTTGATGCGATAAAAGACAAAGGAACATGTACATTTTATGCAGCTGCTGGCGTGGAGGATTCACCTGCCTTACCGAATGTATCAATAAGAGGGCTGCAGACAGTAGGGCAAGAAAATATTGGATCTGGCTTTGCGATTGATATGTCAGGTAATGCTTATTTTTTCTATTATGATGCTGGACATACATCGATTTCATGGACAAAGCTGCCTACAGAAAGCGATATGAATAGATGGGATAACGGTCAATTAGTAAAAATCACACAAGATAATGGAAAGCCCATTTATCATGGATTTGCTAGCGAAACAGACTATAACACCCTCACTCAGACAGGAATGTACCTCATTTATAACCAAGGTATAAACGGTCCATCATCCTTTAATCGAGTGTTTTTATTGGTCATGAGTTATGGCAGTACATTAGTGCAAATAGCATACGAATCTGTTTATGGGAAGAACACATACTTTAGAGTTCTTAAACACAATGCAGAATCATGGACACCATGGGAGAAGCAAATCACGCTATCAGATTTATTAGAAGGATCTTGGGAAACACCTAAAGAGATTAAAAGCAATTGGAAGGAATATGACCCTATTAATTTACCAGTAAAATATCGCAAGAATCTCCTAGGTGAAGTTGAGATAGTAGGAGCTGTAAAAGGTGGGACATTAGGAAATAATGCAGTGTTTAATTTGCCTGAAGAATATCGGCCGAAACAGGCAATGCATTTTGTAGGAGTCGCTTCTAGTATAGGGACTCCAGGAGTACCACAATTCCATCGTACCTTAATAGATAAAGAGGGTAATGTATGTGTACAATCATCTTCAAATAACGCCAATCCCACTGAGTTTATTACATTTGGTTTTAAGTTCAGCACAAGGTGAATAAAATCAATATTTAGAGCTGAAATATAAAAGGAGAATGTTCATGGAGATAAAGACACCTCGTTCTTTTAAAGTCAGTGACAAAGCCCATGCAGATCTGTTTAATGACATGATCAAGGTTATTCTTGAAAATGATGTTGGACTTTTGGATCAAATCAATCAACACAAAAATGATGCAACATCTCATGTATCTGTAACAGAAAAGCATAAATGGGATCAATCTCAGTTATATAAAATGACAAATGATAACGGGTCCCAGTTGGTGAATATCCCTGCTGGCGGCAGTATTTATAACGGGATTAAATCGTTAGGTGCCTGCTCGTTCTATGCTCCGGGAGGTTCTGGAGTAGTCGATTCTCCTGCTATAGGTAATGCTGCATTAAGAGGCTTTCAGCTTGTAGGTCAAAATAATATTGGCGTAGGAATCGCGATTGACACATCAGGCAATGCATTTTGTTTTTCCTATCATGTGAATGACGTCGGAATTAACTGGCTCCAATTGCCGACACAAAATGAAAAAAACAAATGGGACGCAGGACAACTATCTAAAATCACTGCTGACGATGGAAAAGCTTATGAAAGAATTAATGCAAACGATCCTAGTATTTTAGATAAACTTATCAAATTACCTGGCGTGCATTCTTGGTATATTCATGAAGCACACCCCGATCTGCCTACAAAAAGTTCTATGAGGGTCTTATCAGTCTTTAGTGAAAATACTTATGGCTGGATCATTTAACGCAGCTATTTGCTATCTTTAAAGGAGCTGAATCAAAATGATGTTTCCAACTGTAGCAGATATCAAACAATTTTGGGACTGGCAATGTTACGGCCCAGAGGACATTGCATTTTATGTAAGCATCGGCTGGATCTCGGCAGATGACTATCAAGACATAACAGGAGACAAATACGAAGCCTAATGGCTTTATTTTTTTGCCGGAAAGAAGGTGATTCCAATGGAAGTAGATGTCGTACAGAACTTAATGACACAAGGCCCCTTTGCCGTTCTCTTTTGCTGGATTCTGTTTTATGTTCTCAACACAACGAAGGAACGAGAAAATAAGCTCAATGCACAAATCGAGGCACAAAATGAAGTGTTAGCAAAGTTTAGTGAAAAGTATGATGTCGTGATCGACAAACTCGACAAAATAGAACGAAATTTAAAATAGGAGGAAAGATCATGAAAACATTCGACAAAGGCACTGTGATTCGCACAGTGCTTCTTTTTATTGCTCTGATCAATCAAACGCTTGTCATGTTTGGACAGACGGTGCTGCCGATTAGTGAGGAGCAAGTACAAACCGCAGGTGAAGCACTTTATGTGGCAGGTTCTACGATTTTTACTATGGTCACAGCGGTAATAGCTTGGTTTAAAAACAATTATGTGACCTACAAAGGCCAATTACAAAAAGATGCTCTGAAACAAAGAGGGCTAACAAAATAATACTTGAAGGAGAAACGACATGGTAAAAATCATTCAAGCATTGATTCCAAAACAACATCGCAACAGACCAGGAAAAACAATGAAGCCGCTCTATATTACAGTGCATAATACGTCTAACAGTGCAAAAGGTGCTAATGCAGCCAGTCATGCAGCATTTGTTGCACGTTCAAGTACCGGGGTGAGCTGGCATTACACCGTTGATGATAAGGTGATTTATCAGCATTTACCGTTAAACGAAAACGGCTGGCACGCAGGGGATGGCAGAGGCACCGGCAATATGAAATCAATTGGTATTGAAATTTGTGAAAATGCAGACGGCAGCTTTGAACAAGCAGTCGAAAATGCCCAATGGCTCATTCGAAAGCTGATGGGAGATTTCGGAATTCCTTTATCAAATGTAGTGCCTCATAAACATTGGAGCGGGAAAGAGTGTCCAAGGAAACTTCTCGGACGATGGGATCAGTTTAAAGCTGGAATAGCCACAGCACATACCGGTAGCAAAAGCACAAGAAAACCAGTTCAGACAGAAAGCTTGAGCCACAAAGCACCCGTTCCCAGACAAAATTCGTCAAACCTGCCATCTGGCATTTTAAAAGTCACCAAGCCCTTGACAAAAGGCCCTCAAGTCACAGCCGTGCAAAAAGCCTTATCTTCCCTCTATTTTTACCCAGACAAAGGGGCAAAAAACAACGGGATTGATGGCTATTATGGACCAAAAACGGCGAATGCGGTCAAGCGGTTCCAGCTCATGAACGGCTTAGCTGCAGACGGAATTTACGGACCGAAGACGAAGAACAAAATCGAACAACTACAGAAGAAGTGATGATCTATAAAAAAAGCTATCAGCAAGTGAGGAAATGCTTCCTTGCTGATAGCTAACTAAAATTGACTTCATTTGTGATATAATCGGCCAAATCACTATTTTGAGAGGAGAGAAAAATGAAAAAAGAACTGTTCCAGATCATCATGCTGTCAGTGCTGCTCATCTATTTCTTTTATCACGGAATGACGAGCGATTTCCCTGTGTCCTACACAATCATTCTCATCCTAACTTATCTTTCTGTGATCACATACCGCATCATAAAGGTATTAAGAAAAAACAAAGAACAAACAGAACTGTAAGAGATATGTACATAAAAAACCATCCTTGATTTTACAAGAATGGTTTTTCGTATGGAGCATAGCGGGATCGAACCGCTGACCTCTACGCTGCCAGCGTAGCGCTCTCCCAGCTGAGCTAATGCCCCGAGGTATGACGACATAATTTATTATAATCAATCCTCCTGTGAAATTCAAGCTGTAAAACATAAACACATCGTCTATTTTTCTTTCTGTTCAATCGGAATATAGTCAAAAATTTCACCAGAATGAACAGAATGGGCTAATCGTCTCAGCCAGTCATAATAGGCTTTTGAGCTTTCAAGCTGCTCAATGAGCTGCTGCGCTTCTTCTCTTATATGTTCCTCCAGCTGATCATCACGCGCCACCTCTTGAAGCTGCTCTTGCGCTTCTTCAATTGCCGCTAAATTGACCTCGACCTCACGTTCCCATTTTTGCGGAAAGAAGTTCGTGAAAAACTTAAAAAAGTCTTTTTCCGCAACAAAGCTGTGTTTTCTTCGGCCCCGGTGAAACGTCTTTTTGACAATATTCATGTCTTGCAGCTTTTTCACACCAGTACTCATACTGGGCTTACTCATTTGCAGCTCTTCACGCATTTCATCCAGCGTCATTTCCTCATTTAAATACATTGTCCCATATAGAATACCTGCACTTCGTGTAATGCCATAGAGATCCATCGTTTCAGCTATGGAATCAATGACTAGATCTTTAGCAGCTAAAATACGATCTTCTGCTTGCGGTTTTTCCTGCTTTTTCATTTTGTCCCTGCTTTCTATTAAGAAAATTCAATCCGTTCAAAAAAATCTTTATGGACTATATGTTAACGAAAGAATACAAAATGTCAAAATAAATGAAGCATATCTCCCTTTGACAGAAAAATTTGAACATGATAAGTTAATTATGTTCAAAACGTTAAATTTTTATTTAACAAACTTATCAAAGAGAATCAGAGGAGGTTCCTTCTATGAGTCAAACACTATTTATAGACGGACAATGGGTTGGCGCTAAAAGTAGCGACACGCGAGATATCATCAATCCGTTCAATCAAGAAGTGATCGCGACAGTCAGCGAAGGATCTAGAAATGACGCGCAGCTAGCCATTAAAGCAGCGAGAAAAGCATTCGATCAAGGGGACTGGGCAAACATGCCTGGACTTGAAAGAGGAAATATTGTGTTTAAGATAGCTGAATTGATTAGACGTGATCTTGATGAATTAGCCAAATTGGAATCGCTTGATACTGGCAAAACATTAGAGGAAAGCAAAGCAGATATGGACGATATTGCGAACGTGTTCCAATATTACGCAGGTCTGGCTGATAAAGATGGCGGGGAAATCATTGCATCACCAATTTCAAACTCGAAAAGTGAATTAGTCAGAGAGCCTGTCGGTGTATGCGGACAAATCACTCCTTGGAACTATCCATTGCTTCAAGCAAGCTGGAAAATCGCTCCTGCACTTGCGGCGGGAAATACAATCGTTCTAAAGCCAAGTGAAATCACACCACTCACCACAATAAAAATATTTAAACTCATGGAAGAAGCGGGCGTTCCAGCAGGCGTTGCAAACCTTGTGCTTGGACCTGGGGCAACCGTTGGTGATGAGCTTGCTGTAAATGATCAAGTAGATCTGATTTCATTTACAGGCGGTATTGAAACAGGGAAGAAAATTATGCAGGGAGCCAGCGGGAATGTGAAAAAAATAGCCCTTGAGCTTGGCGGAAAGAATCCGAATATTGTGTTTCAAGATGCTGATTTAGACGTAGCGGTTGACCAGGCAATGAATGCTGTATTTTTCCATGCAGGGCAAGTGTGTTCAGCAGGTTCACGTTTGCTAGTGGAAGAATCTATTCATGATGAATTTTTAGAAGAACTGGTGAAGCGTACGAAAAAAATCAAGCTAGGCAGCGGCTTTGATGAAGACACCCAGAGCGGGCCGCTCATCTCAGCTGAGCATCGAGAAAAAGTAGAAAAATACGTCAGCATCGGTTTAGAAGAAGGCGCTAAGTTAGAGACAGGCGGAAAAAGACCTGACGCAGAGGAGCTGCAAAATGGGTTCTTCTACTTGCCGACCATTTTCTCAGGCTGCACGTCAGATATGCGGATTGTACAGGAAGAAGTCTTTGGACCCGTCCTGACAGTCGAATCCTTCCGTACAGAGGAAGAAGTCATCAAGCTGGCAAATGACACGATTTATGGTTTAGCAGGAGCTGTTTGGTCTTCTGATATCAGCAAGGCCGAAAGAGTGGCTCGACAATTAAGATTAGGCACAGTTTGGATCAATGACTTCCACCCTTATTTCGCTCAAGCACCTTGGGGTGGCTACAAGCAATCAGGCATTGGGCGCGAATTAGGACGCACGGGACTTGAAGAATATACCGAACTGAAGCACTTATATCGAAATACAAAACCTGAAGCGGTTCATTGGTTTAAATAAAAATTACGCATTTGGAGGAGATTCTTTATGACACTAAATATGAAAATTGAAAGCATGCAGAAATTCCACACATTTGAAATTCCGACTGTTATCAAACACGGCATTGGTGCAGTGAAACATGTTGGGGAAGAAGTGAAAGCATACGGCGTTTCAAAGGTATTGCTTGTAACAGACCCTGGTATTTATCAAGCCGGCGTGGTGGACCCAGTCATTGCTTCATTAAAAGAAGCGCAAATCGATGTCGTTCTATTTGATAAAGTAGAGCCAAATCCGCCAGTCCGTCTAGTGAGCGAAGGATCTGCTTTATATGAAAAAGAAGGCTGTAATGGATTAGTCGCAGTAGGCGGCGGCAGTTCAATGGATACAGCAAAGGCAATCGGAGTAGAGGCAACTCATGAAGGTTCAGTCCTTGATTACGAAGCAGCAGAGGGAAAAAAACCGCTAGAAAACAGAATCCCTCCTTTAACCACTATTCCGACAACAGCTGGTACAGGTTCCGAGGTAACGCAGTGGGCGGTTATTACTGATGAAGAAAGAGAATTCAAATTCAATACTGGTGGACCTCTCATTGCAGCTCATCTAACAGTAATTGATCCAGAGCTTCATGTGTCCATGCCGCCTCATGTGACAGCAATGACTGGAATTGACGCGCTTGCTCACGCGATTGAATGCTATACGATGAAATTTGCTCAGCCGATTACAGATGCGGTAGCGCTCATGGCAATTGAATATGCTGCTCATTATATTCGCCGTGCCTTTGCTGATGGCGAGGACTTAGAAGCCAGATATGGAATGGCACAAGCTGCGATGCTTGCCGGGCTTTCTTATGGAAGTGAATCAGCTGGAGCTGCACATGCGATGAGTCAAACACTCGGAGGTATTATTCCTGTCGCTCACGGTCAGTGTGTTGCAGCGATGATGGGACCAGTGATGGAGTATAACTGGAAAGGGTATCCGGAAAAATTCGCTCGAATTGCGCAAGCGTTTGGGATTGATACAAGCAGAATGACAACAGAGGAAGCAGCCAAAGCAGCTGTGAACTGGATGTATGATTTAGTGGAGGATTTAGAAGTTCCTTCATTAGAAGAACAAGGTGTATCAAAAGATATGATTGATCGTTTATCTAAAGAAGCGATGAAAGATCCGCAAACAGTTGGAAACCCAAGAGATTTAAACGAAAAAGCGTACAAATGGATTTATGCTCGTTGCTTTGAGTTAACACCTAAAACGGTGTAACAATGAAAAAAGGCTCCCAAAAGGGAGTCTTTTTTATGTCTATAGTTGTTCTTTAATTTCTTTGATTTGATGAATATGGCGTTTTTCGTGTGCGCCGATAAAATCAAGGTATTGCTTAAGGGATAGCTCTTTAAACACAGGGTGTGCAATGACGCGTTTGAAATCTTCCTCAGTAAATGTTGATAAAATTTGATTGAGCTGCTCACGTGCAGTATCGAGCTCATCCTTTAAATGTGTAGGTGTTACATGCTTGCGCTCAGGCTCAACAATACTAGGCGCAGTGGCTTTTTTCGAACGGTCCTCTGCCATTTCTACCGGCTTTGGTTCATATTCTTTAATCGGTGCTTTTTTACCCTCAGCAGCTAGATGTTTTGCTGCAACTAGGTCCATTTTCTTTAAATGATCTGCTACCTCTTGAATACTCCAAGTATCATCAGATAATTTTTGGTTCAATTGTTCTTCGCTCAAACCTTGCAGCTCGTGCCACAATTCTTGTCTCGCTTCATGTAATAAACTCATTTTCTTCATCACCTCAAGGTCAAATTTTAACATAATGGTACATGACAATCATTCTTGAGCTATCCGAAAATCCCTTTGAAGAATTGTGATGAAATATGAAACCTTTACAAAAGTGGTTCGTATTACCTGTTAGAAGGAATACATTGGAGGTGAGTGTGGTCTAAATGAAACAAAAGATGTTCATTTCATGATGAAAGGGTGAGGAAGTTGGATGTGTTCGGGCTGCCTCTTCAGACGCTGTATTTATACATATTGATGATATCAGGAATCCTGACACTTGTTTTCGTCTTTTTCGGCGATGTATTTGATGGATTGTTTGAAGCGATCCCTGTTCCATTCCTTCAACCAACATTGATCCTCGCATTTCTTACCTTTTTCTCGGCTGGAGGGTTTATCTCTGAAAAAACAGCAATTGTAGGAAGTGGACTTGGCGCAGTATTATCTGCCATCCTCGCAGTGATCCTTGTGACCTGTTTGAATGTATTTGTATTAGTCCCGCTTTCCTCTGCTGAAGAATCTCTCTCTTATACGGAAGCCGATTTAAAAGGAAGAACTGGGGAGATCATTGTATCTGTTCCAAAAGACGGATTTGGAGAAGTGCTGTTAATCAGTAATAGCGGGAAAATCTCAAAGCCAGCTGTCAGTTTCGACCAAGAGGAGATTCCATATGGAACCCGTGTGCTAGTTGTCGAAGTGAACAAAGGCGTCTTATCTGTTATACCAAATGAAGAAATCTAGGAGGGAATGCTATGCCAGGAACAACTATTTTAGTGATCATTGGAATTGTGCTTGTAATTCTTATTGCACTTATTGGTGTATTTGTTTCTAAATACCGGACAGCAGGTCCAGATGAAGCATTAATCGTCACAGGAAGTTACCTAGGAAGTAAAAATGTCCACGTGGATGAAGGTGGAAACAAGATTAAGATTGTGAGAGGCGGCGGTACCTTTGTACTTCCAGTCTTTCAACAAGCAGAGCCGCTCAGCTTACTATCTAGCAAGCTAGACGTTTCAACACCTGAAGTCTATACCGAACAAGGTGTACCGGTCATGGCGGATGGAACGGCCATCATTAAAATTGGCGGATCGATTGAAGAAATCGCGACTGCTGCAGAGCAATTTTTAGGGAAAACAAAAGAAGACCGTGAAAACGAAGCGAGAGAAGTATTAGAAGGCCACCTTCGTTCCATCTTAGGATCAATGACAGTCGAAGAGATTTATAAAAACAGAGAGAAATTTTCTCAAGAAGTACAACGTGTCGCTTCTCAAGATTTAGCGAAAATGGGTCTTGTCATTGTATCGTTTACGATTAAAGATGTTCGTGATAAAAATGGCTATTTAGAATCTCTAGGTAAACCAAGAATTGCCCAAGTAAAACGCGATGCAGATATTGCAACAGCTGAAGCAGATAAAGAAACACGTATCAAACGTGCCGAAGCAGATAAAGATGCGAAGAAATCTGAGCTTGAGCGTGCTACTGAAATCGCTGAAGCAGAAAAGATTAATGAGCTGAAAAGAGCAGAATTCAGACGTGAACAGGATACAGCAAAAGCAAGTGCTGACCAAGCGTACGATCTAGAAACAGCTCGTAACCGTCAGCACGTAACTGAACAAGAAATGCAAGTCAAAATCATTGAGCGTCAGAAACAAATTGAATTAGAAGAAAAAGAGATTCAGCGTCGTGAACGTCAATACGATTCTGAAGTGAAAAAGAAAGCAGATGCGGACCGTTATGCTGTTGAGCAGTCGGCTGCCGCGGAAAAAGCGAAACGCCTCGCTGAAGCAGATGCCAAGAAATACAGCATTGAAGCAATGGCAAAAGCAGAAGCTGAGAAAGTCCGAATTGATGGGCTTGCCAAAGCGGAAGCGGATCGTGCAAAAGGGGAAACAGAAGCAGAAGTCATTAGACTAAAAGGACTTGCAGAAGCCGAAGCGAAAGAGAAAATTGCGGAAGCATTCGAACAGTATGGTCAGGCAGCGATTCTTGATATGATTGTGAAAATGCTACCTGAATATGCGAAGCAAGTATCTGCACCACTTTCTAACATTGATAAAATTACTGTTGTGGATACGGGCGGTAACGGAGAAGGCAGCGGTGCCAATAAAGTTACAGGCTATGCCACAAATCTCATGTCCAGTCTGCAAGAAAGCCTGAAAGCATCCTCTGGGATTGATGTCAAAGAAATTATTGAGAATTTCTCTGGCAAAGGCAATGTGAAACAAAGCATCCAAGAACTAACCAATGAAATCAAACAGCCAAGAAAAAAAGAAATCGCTGATCGTCAAATAGAAGAATAAAATCAAAAGAAGACACCTTCTATCAGAAGGTGTCACTTTTTTCTGTAATCATTAAAAGGTATGCTGACAAAACGTCGGTCATTGAATTTTATATAATAGGAATTTATCATAATGAAGATAGGGTGAAAAAAACTAAAAGGAGTGGCGCGGATGAAGGTGAGACATGCTGTACATCAAGATATTCCAAAAATCGCCGAAATACATGTGAAAAGCTGGCAGACGACTTATCAAGGGATTATTTCGCAGGAGTATTTAGATGGTTTAAACATTGCAGAGAAGGAAGAGAGCTGGAGAAAAAGATCGCTTGAAGGCACGTTTGTCGCAGAAGATGCGGATGGCGTATTTGGTTTTGCCTCTTTCGGAAAACAACGTGACGAACGTTATTCTACATATGATGGAGAGCTATATGCCATCTATTTATTACAACAGAAACAGAAATCAGGGGCGGGTATTGCTTTAATTGCTAAAGGTGTCGATTATTTAATAGAAAAAGGGTATCAGAAGTTGATGCTATGGGTGTTTGAACAAAATTCGGCAAAACAATTTTATCAAAAGCTTCAACCTCATTTTGTCGTTACCAGCCAGTTCGAGCTGGCTGGCGAGAACCATAATGAAATAGGATATGGGTGGGAGCTGTCTATATTGAATAACCATGTACAACGAATTAAATCGTCAGCTTCCAGTAATAATGAGAGAAAAAAGTGAAAAGTACAGCAAGCAACATGTAAGAAATAAACGGTGAAGCTTCTACTTTTCCTTTCACGCCTGCTATTTTTAAAGCTTCATAGAAACCTGCCAAGAAATAAGCAAGACTGAGAATATAACAGCAAAGCATAATGGAGTAAGGATTCATTGTCGTACCTCCAGCATGAAATCTTCTATTATTAATAGATTCCATAGAGCGGTAAATTATGCATAAAAAAATAACCAGCTGTAATCAGCCGGTTATTTTTGACGAGGAAAAACCAAACGGGATGCACTTGGGATGAGTATGCAAAGAACGATACTGCAAATAATAAATGAAGGAACCATATATGTGCTGTTATAAATTAAAGAGTAGACCCATCCTGGTGTTCCTTTCGGTGCATATTGAGAAAAGAAAACGACGCCAGAAATAAAGAACGTCAGCAGTCTGAAGAAACTAGCAACAAAAACAGCTAGGGTAATATAGAAGAATTGCTGTTTTCGCTTTTGATCCTGAATGGCTTTTTTGATCAGTCCAGAAAACAGGCCGCTTAAAGAAATAACAACAGATGCAACGAAGTAATCGAGGAATCCTTGAACAGGTGTAGCGATGATCGGGCTATTCATCAGCTGAAGACCTGCGATTAACACACCGATGATAAATCCGGTAGATATTCCCCATCTAATAGACATGAGAATGACGGGAATCATAATCAGCGCAAGAGAACCGCCATTGGGCATTCTTAAAAAGAGACCTGATAAGTAATCTAATACAAGTGCAAGTGAAGTCATAATTGCGATTTCCATCAGTCGTACCAATTGATTTGATTGCTGCATAAAAAAATCTCCTTTTTCATGAATTGAGCAAGGAGAGACCGTGTAAGGATGAGTATGTTATTCATAGAAAAACATATCGATTTGAATACACCGTATGTATTCAAGTGATTCCACATTCCTACTTCAGTATTAACTGACAGGTTCAAAGGGTCAGAACAACGAATGTTCACTCTCAGCACAAAGCTCCCCCTGCGGTTATTAAGTTTCAATCTATTATAAATATACTAAAGACCTGCAGGATCAACAATAGACAATTCCCGAGATAAGCAGCATTTGTATCAATATATAGGAAGAGATAAGGAAAAATAAATTATTTAGAAAAAATACTTGTTTCTTCTTTCAAAAGGTGTTATATTTGTATTCGCCGCTGAAACAGCGCGGTTGATAAATAACATTAAGAAAAAAGTTGTTGACTTTATCTTGATAGAATGTTATATTGATAAAGTCGCCTCTGAGAGACGACGAAGATGATCTTTGAAAACTAAACAAGACAAAACGTACCTGTTAATTCGAGTTTTTATAAAAAAATCCTATGATACTTCATAGGTAGTCAGTCAAACTGGCGAGGCAGGAAATGATCACATGCTAAGTTCGCTACATCGTGTAGCAACGCATGTGTGATATGCATCCTGCATACCTCGGAGAGTTTGATCCTGGCTCAGGACGAACGCTGGCGGCGTGCCTAATACATGCAAGTCGAGCGAACAGAAGGGAGCTTGCTCCCGGATGTTAGCGGCGGACGGGTGAGTAACACGTGGGTAACCTGCCTGTAAGACTGGGGTAACTCCGGGAAACCGGAGCTAATACCGGATAGTTCCTTGAACCGCATGG